>JAYSUK010000309.1:0-9206 GCA_043719085.1 Burkholderiales bacterium | reverse complement strand
TTAAAACCGGTCGCGCGAGTTGTTATTGACCGAATTGTCGTTGCTTGGGTTGACCCCAAGCAGCACCGGTTTCAAACTATCTTCGATGGGCTTCGGGCCGACCCAGATTTGCAGGAGCGCCTGAAAAAACGTGTCGTCCGGAAATGCTTCGCCCACTTTTTTGCCGTTGACGAGAATGACCGTGCCCGTGCCGGGAATCGAATCGACGGTGATAGTTTCACCCTTCTTGAGCGACGGAATCTGCCCGAAAATAGAGCCGAGTTTGAGCAAACTGTCGAAGTGCTTTTGTTGTTCACTGGGCGGCAGATTGGCGCGCATACCGCCCAGCAAGCCTTTGGAAAAATCGTTCGAGTTGACTTCGCGCAGCAAGTTCAGATGCATGCGTTTAGCGCCTTTCAACGCGCCGATTTCAGCGCTGGTGGTGCGTTTTTGCGGTAAGTACAGTGAGGCGACGTAAACCCGTACCAACCCGGCGGCGGCGTAGCGCATGCCAGACCCGTTGAGCACCAAATCCTGATTGGCGACTTTGACTTTTTCTTCGACTTTCACGCCACCCACGTCGAGGGCGAATGTCGTTGACGCGAGCGCCAAGCCCGCCAGTACCGAAACACAACCTGCCCGAAACCGCCCTATCTGTGCACTTCGCATCGCAAGCTCCTTATTGAGTCTGGGAGCACAGACGTTGTGTGAACCTCAGATCACTGTGAGTTTAGGCACTTTATTCAGATTTGTCTGCCCGGTTAATCCCTACACTGAAAGCCCCAGCCGTGCGAGCGAGCCGTTCCCGACACGGATTACCTCGGGCGTTCCGCTGGTGAGGTCAATGACTGTGGTGGCGGCCTCCGGGCACTGGCCCGCATCAAGAATCAGGCCCAGCGAACGCGGCATTTGCTCGGCAATCGTTTCGGGGTCGTTCAATGGATGCGATTGGTCAGGTGGAATCAAGGTGGCCGAAAGAATGGGCTCACCCAATTCCGCAATCAGCGCTAAGACCACCGGATGATCTGGAACGCGAAGCCCGAGCGTTGCGCGCTTGGGGTGCAGCAGGCGCTTGGGAACCTCTCGGGTGCCCTCAAGAATGAAGGTGTAAGGCCCCGGCGTGCCAAGTTTCAAAATACGGAACGCCGGATTGTCGACACGCGCATATTTACCCAGTTCGGATAAGTCGGCGCAGACCAGCGTCAAATGGTGTTTGTCGTCTACGCCACGCAACTGGCGCAGCGTTTTAAGTGCTTCGGCGTCACCCAACCGGCAGCCCAACGCGTACGAGCTATCAGTCGGATAGGCGATCACCGCTCCTGCGCGCAACAGGTGCGCTGCCTGTTTGATCAAGCGTATTTGTGGGTTGTCGGGGTGGAGATAAAAGCGTTGCGTCATAATGTGCTTATGTTACGAAAGAATATCTACTTTCGCTGGGAACGCCCCTTGTAATGAATTTTCAACAAGTTAAATTTGTTTGCGCCGTGGTTGAAAACGGTTTCAGTGTGTCCGACGCGGCGGTGGCGTGTTACACCGCGCAACCCGTAGTAAGCAAACATATCAAAACGCTCGAAGGCGAGTTGGGTTTACAGATTTTTGAGCGGCGCGGCAAGCGCTTTATGGGTCTGACCGCTGCCGGCGAGCAGGCGTACGCCATCGCCAAGCGACTGAACGGAGACGCCAGCAGCTTAAAGGCGTTGGCCTCCGACATGACCAACGCGAAGGAAGGCGTATTGACCATCGCCACCACGCACACGCAAGCACGCTACGTTTTGCCGCGCGTGGTCACCCAGTTCAGCACCAAGTACCCCGACGTCAAACTTAAACTCAAACAGGGTAACCCCAAGCAATGTGCCGACTGGGTGGCGGGCAGCGAGGCCGATATCGCGATTGCCACCGAAGCGCTGGCGCTTGATCCGCTGTTGGTGACGCTGCCCTGTTATCGATGGAATCGCTGCGTGATTGCACCGCTTAAGCACTTGATCACCAAAGAAAAAGTGCTCTCCATTGAGTCGCTGTCGAAGTATCCGCTTATCACTTACGACACTGCGTTTACCGGCCGCTCTCAGGTGGATCGTGCGTTCGCCAGCGCGGGGTTCACGCCGAACGTGGCGTTGACCGCACTCGATTCTGACGTGATTAAAACCTATGTGCGGCTTAACGTTGGCGTTGGCATCCTCGCTGAAATGGCCTATGAACCCAAAGTGGATGGAGACCTTAAGCGTCTCGACGCGTCGCATTTATTTGCGCCGTCGATTACGCGTGTGGGCTTGCGCCGTAACGCGTTTTTGCGCCGCTTTGCCTATGACTTCATCGTAATGTTCGCACCCTCGCTCAAGCGCACCGAGATTGAAGAGGCAGTGTTTGCCGCTGCCTGATCAGGCTGCCCTCGCGCCCGCACTTTCGCCGCTGACCGCCCGCTACGCGAGCCGCCGCGAGCGGTTGAAGTTCACCTGGCTCATGGCCGCGCTCACCATGCTCGGGCCGTTTTCCATCGACACTTATCTGCCCGCATTTCCGGCCATGCAGGCGGCGCTGCCGGCGACAGAGGTGCAGATGCAGCTAACTCTGACCGTGTACTTCATCGGTTTCGCCATTGTGTCCTTGTTTCATGGCGCGATCAGCGATTCGATTGGTCGCAAGCCGGTGATCGTGGGCACTTTGTGCGTGCATGCTGTGGCCTCGGTGGGCTGCGCATTGTCCGGTTCGATCGAATCGCTGCTGATTTTTCGTACATTGCAGGGCTGTTTCGCTGGCGCCGGTTTTGTGGTGGGTCGCGCGGTGGTGCGCGAAATTTTTAGTGGCGACGAAGCACAGCGACAGTTGTCGCGCATTCAAATGTTGTTCGCTGCGGCGCCGATCACTGCGCCCATTTTGGGCGGTTGGCTGGTGGCGCATCTGGCGTGGCCATCAATTTTTTGGTTTCTTGGTGCGTTCGCCGTGATGTTGACCGTGTGGTCGGTGTTGAGCCTGCCTGAATCGCATGCCGTTGAAAACCGTTTGCCGCTTGCGATCAAGCCGTTGGCGCGTACTTACAGGCGGATTTTTTTCAATAAAACGTTTCAGACGCTGGCGGCCATTCCCGGTATCAATTTCATCGGCTTTTTCGTCTACATCGCCGGCGCCCCCGCGTTTTTGATTACGCATTTATCGCTTACCACCAAGGATTTCGCGGTGCTATTCGTGCCGGGTATCACGGGCATCACGCTGGCGGCGTATTGCTCGGGCCGCTTTGCAGGTCGCGTATCGCATGCGCGGCAGATGAATACAGGCTTTGCGATTATGGGTGTGGCTGCGGTGGCCAACTTGCTTGTCAGCGCGTTGTTACCACCGCGCGTTATCTGGAACATCGCACCGATTGCAATTTATACGTTTGGAATGGCACTGGTGACCCCTTGCGTCAGTCTTAAACTCCTTGATGCGTTTTCGTACGCACGCGGCACGGCGTCGGCCCTGCAATCATCGGCGCACGTGGCGATGATGGCGGTGACCACCGCCATCATCGTGCCGTTTGCGCAACAAAGTTTGCTGCGTTTTTCTATCGTGATGCTCGCTTCGGTGGCCGTAGGGGCCGCGATCTGGGTGCTCTATCAAATCAGTCACACTCCTCAGGTTGCCTATGTTGATGTCGCGTAATTTTTTCTCCGTTCTAGCGCTTGTTTTCTTATTCGCAGCGACGTTTTTGCCCGCGAACAGCCTGGCACAGGTGAACAAGGATTTGCCCGTGGTCGAGCTGACGATCAGAACGTCAAAGCTCAAAGCGGAAGTTGCGGCCGACAACAACACGCGCTCAACGGGGCTGATGAATCGCTTTTCGCTGAAGCCCGATTCCGGGATGATTTTCGTTTTCGCGCAGAGCGAACCGCTGGCGTTCTGGATGAAAAATTGCTTCATCCCGTTGTCGATTGCCTACATCGACAGCAAGGGCGTGATCGTCAGCATCGTCGACATGAAGCCGCAAGATGAATCCACGTATCCATCCGGCGCGCCCGCTATGTTCGCGCTGGAGATGAAGCAGGGCTGGTTTAAGGAGCGCGGTATCGTGGTGGGCGACAAAGTGAGTGGCCTTGATAAGGCGGGCCGGGCGAAAAACTGAATCGATTTGCCGTCGGAACGGCGTCGCCGCCGCAACTTGCATTTGAGCTCGGCGGTCCTACAACGGCTTGTTTAACCCTCACTCAGTGACCCTGTGCCCCACGCAGTCGACGTAACAAAGCGTGATTGCGGAGACCATCGAAACTCGCCCGTCGCGGCACCACAGACCATCAAACAATCGAAACAGCTTTTATCAAAAACCACCGATTCTTTTGGGGTGCCGCCGGTATTATTAAGATATCGACTTAATCAAAAAACGCGATTTTGCCCCTATTAATTAAGGCTTTCAAAGAAAAGCTGTTGCTACCTACCTTGCACCAGTGAGCCTAACGGCGTTAGTCACGTCGGCACGTAGCCTCGACCTCGCCGCACCGCATGAAACAATAAGAAAATGCAAAAAAAGTTTGTCCTTCCCAAGCACGTTCCCATCGCGTTCAGCACGCGCGGCGAGCATGTTGAAAATGTGTTTTACGGCTCGATTGCAGTGGTTGATCGTGATGGCGCTCTGATCGCCGGCCTGGGTGACACCCGTGCGCCGATGTTCACCCGTTCCGCGCTAAAACCGCTGCAGGCGTTGCCTTTGGTGGCCAATCCACGGTTCGCTGAATACGCGTTGACGCGACCAGAAATTGCACTCCTGTGCTCCAGTCACAACGGCGAGGCCATTCACGCTGAGACAGCCGAGCGCTTGCTGGCCAAAATCGGTTTGACCGATGCCGCGCTGCAGTGCGGCACCCACGAGCCGTATTGGTACAAGAACAACCAACAGACGCCGGAGCCGGGTCGGCGCTGGAACGCTTTTTTTCACAACTGCTCGGGCAAGCACTCAGGCATGTTGCTGCAAGCCAAACTGCTCGCCTCAAGCACAGAGAGCTACCTGGAACCCGCAAACCCGGTTCAGCAGCAGATTCGCGATGCCGTCGCCTACGCCTGCGGCGAGTTTGATCCTGGCGCGATGGTATGTGGCACCGATGGCTGCAGCGCGCCCAATTTCGCCGTGTCACTCACCGCGCTGGCACGGGCTTTTTCGTGGCTTGCGCGCACCGAGACCGACCCACGCTACGGCGACGCCCCGCGCGTTTTGTACGACGCCATGTGCGCGCATCCGGAGATGGTTTCGGGCGCGGGGCGTAACGATCTGGCGCTGGCCCGTGCCGGTCGCGGCGACTGGATCAACAAGGTAGGTGCCGACGGGGTGCAGACTCTCGCCAGCCGCTCGCGCGGCATTGGTATTGCCGCGAAAGTAAGCGATGGCAACCTCAAAGCTTTGATGATTGCCTTTTGCAGCGTGCTTGAGCAGCTCAACATGCTCGACGAGGCGGCGCGCGCCGAGCTTAAATCGTGGCTCGATGTGCCGATCAAATCGGTGCGTGGCATTGAAGTGGGGCGCTTGATGCCCCATGTACTGCTGAATCGTTGAGCGCAGCACAGAGTTGAACGTTTGAACTTTTTCAGGATGATCGGGTCTTTACCACTGACTGGTCACGCAGCAAGGCGGACACAATAAAAAAGGGAAACTGCTGATGAGCGACCGAGCGGTCGACCAGGAGCTCGTTGAGCGCGTGCAGGCAGGTGACAAGCGCGCATTCGATCTGTTAGTCCTCAAATATCAACGCAAGGTGCAGCGCCTTGTGGCGCGCTTCGTTCGCGATTCGGGCGAGGTCGATGACGTGGTTCAGGAGGCCTTCATCAAAGCCTATCGTGCCTTGCCGACTTTTCGCGGCGACGCGGCCTTCTACACCTGGATTTATCGCATTGCCATCAACTGCGCGAAAAACTATCTGGCCAGCCCCGCCCGACGCATCGTGCCGCAAAGCGATTTGATGTCGGATGATGACGATGATGCGGAATCTTTTGACCGCAACGCCGGTCTACACGACGTTGCCACCCCGGATGCCGAATACGCGAGTAAACAGATCGCCGAGGCCGTCAACCGGGCGATGGCGGCGCTGCCTGAAGATTTGCGCACGGCAGTGACGCTACGTGAAATTGAGGGTTTAAGTTACGAAGAGATCGCAGAGGCGATGGATTGCCCGATCGGAACAGTGCGCAGCCGCATTTTCCGGGCCCGAGAAGCAATCGCGACCGAACTGCGACCGTTGCTGGATACACGAGAAGACAGGAGATGGTGAACATGAATTCTGAAACGAAAATCGGCCCCGCAGCTGGTTCAATGTCGGCAGCATCGGCTACGCGCGAGCAGATTTCGCGCTGGATGGACGGCGATATTGCAGCGCACGAAATTGACATCGCAATGACCACGTTGTCTACTGAGCCGGGCCGCTATTGTTGGGCCGAAATGCACTATGTTGGCGACTGCATTCGCGGCCTCGAAGATACAAAATCGGGTTGCGCGGACGCCATTCGCGCCGCCATCAGCAGCGAACCGGCAATCCTGGCACCTGCTGGCAAACGGCTGCGAGCGCAAGCGAAAGAGCGCAGCTTGTCGTCGGCGATGGCCTATCTGAGTAAAGGCGGTCGTGCGTGGGCAACGGCGGCTGCGGTCGCAGCCGTCGGCTTTGTTGGCACGGTGGTCTACAAAGACCAAGTGGCTGCCCCGCAACTGGCGAGTGTGGCCTCTGCGGTGTCGGTGGCTGGTGCAGACGGGGTTCAGGGCGTGGCTCCGGCGAGGGTGCGTGCTGACTTCAATGCCTATCTTCAGGCGCATCAAGAAAGCGCGGACATCTCAAGCATGTCGCCAATGCGGCAATACATGCGTCCCGCCGTTATTGTTCAAACGCAATAGTTGCTGTGATTTCAATGATAGGTGCTGTTTTGAGCAGGTCGAGCAAATTGCGTCGTGGTGAGCGCGGCCATGGCGTCGATGAACGCGGGTCACGTCGTGGCACCACACCGGCGTGTTTCGCGCGCACAGTGGGAACGCTGGGGGCCGTTGCGGCGCTTGGAGCAACTGCTTCAATGGCGCAGACGCCGATAGTTGCGCCCACTTTCGGTTCGTTTGGCCAGGCTGCAAATGCTAGCGCCAGCGCCACTACCATTAGTCAAATTTTGCAGCAAGCGGCCAACGCTGCGGCCACCCTCAATTACACCGGCACCATCACGTACCAGCGGCGCGGTGCCGCCGAGACCTCCCGGATAGTTCATCTATTTGAAAATGGCGTGGAGATGGAGCGCATCACCACGCTCGATGGCCCACCGTTTGAAGTGGTACGCATCAACGAAGAGCTCACCTGTTACATGCCCGACGCGCGCGTGATGCGCATTGAGCCGCGCACCGGGCGTCAGGGCTTTCCGTCGCTGTTGCCGCGGCAAATGGCCACGCTCGCGCAGCACTTTACCGTAAAAAAACTAGAGATCGAGCGCGTCGCTGGACATGACGCGCAGGTGTGGCTGTTTGAGCCCACCGACGAATTCCGCTTCTGGCATAAGCTGTGGACCGAGCTCAAAAGCGGACTTTGGCTCAGGGGGCGCGTGCTCGACGAGCGCGGTGCGGTGATGGAGGAGATCACCTTCAGCGACATTCAAATTGGCGGAAAAATTGATCGTGAGCAAGTTAAACCCACGCTGGTTGACCGTATTGCAAATTGGCGCATTGATCGCAAACTACCGGTAAGTGCCGCGAAAACGGACACCGGCTGGATCGTTAAAACGCTGCCGGCCGGGTTCGTCAAGATCGGTGAAAACTTCATGCGCGCCTTGCCGGGCCGCATCGAGCCGGTGTCACAGCTTATTTTTTCAGATGGGCTTAGCTCGGTTTCGGTGTACGCGGCTCCGCTTGCTGCTGGCGAATCGGCGCCGAGCGGGGCGTACAGGCAGGGCAGCCATCAGGTGTTTTCGCGACAGGCGAGTGACCAGTTAATCACCGCGTTCGGCGAGGCACGACCGGCGGCGGTGCGAGCTATCGCGAACGGCTTGGTGCGCAAGTAAATTTTTAGTCAGCGATCCATGATCATTTTTTGTAAGACGATGTTTTCAGGAGAAAAATAGTGAAAAAATCCATTATTGCGTCCCTCATTGCTGCTGGTGCACTTGGCGTCACCGTTGGGGCGTTCACCACGCCGCACATACCTGTCATCGCTCAGGCGCAGGCTGGCACCCCAACCGCGCCTGCCGCGCCGATCGCTACGCCGCAAGGCCTACCCGATTTCGTCTCGTTGTACGAGCGCGCCAGCCCATCGGTGGTGTCGATTAGTGTGAGCGGCAGCGTCAAGCGCAACGCGCCGAAAGCGGGCGGTGGTGATGGTGCCGCCCCTGATCGCGAGGACATGGAGGAATTCTTCAAGCGCTACTTCGGCCAGGGCGGCTCTGGGGGGCGCAACACACCACGTGATCTGCGCAGGCAGGGCGGCGGTTCCGGCTTCATTATCTCGGCCGATGGCCTGATCGTCACCAATAGCCACGTGGTGGAAGACGCCGATGAGGTGCTGGTCAAGCTCACCGACAACCGGGAATTCAAAGCCAAGGTGATTGGTTCGGACAAACGCTCCGACGTGGCGGTCATCAAAATCGACGCCAAGGATTTGCCGGCGGTAAAAGTGGGCAATCCGGATCGCTTGCGAGTCGGTGAATGGGTTGCTGCCATTGGGCAGCCGCTTGGCTTTGAGAGCACCCTAACCAGCGGCATCGTTAGCGCTAAGTCGCGTGCGAGCCGAGGAGGTGACGCCACGGGTGACCTCGTGCCGTTCATCCAGCACGACGCCGCGGTAAATCCGGGCAATTCGGGTGGGCCGCTGTTTAACATGCGCGGTGAAGTGGTCGCCATCAACTCGATGATCGCCACCGTCAGCGGCGGCTTTCAGGGCATCTCGTTTGCTATTCCGATCGATTTGGCGATGGATGTCGTAGGCCAACTGCAGGCGGGTGGATCCGTTAAGCGCGGCATGCTCGGCGTCAATATCGGCGCGGTGTCGCGCGATCTGGCTGAAGCATTCAATTTACCGAAAGCACAAGGCGCATTGGTCTCTGGCGTGAATAAAGGCAGCGCTGCGGAAAAGGCCGGCATTAAAGAAGGCGACGTCGTTCTCAAATTTAACGACCGCGTGGTTGCTGATTCCCGCGACTTGCCTCGCTATGTGACCTCGGCCCGTCCTGGCACGCCGTCCAAAGTGCAGGTGTGGCGTGATGGCAAAACGGTTGATCTCAGCGTGACGCTGGACGAATACAAAGACACG
>JAYSUK010000308.1:0-9218 GCA_043719085.1 Burkholderiales bacterium | reverse complement strand
CGTGAAGTCGCGCTGATCGCGTTGCTGTCGGTTGTCACTGGCGTCATCGGCATTCCTTTCAGTTACTACAACACGTTTTATGTTGAAGAAAGGTTCGGCTTCAATAAAACGACGCGTGCGACGTTCTGGACGGATCTGGTCAAAGGCTCGGTGCTCAGCGCCGCGCTGATCCTGCCGCTTGCAGCGCTGGTGTTCTGGCTGATGCGCAGCGCGGGGCCGCTGTGGTGGTTATATGCGTGGTTGGTGTTCATCGGATTTCAATTGCTGATGCTGGCGCTGTATCCCACGTTCATCGCGCCCCTGTTCAACAAGTTCAAGCCACTGGATCCCGGTGAAACCAAGACCGCGATTGAAGGGCTGCTGGCGCGCACTGCGTTTAAGAGTCAAGGCCTGTTCGTGATGGACGGCTCGAAGCGATCTGCACATGGCAACGCTTATTTCACCGGTTTCGGCAAAGCCAAACGCATCGTGTTTTTTGACACGCTTTTGGAACGCCTGAGCAATAACGAGATCGTCGCTGTGCTCGCGCATGAGTTGGGCCACTTCAAGCGTAAACACATCATCAAGCGCATCGTGTTCATGGCGCTGGCAAGCCTCGCGTTTTTGGCGGCAGTGGCTTGGGTGTTGCCGCAGCCGTGGCTTTACACCTCATTTGGATTTGCTGCGGACACTGGCGGAGCGGCTCCAGGTGTTTCGCTGATATTGTTTTCGTTGGTGTTGCCACCGCTGCTGTTCTGGCTCGCGCCCGTTGCCTCTGCGTACTCGCGCAAGCATGAGTTTGAGGCGGACACTTACGCTGCTGAAGTCGCGAACCGTGATGATCTGATCGCAGCACTTACCAAGCTCTACAAAGACAACGCGAATACGCTGACGCCCGATCCGCTGTACTCGGCGTATCACCATTCGCATCCGCCCGCAATGATCCGCATTGCCCATTTGCAGTCGCTGTGATGCTTTGTAGGAGCGGCTCTGCCGCGACCCAACGTGGCATAGAAAGTAAGGTCGCGGCAGAGCCGCTCCTACAAAAGAATTTTTGAATCGATGAACATCACAACACTTGAATCGCTAGCGCACAGCAAAGCCGCGCCGCAACATGGCAACGCGGCGTTCACGCAAGCGCAGATTGACACGCATTTGGCACTGCTTCCGGGTTGGCGATTTGCCGCTGGCAAGATCGTCAAAACGTTCAAGTTCAAAAATTATTATGAGACGATGGCATTCGTAAACGTGGTCGCGGCGATTGCCCATCAGACCGATCATCACCCCGATCTGTCGGTGCATTACAGCCGCCTTGAGATTGCATTCAACACCCACGATGTTGAGAGGGGCTTAGGCGGCATTTCCATCAATGATTTCATCTGCGCGGCTCGCATCGAAGCCGCAAACCTTCTCGTTTAGCGTTAGCTCCGGAAAATTTGCATGTATCAAGGTCTGGTGATTGAAACACAGCGACGGCACACTGTCGTGCAATTGAACACCGGCGAGCGCATTCGCTGCCTGAGCAAAGGGCGAACGTTGCAATTTGCCTGCGGCGATACGGTGAGCCTGACGCGCACCAATGATCGCGACGGCGTAATTGAATCGGTGGGCGAACGCAAGTCGCTGTTCTATCGCGCCGACGCGTTCAAAGAAAAACTGGTTGCGTCAAACGTTACCCAAGTGGCCTGCATCATCGCGCCACTGCCGGTGTATTCCGACGAGTTGCTGAACCGCTGGTTGATCTGCGCCGAGGCAAGCAGCGTGAAGGCCATCATCGGGCTCAACAAAATCGATCTGGTCGAGGCGGCCGCCACCGCCAACGCGCTCGCTCGCTACCGCGACATGGGCTACGACGTGATTTTGTTCTCTGCCAAATTTAACGACGCGCCGATGCGTGAACGGCTGATGGGCGAACGCTCGGTGTTGATCGGGCAATCCGGCATGGGCAAGAGCAAGCTGCTCAATGCGCTGGTCGGCGAGGAAGCACAACGCACCAACGAAATCTCAATGGCGCTTGGTTCAGGCAAACACACCACCACCTTCACGCGACTGTTCACGCTGGGTAGTGACGCGACGTGGGTGATTGATTCACCGGGCATGCAGGTGTTCGGTTTGGCGCACTTTTCCCGGCAAGAAATCGAGCGTGCGTTCCCCGAATTTCGCGATGCGCTTGGGCAATGCCGGTTTCGTGATTGCAAACATTTGCACGAGCCCAACTGCGCGTTGCGGGCTGCCGTTGCCGATGGCAAGGCGTCGCAAGAACGGCTGTCTCTGCTCAGGAAATTTTGCACCGAAGGTGAAGCGGTGCCGCATTACGAGCGGCATTGATCGAACTTTGGTTCTTGTCGAAGCGGTTTGCCGCGACCGGTCGCACAGGCGAACGATGGTCGCGGCGGAGCCGCTCCTACAAGATGATTGGGTGCTGTTACTGCGTCCCAAACGGCTTCTGATCGACGCAATACGCGCTCGCCAAACCCACAGCGCTACGACCCCGGATGTCCTTTGCGGCGCGAATTTCGTTGACCAGTTCAAGCGCCGTTTTGTTGCACGGCGCAAGCTCAACATCACTCACGTCTTTAGGTGTTACGCGATCACCCCATTCGGCATAGTGCGAACACACCGTGAGACCGGCGCCAAAGGCCGGCATCAAGAGCTTTGAATGCGGCTGGATTCGCCCCTCTTCCAGCGCTTCGACCAATGCCACAGGCACGGTGGCAGCGCTCATGTTGCCGTACTTCTGCACGGTGAGCTGCACCTTGCTCATCGGAATGCCCGCGTATTTCGCGACCGATTCGATGATGCGGGCATTTGCTTGATGCGGCACTACAAGGTCAATGTCTTCAGCAGAAACACCGACTTTCGCTAGGGTCTTAGCGCTGGCGTCGGTCATACCTTGCACCGCTTTTTTGAAAATCTGCGGTCCATCAAACGTCCACGACATGTCGCCAAACGTAACGTTGGAATTGGCGTACGTAGCACCGTAGCCGCCAATGCGCAAAATGCCGCGCGCATCGCTAATGCAGCCGAGCGTTTCCGCCAGCAGTCCGGTTTTTTCCTCGGTCGCTTCGATCACAATTGCCGCGCAGCCGTCGCCAAATAAAACGGCCACGCCGCGGTTTTCCCAGTCCATGTAGCGACTGATCAGCTCAACACCCACGATCAGAGCGCGCTTGACTACACCGGAGCGAATCATCGCGTTGGCGGTTGTCCAGCTATACAGAAAACTGGTGCAAGCAGTGTTGACGTCCATCGACGCCGCGTTTTTTGCGCCCAACTTGTATTGCAATCCCGACGCACTATTGGGCACCATTTCGTCGAAGCTGCACGACCCGTACACAATCAGGTCGATGTCGGTCGCGTTGAGTCCCGCGCACGCCAATGCGCGCATCGACGCCACGTAGGACATTTCGATGGCATGCACGTGCGAAACTCGGCGCTCCTTCATCCCGGTGCGCGAGATGATCCATTCGTCGTCGGTGTCCAAAAACGTTGCCAAATCGGCGTTGGTGAGCACAGCAGGCGGCATGCATTTGCCCCAACCGGTGATCGCTGCATAGGTCATGTAAGTCCCCCGTCCCTGAATATTTCGTCGTGTTGCGGTTTCGCCAATTCTTGTGCGTATTTCGGTCAGTTAGCTGATCGTCTTCGCCAAAAACTCCAGCGATCGACCGCGCGCAAGTGCCGCTGCCTTCTGGTTGTACATCGCGCGGCCCCAGCAGTTAAAGCCGTGATCAACATCTGAATAAACATCAATACGCACCTCATCGCGTCCCTTGAACGCCTCCAGGATCGATTCAACTGCAGCCATGGAAATGTGGCCATCCTTCTCGGCAAAATGCATCAACATGGGCACCTTGATATCCGGCGCGCGATCAAGCATCGTGTGTATTCCACCACCGTAATAGCAGACCGCCGCGTCCACACTACCGGTCGCCGCGCATAGGTACGACAACGCGCCGCCCATGCAATAGCCAACACTGGCAATTTTGCCAACGCTCGCCGAATGCGCTCGTAAGACCGCAGCAGTCGACGCCAAATCTTTCACGGCATTGGGCCGATCCAGCGCGCCCATAAATGCGAATGCTTTGGGGTTGTCGACCTCGTTGTAGCTCAGGTCAACGCGCGGCTGCTGCCGCCAGAACACGTCCGGCGCAACCACCGTAAATCCATCCATCGCGTACTGGTCAGCCACGTCGCGAATGTGCTGATTGACGCCCCAGATCTCCTGAATGAGCACGATACCTGGGCCGCTTGCTGTGTGCTTGGGTGGCGTTGAAACATACGCAGCAAACGTGCCGCCGTCGTGGGCGTTGATGTCGATCCAGTGTCCGTTCATTGCATCTTCTCCACACTCATTACTTTAAGTTGCGCGCGGTAGGCAATTGCCGCGTCGATATAGTGTTGCGCGCCGTGACGAATCCGTGCGACGTCTTCGTCGTTGAGTTCACGAACAACCTTGGCCGGTGAGCCCAAAATCAACGAGCGCGGCGGGAATATTTTGCCCTCACCGACCAGCGAATTGGCACCTACCAGCGAGCCTTCGCCGATCACTGCGCCGTTGAGTACCGTGGCATGAATTCCGATCAACGCGCCGTCGCCGATAGTGCAACCGTGCAGGCACACTTGGTGGCCAATCGTCACGTTTTTCCCCACGACCACCGGAACGCCGAAATCAGCATGCACCAGCGACAAATCCTGAATGTTGCTGCCTTCACCGATGGTGATGAGTTCGCAATCGCCGCGAAGCACTGCGCCAAACAGAATGCTTACGTTGGCATGCAGCACCACCGAGCCAATCACCTGCGCGCTGTCGGCGATATATTGCCCGCTGCCAATCAACTGAGGAATCCGTTCGCCAAGCGTGTAGAGCATCGCACGTCCTTTTTTTGAAGCGTGGATTATCGCCCACGTGACTCGACTTAAAATGAATTCATGTCAGCAATCTTGAACATCGCGACTTACCGTTTCGTGGCTATCGACAATCCCATTGCGCTAAAGGCTACTCTGTTGCCGCGCGCGCTGGCATTGGGTCTCAACGGCACAATTTTGTTGGCACCCGAAGGTATCAACGCGTTTTTGGCGGGCGCTGAGACGGCGGTGCGCAGCTTTTTGGCGCTGCTTGATGACGATGTACGGTTCTCGAGGCTCATCATCAAGGAGAGTTGGAGCGACGCCACGCCGTTCCAACGGATGAAAATCAAGATCCGGCCAGAGATCGTTACATTCCGGCAGGCTGGCCTGAATCCGGTGTCAAACCCTGCGCCTGCAATGACAGCGGTCGAGCTCAAACGGCGGCTGGATGCGGGCGAAGAGATCGTCTTGCTCGACACCCGCAATGATGTTGAAGTTGAGAAGGGCACGTTTCAGAAGGCTGTGTTCTGGGGTAACCGCAACTTCACCGAGTTTGCTGACATGGCGCGCCTGCGTGTGGATGAGTTGCGTGACAAAACGGTGGTGAGCTTTTGCACCGGCGGCATTCGCTGCGAGAAAGCTGCACCCTTTCTACAGTCGTTAGGTGTCGAAAATGTGTTTCAACTACAGGGCGGCATTCTGCGTTATTTCGAGGAAGTCGGACTCGACCATTACGACGGTGACTGCTTCGTTTTTGACGAACGTCGAGCAGTCGACTCGACCCTCAGCGCCACAACCTAGCGCGCGCTTTCATTGGGCAGCCGACGCCGGTAGCCTAGCTGTTATGAAGTCAAGCCTGTTTGGGCCTGCGGTAGGCGCGGCCTTGGCCGTGCTGGACGGCCCAAGCGACGCCAAGTCGTCGCCTACAAGTCCGGTGTTTCACGTTAAATCGAGGCTGGCCGTTTTACGCGGTACCACGCTGCATAGATCGCGGGCACCGCGAGAATAGTCAGCACCGTGGCGATGATGAGTCCGGCCATGATCGCCACGGCCATCGGCCCCCAGAGCACGCTTCGAGTCAGTGGAATCATCGCCAACACCGCGGCGGCAGCCGTAAGTGTGATGGGTCGGAAGCGCCGCACGGCGGCTTCACGTGCAGCAACCCACGCGTGGGTGCCAGTCGCCATGTCCTGTTTGATTTGATCAATCAGGATGATGGTGTTCCTCATGATGATGCCCATCAACGCGATCACGCCCAGCATGGCCACAAAGCCGAACGGCATCCGGAATGCCAGCAAACCGACGGCCACGCCAACGATGCCAAAGGGCGCGGTCAACAGCACCATCGCAGCCAGCGAAAAACTCTGCAATTGCAACATTAGCAAGGCGAGCCAGACAAAAATCATAAGCGGCACACCGGCACCAATTGAGGATTGCGCTTTGGTGTTTTCCTCAAAAGCGCCACCCGTCTCGACGCGGTAACCGGGTGGCAGTTTGGCGCGAATTTCAGCGAGCATCGGATCGATCTGCGCTGACACGTCCGGTGCTTGTGCGCCCTCGACAATGTCCGATCGCACCGACAAGGTGGGCACCCGGGAATAGCGCCTGATGATGGGCTCTTCCATCACCTGCTTGACGCTTGCCACTTGAGACAGCGGCACGGTGCGACCCGAACCGGTGGCAACCTGCAAGTCTTCCACCTGCGACACCGCCACGCGCTCGGCAGGCGGCCCACGCAGCACCACATCAATCAGGCGATCACGCTCGCGGAACTGACCGATAGTGGCACCGGAGACGGCGGCCCCCAGCGAGCGGGACACGGCGAGCGAGGTGACGCCTAGCGCGCGCGCGCGATCCTGATTCACATCCACTTGCAGCGCTGGCGAGCGGTCACCCCAATCGGTATTCACCTCCACCGTCTTTGGATGCTTGCGCAGCACTACCGCCACCTCGTCGCCGATCTGTTTTAGCTTGTTGATATCGGGACCGCTCACACGGAAGATGATGGGATAGGCCACCGGCGGACCCAGCGGAGTTTTCAGCGCTCGGCCACGAACACCGGGGAAATTGCTGTCGAGTTCTGACTGTAATTTCAGCGACAGTCGATTGCGCGCTTCCACGCTGTCAGTCAAGATGAGCGTATGCGAAAAATTGGGACGGAACAACTCCTGATTGAGCGAGAGGAAGTAACGCGGCAATGACATGCCAACGCTGGTGACAAACGTGGTCGCATCCTTGTCGGCCTTGAGCAGTGTTTCAAGCTTTTCTACCTGCGCTTCGGTCGCTTTAAAACTTGAGCCTTCGGGCAGCCACATCTCGACCATGACCTCGGTGCGGTCACTGGTTGGAAAAAATTGCTTCTCGGTCAGGCCCATGCCGATTACACCGAGCACCAGACCCACGATAGTGATCACAATCGTGATCCAGCGGTGACTGATGCACCAGTCAATGGCTTTCCTCAAACGCGAATAGAACGGTGTGTCGAAGTGCTCATGCGCCTCTCCCTCAACCGCAGCGTTCTTAGGCTTCTTGAGCAGCCAATAGCCAAATAGCGGCGTGGCAATGATGGCTGCGAACCACGACAGCACAAGGGCGATGGTGGTGACGCTGAACATGTCAAACGTGTACTCGCCGGTGGATGATTTGGCCATCGCAATTGGCAGAAATCCAGCAGCGGTAACCAGCGTGCCCGACAGCATGGGCCACGCGGTACTGGCGTAGGCAAAGGTAGCGGACGCAAATTTGTCGAGCCCCTCTTCGAGCTTACGCACCATCATTTCAACCACGATCATCGCATCATCCACCAGCAACCCGAGCGCAATAATCAAGGCCCCCGTTGAGATGCGGTGCAGATCAATCTTGAACATTTGCATCGCCAGAAATGTGGACAGCAGCACGAACGGAATGGTGAGCGCCACCACCGCACCGGCTCTCCAGCCAAGCGACAAAAAGCTCACTGCGAGCACGATGGCCACCGCTTCAAGTAGCGAGCGCATGAAGGTGCCCACCGCTTCTTTCACCACCTTGGGCTGGTTGCTCACCTGATGAAATTCGATGCCCACTGGCAGGTCGTTCCTGATTCGCTCCATTTCTTTGGAGAGACGCTCGCCCAGTTGCAAGACGTCACCATCGCTCTTCATCGAAATTGACAACGCAATGCCGGGTTTGCCACCAAAGCGAATAGTTTGCACTGGCGGATCGGCGTAGCCGCGATACACGTTTGCGATGTCGCCCAGGCGAATGGTGCGACCGTTCACCGCAAGTTCCAGTTGACTTACCGATTTGACGGAATCGAAATTCCCACTAACGCGCAGTGCTATCGCGTTGTCTTTAGTCTGAATTACACCCGCTGGAACAATCGCATTTTGCGCCTGCAATTGAGCTGCAATCGAGCTGGCATCAATGCCGAGTGCCGCGATTTTTGCGTTGCTGATTTCAACGTAAATCTTGTCGTCGAGCACCCCCACCAGCTCAATCTTGGCTACGTCCGGAATGCGCAGCAGTTCCTGGCGCACATCCTCTACTTTGTCGCGTAGCTCAGACAGCGAGAAGCCGTCGCCAGTAAACGCATAAATCGACCCAAATACATCACCAAATTCATCGTTGAAAAAGGGGCCGAGTACCTCCGGTGGCAAGGTGAATCGAACGTCACTTACCTTCTTTCTGACCTGATACCACAGCGCTTGAATGTCTTTGCGTGGCGCGGTGTCGATCAGCTCAAGAATGATGAGCGACTCGCCCGGTTTTGAGTAGCTTTGGGTGCGCTTGAAATACGGCATCTCCTGAAGCTTTTTTTCCAGCCGATCAGTGACCTGTGCGTCCACCTGCGCGGTGGTGGCCCCCGGCCACAGCGTGCGCACCGTGATCGCACGAAAAGTGAAGTCCGGGTCTTCGCGTTGGCCCAACTTGAAATACGCCGAGAACCCGGCAATTGCGATGGCAATAATGAAAAACAACGTGAGCTGCTTGTGCTTGATCGCCGCGGCCGAGATGTTCATGCCGGATCCCACAATTTTGTCGCGGTTGTCACTACCGTCGGTCATGGTTTGCTGCTTTCTTTGACCGCCGAGACGGCGCTCGCAGGCTGAAGTATTGCAACCGGCGCGTCCAGCAGACGCACCTTCTGTCCGACTTGCAACAGGTTCGCGCCTGCCGTCACGACCAGATCACCCGGCTTAAGTCCAGACAGCACACTGACGCCATCATTGGTGCTAACGCCAACTTTTATTTCGACCGCCTTCACCGTTTCGCTGACCCGATCTACGAGCCACACGCGGGCTACATTGTCGCGTGTGTAGAGTGACGTGTTGGGCACGACGATAGCCTCCGCTGCGCCCAAATCCAGCCGCACACTGGCGCTCATTCCGAGCTTAAGGGCATCATCAGCG
>JAYSUK010000307.1:0-3273 GCA_043719085.1 Burkholderiales bacterium | reverse complement strand
CGTCGGGTAAGCCATAGAGGTTTCATGAAGGAAAACGCGTGAACAAAATATTTCCAAGCGCTGAAGCAGCGCTCGCCGGTGTGATCAAAGATGGGCAGTTGCTCGGTGTCGGCGGCTTCGGTCTGTGCGGCATTCCCGAAGCGCTGATTGACGCGCTGGTGGCCAGCGGTGCCAAAAATCTCACCGCAATTTCGAACAACGCGGGCGTAGATGGTTTCGGTCTCGGCAAATTGCTGCAAACGCGGCAGATCAAAAAAATGATCGCGAGTTATGTCGGCGAGAACAAAGAGTTCGAGCGGCAATACCTGGCGGGCGAACTGGAGCTCGACTTCACGCCGCAAGGCACCTTGGCAGAAAAGCTGCGTGCGGGCGGTGCGGGGATTCCGGCGTTTTTCACCAAAACGGGTGTCGGCACCATCGTTGCCGACGGCAAGGAGATTCGTGAATTTGATGGCGTGAAATATGTGATGGAGCGTTCGCTTACGCCCGACGTGTCGCTGGTGAAAGCGTACATCGCGGATAAATCGGGCAACCTGGTGTTTCGCAAAACCGCGCGCAATTTCAATCCGAATGTAGCGATGGCGGGCAAGTTCACCATCGTCGAAGTGGAGAAGATTGTCGAAATCGGCGCGCTCGATCCCGATCAAGTGCATCTGCCCGGAATTTACGTGCATCGCATCGTGTTGAACGCGACCCCAGAGAAGCGCATCGAGCAGCGCACCGTCACCAAAGCAGGAGCGTAATCATGGCGTGGAACAGAGACGAGATGGCGGCGCGTGCTGCGAAAGAACTGCAAGACGGTTTCTATGTGAACCTAGGCATTGGCCTGCCCACGCTGGTGGCCAATCATGTGCCGCAGGGCATGGAAGTTTGGCTGCAAAGTGAGAATGGTTTGCTCGGCATCGGGCCGTTTCCAACTGAAGATCAGGTGGATCCAGACATGATTAACGCGGGCAAACAGACGGTAACCACGCTGCCCGGCTCGTCGATTTTTTCATCAGCGGACAGCTTCGCGATGATTCGCGGTGGGAAGATCAATCTCGCAATTTTGGGCGCGATGCAGGTCAGTGAAAAGGGCGATCTGGCCAACTGGATGATCCCCGGCAAGATGGTAAAAGGCATGGGCGGCGCGATGGATCTGGTTGCGGGCGTGGGCCGCGTCGTCGTGCTCATGGAACACGTGGCGAAGAAAAAAGACGGCTCGACCGATCTGAAAATTCTCACCAATTGCAATTTGCCACTGACGGGTGTGGGCGTGGTAAACGTGATCATCACCGATTTAGGTGTGATGGAAGTGACGGCTGCCGGGTTGAAGCTTTTGGAGCTGGCGCCTGGCGTAACGCGTGAAGAGATCGCTGCGGCGACGGGCTGCACGTTGCATTAAATGTGCTTCGGCGATCAGCAAAATCTTTGCGTTCACCACCGTTCAAAATCATTTCCGTAAATACTTTCGTCGTTCCTGCGAAGGCAGGAACCCCGTTACTTTGCTTGCGTAAAGAAAATTGTTAATGCGAGCAAAAGACACCAGGCCCCTGCCTGCGCAGGGGCGACGATGCGAAAGTTCCTGCGCTCTTTCGGAACGGATAAAGGCAACCCAATTGTGCTGAAACGGTTTCGCTTTTTTCGAACGTGTGCAGCTGCGCTTGCGCTGGTTGCGTCACTGGCGGCTTTCTCCCAAACCTCCGCCACCAACCTGCCCACGCCGTCTCCCACCGGTCAACGCTTGTTCGACGCGGCGCGTGACAAGCTGGTGCAGATACGCATTCTCACGCGCGCGGGTAGCTCGCAAGCTACGGTCGGTTCGGGTTTTTTGATTGCGGCGGACGGCACGGCCTTCACCAACTATCACGTCATCTCGCAGCTGGTGCTGGAGCCGCAGCGGTATCGCGCGGAGTACGTGCGCGTTGACGGAAAACGGGGCGCCGTCACCCTGCTTGGTTTTGACGTAATCCACGATCTTGCCATTGTTCGCTTGGCCGAAATTTCCGGCGCAGCGCATTTCGATTTGCGAGCTGAGAGCGCGCCGTTGCAACAAGGCGAGAAGATTTTTTCGCTGGGTAATCCCCTTGATCTGGGTTTTGCGATTTCCGAGGGCACGTACAACGGCTTGGTCGAGCGGCGGCTGTACGACACCATTCACTTCACCGGCGCACTCAACTCGGGAATGAGCGGTGGCCCGGCCGTTGACGTCGTCGGCCGCGTGGTCGGCGTAAACGTCGCGGGCACCGGCGGCGAACTGGCGAATTTATTGGTGCCGCTTCGTTATGTGCGGGCGTTGATCGCCGCACCGCGCGTCACCGTTTTGGACAAAGCTGCCATCGCGCCACAACTGATTTCGCATCAAGACACGTTGATCGCGGCGCTACTCGGTAAGCCATTTCCGCAACAAGCTTTGGGCCCGACGACGGTGGCGATTGGTGAGGACAAAAGGCTTCGCTGCTGGGGCCAATCGGCAGCAAAACCGGATAAGCCGTATCGCTCAGAATCAATTCGCTGTGCGTTGCAA
This sequence comes from Burkholderiales bacterium, assembly GCA_043719085.1. Taxonomy (GTDB): domain Bacteria; phylum Pseudomonadota; class Gammaproteobacteria; order Burkholderiales; family Casimicrobiaceae; genus Casimicrobium. Next base: position 767 of record JAYSUK010000307.1, on the reverse strand, counting down.
AGCAGCCTCTTCATCGATCAGAATTTCACCACCGGAGCGGTGAGTTGGGAGCATTCGTATCGCAACGGCGACAAGCTCGGCGCATGGCGATTTGCAACGTGGAGCGGGCGATCTTTGATGGTGGCTTCGGTGGCCGGGCAGGGCAATATGAAGCCCACGCGCTACCTCACGCGACCGCAATGTCACGAGGATTTTGTGACGCATAACGCAACTACGTTTCGGGTCGCCCTCTGTGTGCGCGCGCACCGTGAGTTTGAAGGCTTGTTCGACATGAATGTCGTTGCCACTACCGTGGATCGCACGACCGAATCGCTATCAAGTAGCCTGGACATTCGCGGCGTGACGTTCGCCAACGGAAATCGATTGATGCGCAGCTTTCTTGAGGCGTCGTCGTGGACGAAGTAGTCGCCACCTACGATGACGTAGTTTTTGTGGAACTGCTCGACAAGCACGACGGCCTGATTGCGCGGCATCGGTTTGACCGCCTTCCAGTGACGCTCGGTGCGGCCTACCAAAGCGACCATATCGTGGACGCCGAAGCGTCGAAAGATCAACGCCCGGTGGCCGTCAGCATCATGCGATTTGCAGATGGAACGCTGGGGGTGAACGCAGCCGACGGCGCGCCGGATTTTTGGGCACCCGGCGGCATGACGCGTGTGTGGCACATCGATCCCGATCACAGTTTTTTGCTCGGCGGGCAGCGCTTTCGGGTGCGCACCCGCAGCTATGTGGCCGTCCCCCGCGCGTCGGCTGCCGTGTTACCTGCG
>JAYSUK010000306.1:0-29691 GCA_043719085.1 Burkholderiales bacterium | reverse complement strand
GCCGACGGTCATGAATGCCGTCCTGCTCAAGTCGCGGTCTGGATGCCCGCCTTCAGCGAGCATGACGGCACTTTGGATTGCTCTGCTGAGGCACCTTGCTAATCAGGAGCGGATTTATTCATTTTTCGTCGTTCCGCCCCGGCCTTCGCCGGGTGACGACTGGGCCGGATTCCGTGCGTCCTTACAAATCAATCGGTCGCACGGGGCATGGATCCCGGCTTACGCCGGGAAGACGAAAATTTTGCTGTGCTCAGAGGTTCCCTTACAACCCAAAGCACATCGCCTTAATAACCGGTAGGCGCCGCAGGCACGCTACCGTCTGGCGGCTCGCGCTGCGCGGCGGCCACCTGAGCCTTTGCCGTTTGTGTCAGGTTGCCGCCCTCGTGGCTCAGCGTGACCATGATGAGCCCCTGTTTGCGGCGAATGGCACCCACTTCGCCGCTCGCGCAGAAGATGCCCGCCAATTTTCTGTGCGGTCGCGCACGCGCCAGGATATGTGCAATGGCGTCAATGCAGCGATTGTCAGTGAGATCCGTTCCAGCGCGGGCACCGGTCTTCACCGGGGTGGCGAATTGGGTCAGCGCCGCTTTGGCTTTGTGCCAGCGTTGCGGATGCGGATACCTGAGTTTGCACGGGTGACGGGCACCGGGATCGCGGGGATGTTTGCGTTTGCGAGTTGCGCTACACGAGCGAACGAACGCCGCTGCGGCAAGAGGCGGGTACATCACCACCTCAGGGCTGTGTAGAAGTTTTCGTGAGGGCCGAGCGCGAGTAATACGAGTGTTTTCGGTTTTAGTTTATTGGGCAGCAGCTCATAGGCCAGCAGGGTCTCTTGTTTGTTGAGCTTGAATTTGTGAACAAACGCGCCCAGCCAGTCGCCCTTTTTTTCCTCGCCAAGCGTTGGGTTCTCGGAAACCGCTGCTACTGCCGCATCAACACGCTTTTTGTCCGTGGCGTGCAGTTTTTTGACGACCCTACCGAACGATGGTGTTGCGCAAACATCAAGCGCCATGGGCTAGCCAAATTCGTAGGGTGAGAGCTGCCCGGCCTTCGCCTCTTCCCGCGACAGTAAAACGTCTTGCACAACGCGAAGCGGAAGCTCTGGATTTTCCAGGACGGCCTTGCCGATTCGTGCCCAGTATTCAATTTGTTTTGGCACTGAACGATGCTCTGCGGCAGCGGAAACCTTGGCCAAATCGACCAAATCATTAGACAGTTTCAGTGCGACGGCCATGCGTGGCTCCTGCAAATGTGTGATTATTTAGGTTGCATTATATGTTTATATGCAACCTTTTGCTACCGCGTGCGCGGAGGGGCCAAGCTTAGCTTACCGCCCTACTGATGACGTGTTGCACTCAAAAAACAGCCTGGCTCACACAACAGCGGCGTAAGCCGCGAAAGGTCGGCGTGTGGGCAAGGCCCTTCGCGGATTGCGCCGCTCCTACGCCGGATGTGCAGCACGTTCGGTGCGTCCGGCTTAGTGAAAATTTGGCCGTATTCAGCGCTGCCCTGATAGCGCAAAGCAAATCGTCTTAATAACCGGTAGACGGCGCAGGCACGCTGCCCTCCGGCGGCTCGCGTAAGGCGGCGGCGACGTGAGCCTTTGCCGTTTGCGTTAGGTAGCTGCCTTCGTGGCTCAGCGTGACCATGGTGAAGCCCTGTTTGCGGCGAATGGCACCCACCTCACCGCCCGCACAAAAGATGCCTGCGAGTTTATTGTTCGCTTTAGCCCGCGCCAAAATATGTGCAATGGCGTCGATGCAACGCGGGTCGGTGAGATCGGTGCCCGCTCGGGCTCCCAGCACGAGTGCCAGGTCGTTGGGCCCGATGTAGACCCCATCCAAGCCCGGCGTGGAGAGGATGTCGTCGAGGTTCTTGACACCTTCGAGCGTTTCGATCATGGCCAGTGCGATGATCTCGTCGTTAGCGTGGTCGAAATAGTCGGGACCGCCGTAGAGCAGGCCGCGCGCGGGACCGTAACTGCGCATGCCGACTGGCGCGTAGCGACAGGCAGCGACTAGTCGCTCGGCATCAGCCCGGTTGTTAACCATCGGGCAGATGATGCCGTAGGCTCCGGCGTCAAGCACGTGCATGATGAGAGCCGTGTCGTTCCACGGCACGCGAACGATGGGCGTGGTGGGCGTGGCTGACAGCGCTTGCAGCATTGGCAACACGGCGTTGAAGTCAAACATGCCATGCTGCATGTCCACCGTTACGCTGTCGAATCCGGCATGGCCCAAAATTTCGGCCGAGTAGGAGGAACCAAACGCGCACCAGCCGTTGGTGGTGCCCACGCCTGCGAGCATTTTTTCTTTGAGGGTGTTTTTTCTCATGGCTGACTTTTGGTGAGGAGGGAAGTTAAGCCCAGTATTTTGCCGTGGCGATGCGCGCACCTTCGGCCATCGCTTCGAATTTGGCGTAGACAATTTCAGCGTCCACCACACCAAAGCCAGCGAACGTGCCAAAGCCGCAGTCGGTGCCCGCGATCACGCGATCACGGCCCACAGTGTCGATAAAGTTGCCCAGGCGCTGCGCGACGAGCTGCGGATGCTCAATGAAATTGGTGGTCGAATCGAGCACGCCAGGGATCAAAATTTTGTCATCCGGGATGATGCTTTTCATAGCGCGAATTACCGCCCACTCGTGGGCATGGCGCGGGTTGCTGGTCTCAAATAACAGCGCTTGCGGCTTGGCTTTCATCACGATGGGCAGAATTTTCTCTAATCCCACATCTTTGTGATGCGGCCCTTCGTAGTTGCCCCAACACACATGCATGCGGATTCGGTCAGCCGGGATGCCAACGAGCGAGGCATTGAGGGCGTCAACGTGCTGTTCAATGCGCTTGAAGTAAGCCGCTTCATCCAAGTCGCGATACATCATGTGTCGGCCGAGCCCGAGATCGGGTGAGTCGAGTTGCAGCAACAGACCGGCGTCGACAATGGCCTTGTACTCGTGCGCCATGGCTTGGGCCAACGCTTCGAGATACGCATCATCATCAACGTAATGCTGATTCGGCTGAAACAGCGAAATCACGCCGGGTGAGGCGGAATTCATGAACACCTCAGCTGCACCGTGTTTGGCAGCGGCCGCTTTGACGTGAGCAATGTCGTCTGCTAGGGGTTGCATGGATTTCACGGCAATCGGACCGACACAGCAGGGCCGTCGATAAGTGGGCGTGCCGCCGCCGCCCGACAACCGTTTCATAAAGCTCGGAAAATCGAGCAGATCAGATGGGGTGCGCCGTGGGCTGTCGCCGTCAAAGCCGGTGAAGCGGTCTTTGATGTAAGTGGCGTAGCTGATCTTGCTCATCTCGCCGTCGGAGACGATGTCAATGCCTGCGTCAACCTGTCGTTTCACCACCGCATCAACCGCCTCACGCATGGTCGCGTTGAACGCAGGCATATCAATCGGCTCGCCTTTTTCCTGCGCAAAAATCAAATCAACGACAGGTTGTGAGCGGGGCAGGGAGCCCACGTGGGTGGTGAGGATACGGTCGGTGGAAGTTTTCATGGGCTTAGGTTCTATAACAAAAGGGGTGCGTTGACAGGTTCAAGCTCGGCAAGAAATTCGCTGATGTACGCGGCGATTTCATTCGGGTGAGTCATCGGGGCCAAATGTCCAGCGCCGCTGATTTCTACGCAGCGACTGAGCGCCGAACGCGCGCCCAGTGCGGCGATTTCATAGCTCAAGGCGGGCGGGCAAATTTCGTCGTCGCCGCCCACGATGGCCAGCACGGGGCAATTGAGCCTTGATCCCGCTGCGCGTCGCTCGGGCCGCGTCAATGCGTACTGAGTTTGCTCGCCAAACCGCCGCAACCCAACCCGGGCAGCTTGTGCTTTTAACGATGTGGCCAATGCGCTGTTGTTGGCCACTCCGAACGCCGGTTTCATTTCAAGCGAGATCGGTTCGCACGAGTCGGCATTTTGCGCGCGCTGCAACTGATCGAGCCGTTTTGCGCGATTGCCGGGTGCGTCTGCCCTCGCGGTCGACGAAATGCAGATGAGGGCTGCGCACGATTCGGGGCGCATGATTGCCAAATTGATGGCGAAAATTCCGCCCAACGAGTGTCCTATCCACACCTGCGGGCCCGCAACAGAATTTGCCAGCCGCGCAATCTCAGCATCGAAGCTTGCGCACTCGCCCAGCGTTTCAACGCGAACCGAATCAGACGTAGCTTGTAGCAGTGTGCCAAGTTCGGCAACACTCGCTGCATCGAGCAGAGTTCCCGGCAGAAAGGTGAGCGAATGCACGGTCTACCCGATGCTCGCTAGCCGTGCGCGGCGACGCGAGTGTCCGCGTCAAACATCATCGGGGGTAACACCGACGCACGAGCAAGCTTGCCGCCGGCGTCAAGGGTCACGTCGGAGGACAACGCGGCGGCCACCACGGCTGCGCCGAATGTGGGATGCTTAATGTGGTCTCCCGCGATAACCATCACCGCTTCGCTGGTGGGCGCGCCCAGCGGGCAACGAAACGAGCGTAACGCGTGGGCCGGGATCGAGATCATGTCTTCAAACCCAAGGGTCTGCACGATGGTGTCGCTGCCACTGTTGAACGCTACTTCTAGCGCTGGCGAGAGATTTATCAACACCATTTTTTCGGCAACGCTAAACGGTGCTGAGCCCTGACCCGCTTCGATCTGTACCCATTCCACCGAGAAACTCTGCGGGGCAGGTATCGGCACGTGGTGCTCTCGATGTTGCGATAAACCGTTGCCCACAGCAGGGGCGATTTTCCATTGGTGTCCGGCCGCGGTGTCAAGCGTTGCCGCCCGAAAATCAAGATCACTTTTTTTGATGATCTGGGTGCGCATTTGCTCAGCACTCCAGCGTTTAAGGGTGGCGATTTCTGAAGCCGGCATCAGCGGCAGCAATTGATCGGCCGCCGGATCAATGCCCGTGAGTGTGGCGTCAATAACCTCGTTGTCTTTGCTCAGCCACAGCCCGGTTTCGCGCGCGCGCTTGAGCACCTCGGGGCTCCAGATGATGCCACCGGTGTCGTCACCGCCAAGCACCGTCATCAGCAAGCCAAACTGCGCGCTTGCGGTCGAAAAGCCGCGAAACACCCAGGTCGGCATCACCGCTATATCGCCGGCCTCAAGAGGCAGCTCGCCTTCGTCGCCACGTACACCCCAGCGAAGGGTGTACGTCCCAGTGGGCACCACAAAAGTTTCGCTCGTGAAGTGCAGATGCAGGTTGTTGGTGACGCCCGGATACATGCCCGCCGCGCCAATGTTGAAGCCGTGCGGTTCTTGCAAGTTGATGAATTGAGACGCGTTTTGCGTGACGCCGGGCCCGATCATCGAATAGTTTTCTTTCGGCATCGATCCGGGAATGCGGCAATCAATGAAGGCGTCGACACACGGCACGTAGTCTTTGCGTTTGAGGTGACGGCGCTCGGCCTCGGCTGAAGTAACAATGGCGGTGGCTGACATGATGGCGTGCATTAACCTTTAACAGCGCCCTGGGTGAGGCCGCCGACGATTTGCTTTTGAAAAAATACGATGAGGATGATGAGCGGAAGGGTGATGCTGACTGCACCCGCAACGCCCTGCATCAAGAGTGCCTCGCTCTCCGCGCTGATTGCGTTGGCAATAGCCGCAGGCATGGTCATTTTCTCGGCATTGGTGAGTGCGGAGCTGAGCAAAAAATCGTTGTACGCCAGCAAGAAGCTGAACAAACCTGTGGTCACAACACCGGGCCACATCACCGGAATGATGACGTTGCGAAACGCCTGAAAGCGACTGCAACCGTCGACCATAGCGGCCTCATCCAACTCACTTGGGATGTTGATAAAAAATGAGCGCAGCATCCAGATAGTGAACGGCTGGTTGATCGCCACCAGTACAAAAATAAGAGAAAAGTATGTGTTGCGAATGCCCAGTGCATCAAACATGGTGAAGAACGATGGCAGCAAACTCGAATGCGGAATCGCTCGAAATACCAACGCGACTAACAGCAACCAAAACCCGAGTGAACCGCGATAGCGCGAAAGCGCATAGCCTGCAAGGCAGCCCACGGTGAGCGAGATGGTCACGGTGCCAATGGTGACCAGCGCGGTGTTCAAAAAATTGCGATAAAACGCGCGATCAATCCATAACGCGGCATAGTTTTCAAGGGTGAACGGAGCAACCCATTGCACGGGTGAGGAGAAGGCATCCACATACTGCCGAAACGAAATGATGGCGGTCCACACAATCGGCATCGATGCGACTACCAGCCACAGCGTGAGTCCACCGTAAATCGTCCATTGCAAGGCGGTACTTGTACGTTTCAATTTACCGTCCTCCGCGCTGTTCACGATAGGTTTTAACGAGCAGTGGAATCAGCAGAATAAGAATGCCAATCAACGTGAGCACAGCCGCTGCACTCGCTTTGTAGGGGTTATTTTCTTGCAGCAAAATGAAGTACGTTAGGTACTGCACGCTGGCGGTAAACGCACCTTGCGTGAGCACCATCACCGGTTCAAACACGCGGTACGCATCCATCAGGTGCATTAGCGACAAAAACACAATCAGCGGCATGAGGTGTGGCAGCGTGACATAGCGCATTTTTTGCCAGCGCGAGGCCCCGTCGATGGTTGCTGCCTCCAGCGAATCTTGCGGCACCGATTGCAGACCTGCGTAAAGCACGATGAACGCAAACGGCACCACATGCCAGATGCCGTACACAATGATGAGCAGGCGCGCCGACCACGCCTCGGCCATCCAGAACACTTGAATGCCGACATGCGAAAGCAAGTACGGCACCAAGCCGTCATCGCGAAACAGCCATTTGATTGAAAGGGCTGCCACCACCGGCGTGATGATGAACGGTAGTAAAGATGCAGAGATAAACACGCTTTTTAATCGCTGGGTGACGTTGTTCACCCCCAGCGCTAGCAAAAAACCAATGCCAAGCACGAAGGGCAGCGTCACAAACACATAGATCAGCGTGAATTGCAGCGCTGCGTAAAACTCGTTCTTGGGTTGCGGCGTGCTGGCTTTCGGTGCGCTGGTAGCACCACCGTCGTTGACGCCGAGCACTTTGCGGTAGTAGTCCAGCCCAATGAACCCGCAGTTCTCCAGCGCTTTGCCGTCGCCGCCTATTTTGGCTTGATGCGAGAGGATTTCTTGCGTGCCGAAGGGCGTGCTTTCCTGCGCGCGAACCAGCTCCATATGCAGCGAACAGTTGCGCACCGACAGGTAGCCGGTGAGCACCAGGGGGGCTGCCATCAGCACTATCATTAGCGCGAGCGATGGGCCGATGAACTGAAAGAACGTTTTAGTTTTCATGGGCGAGCCTGCGCGGCGGCCGCAGACGAAGCGGGCGCTTTGATAAAGCCTTGCTCGGTTGCCGTGCGGGTGTAGGCGCTGGCGGCGGCGTCGAGCGCGGCCTTGGGCGTGAGCCTGCCGGTTAGCACCTCAGGCATTATTTTTCCGATCTCGCTGTGCGCTAGACCAAAGAACGGCTCGGTGGGCCAGATCGGTGCGCCTGCGGCAATCGAGCTGAGCACGCCACCGGCAAATCGCGTGGGTTGATACACCGAGCGGATCCAGATGGCAGTGTCGTTACCGGAGCGGGTGGTGTCCTCGCTCAGCGCTTCCATTAGCACCTGAAACACGGTGTCGCGGTTTCCCGCTATGTTCTTTGGCATCACCACGCCGTCCCACCACAAATGGGTGGCACTTTTGCCGCCTGCGACCATGGCGGGAGCTGGCGCAAAAGCCATTTTCCCTACGACCTTTGACGCGGCTGGGTCGTCCATGCGTGCCGCGCGGCTCGCCCACAGCACGCCCATCGCGGCTCTACCCTGTTGAAACTGATTCATCACATCGTCGCTGTTCGACGAGAGCACGTTCGGGGTCATGAACGGCAGCATCGATTTCATCACCGCAATGGTGCGCTCGCCTGTCGCATCGTTAAATGCAGGCTCAGCAGTGCCCGCCTTAAAAAATCGCCCGCCGTTACCCACCAGTAAGTTCGCAAACTCGGTGCCGCTATCGAGGCCTTTGGCAAACGTTTGCGCAATGGGGAACTCAATGCTCGGCTCGCGGGCTTTGATGATCGCAGCGGTGGCGACCATCTCCGCGTAAGTCGTGGGCACACTCAGGCCGTGCTTGTCAAAAATGTCTTTTCGATAGTAGAGGCTCTGTGCGTTTTGCATGAACGCAATGCCCATCACCTCGCCGTTGAACTTAACAAGCATCCGCTCTTCGATGTTGTAGCGCGCGCGATATTTGGCGACCAAATCGGTCATCGACTGCAGCTGCCCTTTGCTGCGCAACGCGCTGTAGGCACCCATCGACACCACCGCCGCGTCAAACGCAGACACCCCACCCGAGCCAAATGCACGCTCGGTCTCCTGACGTGCCTCGGGCGTCATCTTCACCGCTACCGAAAGGCCGCGCCGTTTGCAGGACTCCATGGCACGACTGATGTGTTGCAGCACCGGGAACGAATTGCCTACGATATTGATGTCGCCGTTACCGGTGATGTCTGCGCATTTGGCGTGAGCGCAGAAGGGCAATAGCGTGAGCAAGGTGGCTATTGCGCGGTGCATCATGCGTGATGTAGGAGAGGCGTTGTACACGTCCCTACCCGAGGCGAAGCCGCAGCTCGGTGTCGCCGTCAAAGAGATAGCAGCGCTCGGCGCTCACATTAAATCCAGCGCGCTCACCCATTGTTGCGCGGTGCGATTTGTCCGCTTTGGCGGTGATAAATTGGTGGCCGAGCTTGAGTGTGACCAAGGTTGCCTCACCGGTTAACTCCACAGTAAAAACAGGCCCTTGAATAGCCGCGGCGTCGGGCGTTGTGAGCACCAAATCTTCCGCACGCACGCCCAGGATGACGTTACTTTGAGTCAGATCAGAAAAGCCGCCAACGTTGACTGTGAATGCGTCGTCCGCCGCTTGAAACGTGCCCGCCACCAAGCTGCCATTGACCAGATTCATCGCAGGCGAGCCAATAAACCCGGCAACGAACACGTTGCTTGGATCGTTGTAAATCTCTTCGGGTGTGCCCACCTGTTGTATCTCAGCTTTGCTCATCACCACCACGCGATCGGCGAGCGTCATGGCTTCGATTTGGTCGTGGGTCACATAGATCGTGGTCACGCCGAGGCTGTGGTGCAAGTGTTTGATGTGCGACCGCATCGAGACGCGCAGCTTCGCGTCTAAGTTTGACAACGGCTCATCCATCAAAAACACCGATGGTTGCCGCACGATGGCGCGCGCTAGAGCGACGCGCTGCCGCTGCCCGCCGGAGAGGGCCTTTGGCTTGCGATCCAAGTATTCTGTCAGCTCAACCTGCTTGGCCGCGCGCATCACAGCGGGGTCAATCTCGGCTTTCGGCGTACCACGAATACGCAGCGGAAAGCTGATGTTTTCGTAGACGGTCATGTTGGGGTAGAGGCCGTAGCTTTGGAACACCATCGCCACGTCACGGTCTTTGGGTTCAAGCGCGTTGACACAACGTTCGCCAATCCAAATTTCACCCTCGCTCGGATCCTCAAGACCCGCCACCATACGCATGGTGGTGGTTTTGCCGCAGCCGGATGGGCCGAGCAGCACCAAAAACTCACCGTTGGCGATGTCGAGCGACAGGCGTTTGACGCCAACCGCGGCGCCCCACGATTTTTCGATATTCTTTAGTTGAACTCTGGCCATGATGGATCGTTTACTGCTCAGTCAACGTTGTGTGGAAAAGTTCTACTGTGCCCCACTCCCTGAGGGAGAGGGTCAGCGTGAGGGATTTCGCGCAACGCCTTGGTGGGTATTTCGACCACGCTCTGCTCCCGGATAAAAGGTACTCGTACCAACGATCGCAAATCGGGCGCTTTTTCAATACGGAGGCCGTGGTACTCACAGCACTTGCATCCACAAGGCCACCTCATCAATCAGTACCCATTCGCGCAGTACTTTACCGCCGTAAATTTCGACGTGATTGATGCCCATGATTTCGACGCTGCGTCCGGTGGCGGCTCCGAAGCGCTGGCCGTTTTCGCCGATGGCTGAGTGTTTAGCGGTGGCTCGCCAGCGCATCGCGACGCGCGTGCCGCGCTCCGCTGAGTTGTTTTCTACCAAATGTTCAACCTGAAAGTCGCTCACTTCGAACGCTGAAAACAATGCCGCCCAATACGCAATGAGTTCCTCGTGCCCGTAGTGATGCGTTTCACCCGGTGCGATCTGATGTAGCGCTTCGTCATACGTGTCGCCGATGTCAAACGCATCGCGCTGATGGGTTGCGAACCGCTCGATTGCAGCCGCATAGCGCGTGGCCACCGGCGCGGTGCTGATCTCGGAGAAGTAACCCAACGGCGCGGCGCCCGCAACCGGCTTGCTCCAGCCCCCTCGCTCGGCTAGCCAGCGGCCAGCCAATGCTTGCGGCGTGCTGCCAATCGCGTAGGCGATGGCTGCGTGATCGCGCACCAGCCATTCGTGAATGATGCGGTTGTCTTTGCACACACAGTCGGCAATCGTTCGCGCGTGAACGCGCTTGCCGGTAAATGGCCCGAAACTTCCGCTACCTGCGTGCGTCATGGGCGAAATGATTCGATGCGAGCTCAGATACCCACGCGCGTCGTCACCCGATACGATGATGTCTTCGGCGAGCAAACGCCGATCAGGAAACATATTGAGCGTCGCCTCGGTACCACGGATCACATCCCCGAGCGCTGTGGACACGCCCAGCGGAGTCTCCACAATGCATGGATCGCTGTAATAGCGATGGATGTCGTCAATGCGGCGGCCCTCCCAAATCCGATCCGTGATGACGCGAATGTAGTGCGGCAAATCGACAAACTCGGCGTCGAACCCGCCCATGCCAATGCGCTGCATGTCAGCGTCGGTCATGATTTCACCGGCACTTTTTTCGGCGGGATTAGCCGCGCTGATTTGCGCACAATTAGCTTGCAGCCGACTACCACGTCGCTGCTCACGATCTCACTGGCGTTGATTTGATCCAGCAGCAAGTTTGTGGTGGCACTCACCATCGCATCGACCGACTGCACGATGGTGGTCAATTCATAAGCCGGCCACGCCGCTTGTGGCACGTTGTCGAACGACACCACTGAAACATCGCCCGGAATGGATTTGCCAAGTTCGAAGCGCAAGGTGTCGATCACGGCAAATGCCATGTGATCGCTGGCGACGACTACCGCATCGGGCGGTTTTTTATCGGCGAAGATTGCGCGCACTGCTGCGGCAGCGGCCTCGCGCTCGTAGTTGCCTACGGCTCGGCGGTAGATGGACAAATTCGCAGCCGCAAGCGCAGCGGACAACCCCGCTTCGCGATCGCGGTTGGTTGACGAGTCTTCGCGCCCGGCAATATAGGCAATTCGGCTGTGGCCGTTTTCCAGCAGAAACGCGCCTGCAATGCGTCCCCCTTCACGGTTGTTGCTGGTTACGCTGCTGGCCTGCGCGCCGTCAGCGCTGCGGTTAAACATCACCACCGGGATGTTGGCGTTGACACATTCCTTGGCAAGCCTTGATGACACTGTTGTGGAGGCAAGCACGACGCCGTCCAGCTGGTACGCCAGCAGCTGCGTGAGCGCGTTGTCCACATCGCGGCCCTCGGCAAAAAACAGCATCAGGTGAAAACCATGCTGTTGCAACGCGCGCGATAGCTTGTCGACCACGGTGGGATAGAAGAGGTTGTCGAGCTGCGAAAGCACCATGCCGATGATGCGCGAGCGATTGGTTGACAGCGTGCGCGCAATCGCGTTCGGTCGGTATTTCAGCGCCGTCGCTGCTTCTATGATTTTGGCGCGGGTTTTGTCCGACACGGCTGCACTTGGCGTGAAAGCCCTGCTCACGGCCGATTGCGACACGCCTGCGAGCTTGGCGACATCAATCGAGGTGACAGGTTTGCCGTCTCTCATCGCGCAGTCCAGCCGCCGTCGATCATTAACGCAGACCCGGTCATCAGGGAGCTGGCGTCACTCGCCAAAAAAACGATGGGACCCGCGACTTCATCCTCGCGACCGACCCGGTTCAGGGCGATATTGCCGACTACCCATTCTCGAAATTCCGGCTTGGCAAGCATCGGCGCGGTTAACGGTGTTTCGATAAACGTAGGGCAGAGCGTATTCACCCGAATGTTTTGTGGCCCCAACTCCCACGCCAGGGCTTTGGTCATGCCCTCTAGGGCGTGTTTGCTGGCGCAATACACGACGCGGTTTGGCGAACCAACGTGGCCCATTTGCGACGACACGTTGATGATGGAGCCGGATTGGTGGGCCGCGATGAGGCCGCGTGCAACCTCACGCGCGATGCGAAAAGCGGCCAACACGTTTAAATTGAACACCGCCTCAATATCGGCGTCCGGTGTGTCGGCGAGCGGCGCCGGGCGGTTAGTGCCCGCGTTATTGACCAGTACGTTAAATGGTCGCTGCGTCGAAAAAAACTCGGCGACATGGTGTGCGTGGGTTACGTCCAGCACGGCTGTGGCTGCAGCTCCTCCATGGCTCACGATAGCGTCCCGCACCAGCTCGATCTCGCCGCTCGTGCGCGCAACGAGCGTCACATGCGCACCGGCCTCTGCCAACGCGCAGGCCATGCGCGCGCCCAAGCCACGCCCCGCACCGGTAACCAGCGCTCGCTTGCCATCGAGGCGGAACAACTGCGGCAGTGTCACGGCGTGCGCTACTGCGACTGCACTGGCTCGTACCACGCCACATCGCGTTTACCGTACTTGCGCACGCGCAGATTCGCCTGTTCGCCGTGACCGGCAAAATTTTCCATGTGACACAAGCGGGAACACACCTCGCCGATACGGGCCGAAGCCTCGTCCGTGGTGATGCGTTGATAAGTGCAGGTTTTGAGAAATTTACCAACCCACAACCCGCCGGTATAGCGAGCGTTTTTGTTGGTAGGCAGCGTGTGATTGGTGCCGATGACCTTGTCGCCAAAACTCACGTTGGTGCGAGGCCCGAGGAAGAGGGCGCCGTAGTTGGTCATACGCTCCAGAAACACGTTCGGGTCACGGGTCATCACTTGCACGTGTTCACTGGCAATGTCATCAGCCACCTGCACCATCTCATCGATGCTGTCGCAGACGATCACCTGCCCGTACTCGGCCCACGCGACTGCGGCGATGCCAGCAGTCGGCAGAATTGTTAATTGCCGTTCGACTTCGGCTATCGTGGCTTTGGCGAGTGCCTCAGAATTCGTCAACAAAATCGCGGGTGAGGTTGGCCCGTGTTCTGCCTGGCCGAGCAAGTCCACGGCGCACATTTCGCCGTCAACCGAGTCGTCGGCGATGATCAGAGTCTCGGTCGGGCCTGCAAACAAATCAATGCCCACGCGACCATACAACTGCCGCTTGGCCTCCGCCACAAACATGTTGCCTGGGCCTACCAGCATGTCTACCGGTTTGATCGTTGCCGTGCCGATAGCCATGGCGGCGACCGCCTGCACGCCGCCGAGCACTAAAATCTCGTCCGCACCCGCAAAATGCATGGCCGCCACAATCGCAGGATGCGGCGCGCCTTGGTACGGCGGTGCGGTGGCGACAATTCGCTTCACGCCCGCAACTTTCGCAGTCAACACGCTCATGTGCGCGGATGCGATCAATGGATATTTGCCACCCGGAACATAGCAGCCCACAGCATTCATCGGGATGTGTTTGTGGCCCAGAATCACGCCGGGCAGTGTTTCCACCTCGATGTCCTGCATGCTGTCGCGCTGAAGCTGCGCGAAATTGCGCACCTGTGTTTGCGCAAACTGGATGTCTTGCAGTTCGCGCGGACTGAGCTGCTTGACAGCCGCCTCAATGGCCGCTTGCGACAAGCGAAAGTCCACTGGATCCCAGTTGTCGAATTTTTTGGAGTATTCACGCACCGCGTCATCGCCGCGCGACTCGATATTTTTGAGGATGCCCTCGACCGTTACGCGTACTTTGCTGTCGTCATCAGCCTGTACCTGCGCGTCTTTGCCATTTTTTAAGTATCGAATCATGCGAGTTCCTGAACAGCCAATAGATTGCAGTTGGGCTGCAATGTAGCATACGTATGCAGTTATTTCTACACTCTTTTTTGCCTAGCAAAACCAGCTTGCGACCCGCTGCGGATTCGCCGCTGAGCACACCAGAAATGTACTCTGCCCGGATCGAGCTTTTGCAAGCGCAAAAGCAGTCCTGTGGCGATGGAGTTGAGTAAGTGGCGCCAACCTAAGGAGCAAGGCCGTCGCGCAGTTGATCGTATGGGGCGGGCAATGACGTCGCGGTGATCCAGGCGGCGTATCACCTGATCTAGCGCGGTCGGCAGAGGTTTTGACACTGGCCACAAGGATGGACGCCGTCTCCCCTGCGTTGCGGAAAAGGTAGCCGACGCGACTTCAACAGACCGGCCGGGTACTGCGGGCACCCCAGTGGAACTTCTACGTCGAACCTGAGGAGGTCTTAGGTGACTCGGGAGCAGGTTGAAAATTTTGCCGAGCACAGAATATGGCTGTGACCACCAGGGCAGTGTTCAGTAACGCTCACTGCGGTCCCTGCCCTGTGCCGCGACACAGGGCAGGGCGTAGCCACAACAACTGTGGCCTTGACCCGAGGTACAGGTTTAGAGGAACTTGTAGTTGAGCTTTACACCGAACGTGCGCGGCGCTGCTGCGCTGTTCTGCATGGTGCTGCCACCGCCCCAAACGAAGCGGTTGATAACGACAGTGTTGCCGGCATTGTCGACAAAGCCCTGCAAGCTCAGCTTGTCATTGACTCTCCAATTCAGCTTAAGGTCGACTTTCGTGTACGCAGCTTGTTTCTCAGCTTGTACGTTGTAGATCTGGCCGAAGTAGCCGCTGCTGAAGTTAACCACGACCATGGGCGTTAGGGTTCCCATGCCTCCAAGCCCTACGGTGTAGGCAGCTGATACCGATCCCGAAGTGCTTGCGGCGTACGGGATTTTGTTGCCCGTCAAATCGCAACCGTAGGCCTGCGGTACGCCGTTAGCACCGGTGCCGTTAATCAACCCGCACTTGTAACCCGGCGCGTAGATGCGGGTCTGACCGGCCGGCGCAATGGTCACGCCATTGACGACAGTAGCTGCTGTTCCCGGTGTGTCGATGAGCTGGGTGATCGCGATGCCTCCTGGCGCGTCGGGGAAGCTCGTGTACTTAGCGTCCAGCAGCGACACCGTTGCGCCCAGCGTTAATTTGTTCGTCACGCGCCATTCGCTTTCCAGCTCTAAGCCGTTGGCCTTGGATTTAGCGGCGTTGAACAGTAGCGACGCGGTGGTCAGGCCCACGGGCACCTGACGCTGTTCTTGCTGATCTTTGTAGCGGTTCATGAATGCCGCCACGTTGACTTGCAAGGTGTTGTTCAGAAAGCGGTTCTTTGAGCCGAATTCAAGCGCTGCCACTTCCTGTGGTTTGAAGGTACGTGTGGCTTCAGTGATTAACGCAGTCTGGCTGCCGTTGAAGCCTCCCGAACTGAAACCGGTGCTGTAGCTTGCATAGAGCAGCTGGCTCTTGCTGAGGTTGTATTCAGCTGCTATACGACCGGTGGTCTTTTTAAACTCCACTGGGGTGTAGGTCGCACCGAAGAAGGTGTTGTTGCCCACACCGCCGCAGTTGGCACCGGGGATCACCGCCCCTGCCGCAAAGCCGCCCACCGCAGTGCCGCAGTTGGTGACGCCGGCGCTACCGAACGCCGAATCCGGAGCCACCAAGCTATCCAGTGAAGTGAAAAATGGATCCGGTTGGGTCAGATTCGCGTTGACGGGTGTTCCGGCATTGCGGTTGGCAAACTTATACTTTTTCTTGTCTACGGTGTGGCGGATGCCAGCCGTGAACTTCAGCTCGTTAGTGGCGGCATAGCTCAGCTGCGCGTACGCTGCGTTGGACTGTGTTTCCGCGACCGCCGTGGTGACGAAACCATTGCCGGTGCTGCGGCGAACGACCTGAAACGCATCGACGTTGTCAGTCTTGTCTTTGAAATAGTAGAGGCCAGCCACATAGCCAAATGGGCCTTTACCCTCAGACAGCACTTGTAACTCTTGCGAGAAGCTCTTGTTTTTGGTGCGCTCTTGGCTGGTGGCAATCGCTTCGCGGGAAAAGTCTTGGTCGACCGTGCGCATCACCGAGAAGTTAGAGCCACCGGTGATGGACTTTAGCGTGAAGGCATCAAAGCGGTAGGACACGTCAGCCGTGAAGCTCGTGTCGGACAGCCTGCGTTGACTCTGGAAATCGTTCTCCACGCGCCACACATTGCCCGAACTGTAGACCGGTCGGCCGATATCAGCGGTGCTGCCCACCGCCCCCGCGGCGCTCGCCAGCGTGCGAGTGCAGTCGGCAATGCCGTCTGTCAAACCGCCTCGGCCGTTGAGCGCGTAGAAGGTGCTGTTGAGCAGTGGTCGACAGGTACCGTTGAGGTAAGTGCCGGTCTGAAAGTAGCTGAACTGCCCCGAGCCGTTGCCGCGTTGCTCGGTGTTTTCCACTTTGAGTACGGCATCGAACCGGTTGTCAGGCTTGAAGCGAATTGACGCGCGGAAGTAGCGCAGATCTTCATCAAAAAGGTCAGCGGCGGGATTGAAGTCGTTTTTCACGTAGCCGTCGGACTTGTCGACCGCAGCAGCCAGGCGAATGGCCACGGTCTTGCCCGCGTCGATGTTGGCTACCGCTTCAGCACGAGTGCGTTTGAAGCTGCCAAGCAGAAGGCTGCCCTCGGCGCTGGTTTCGCCCAGTTCGGGCTTGGCCGTGGTCATCACGATGTTGCCGCCAAAGGTGTTGCGGCCAAACAACGTGCCTTGCGGGCCGCGTTGAACTTCCACGCGTTCCAGGTCCACGAAGCTCGCCAGCGCCTGGCTGGGCCGGCTCTTGTAGATGCCATCGATAAAAAATCCAATGGTGGTGTCGGCGTTTGCCTGAACCGCCTCAGTGCGCACGCCGCGCATGGCTGGGCGGGCATCAGACCCGGATCGACCGAAGGTGAAACCTGGAGACAGACCTTCGAGCTGCCCGATGTCGTAGATGTTTCTTTCGGCGAGCTTTGCTCCCGACAAAGCGGTGACCGAAGTGCTGACCTTCTGCTGGTCCTCAATGCGGCGAGTGGCGGTGACGGTGACGATATCCAGTGCGCGGACCTCGGACTCCGGTGCCGCGGTGCTGGCCGCTGGCGCCGCCGGGCTGGTTTGGGCGAAGGCCACACCAGCACTGGCTAGACCCCAAGTGCCTAGAGCAAGCGCCACGGCGCGGGGGATCGGGCTTAGGATCGGTATCGGCAGGCGTGACGCAGGATGCGATTTAATCATCGGGGCTCTCCAAAGGCAGATTTACGGGTTCGGGGTGAATGGCGTCAGCAGTCATGCTGATTAGGATGCAAGCGTATGCAAATTCGCAATTTATGGCGCTATGGTAAACCCTAGTTGTTCGCCAAGTGCGGCTTGTGCGCAACAGAATTCAATGTGCCAGGTGAGTTGCCCGATGACCAGCTGCTGCGCCCGAACCTCATCGCATCGAGCCCAACTTTGGTTGCAGCGATGGCAAAAGCAGGCGTTCCCGGCGCCACCAACCCGTGGCCATCTCGCAGTTGCGAGGGGAGCGCTGCCCTGTGCAACCGACCCACCGTGCGCCGAGATACCACCTTGCATGCGTATGCATGATCAGATAGCATGTTCGGACTAAAAACTCGTAAGAGATTCCGCATGTCGATCCACGCATCCGACTCCGCCTTGGCGCAAATGAAGGCCGATGTTTGGCGTTTTCTTCAGCGCCTGCCTGGCCTCGACGCCGCTGCCGCGCTGCGCGAGCACGTGGCGCCCAACGCGTCGTGGTTCGTGTCGCACCCGTTCAACGAGCTGGTCGGCCCGGCCGCAGTGGCCGATCAGCTCTATGCCCGGTTGCAGGCTGCGTTCCCCGATCTTGAGCGCCGCGCCGACCTGTTCTTCGGTGGAGAGTGGATCAGCCCGCCGCCCGGTGAGGTGGGTCACGCCCCGCCCGAGTTGCGTGGTGAGGGTTGGTGGATCACCACGACTGGCCACTATCTGGGCACATTCAAGCAACCATGGCTGGGTATTCCGGCCACCGGCGAGCCAGCTTCCCTGCGCTTCGGCGAGTTCTATCGCTGGGAAATGCAGGCCGATGGCGTAGGCCGTATTACCGAGGCTCGGGTGCTGCTGGACATCGTCGACCTAGCGCGCCAGGCTGGGCGCCGCATCCTGCCGCCGAGCAGCGGGCTGGAATGGCTGGTGCCCGGCCCGGCCCCGCACGACGGCCTGCTGCTGGGCCGCACCGACCCGGCCCACGCGGCTGAAAGCATGCGACTGACGCTCGAGATGTTCACGGGCCTGTGGCGCTTCGACGGTAAAAATCTGGACTCCATGGACATGCCGCGTTACTGGCATCCCAACATGATGTGGTACGGCCCGGGTGGTATCGGCAGCATGCGCGGCGTTAATGGCTTCCAGCGCCACCATCAAGCCCCGTTCTTGCACGCCTTTCCAGACCGCGGTAGCCCGCACCACCTACCGCGTGGGCACCGCTCGCGTATCGCCGAGGGCGCTTATGTCGGCTCAACCGGCTGGCCCAGCGTTCGCGGCACTTTCATGGGCGACTACCTGGGTGTCAAGGCCACAGGCAAGCCCATCAACATGCGCGTAATGGATTGGTGGCGTAACGACGGTACGTTGCTAACGGAGAACTGGGTGCTGATTGACCTGCCGCACCTGATGTTGCAGATGGACGTCGATCTGTTGGCCCGTTTGCGAGACTGACCGGCTCGCAGGTTTGCCGCGATGCATAGCTATGCAATCTTGGAGACGTGGTCACCCCATGAGAATTTTTAACAACAACGCAGGGGCTACTAGCGCGCTTGCTACAGGTTGCTTTGCATGAGCGCAATCGCTTGGAACCAGCTACCCGAGGTACGTTCCCCCGTCGGCCGCAGCGCCGCCGACCTGCTGGCTGAAGGGCCGCGCAGGCAGGAGCTGCGGGGTTTCGAGCCGGTGTATCGTGACATCGTTGACTACATCGTGCGCTGCACTCACCGCATTTGGGAGCAGAAAGACATTGGTCTGTGCCGCACCCATTACGCCGACAGCTGCGTGATGCACACCTTGAACGGCCCGTCCAGCGGCATGGAAAACGTAGTGCAAGGCACGCTCTCTGCACTGTCGTCGTTTGCCGATCGGCAAGTCATTGCTGAAGACGTGATCTGGAGCGAAGACTTGCCCGGGCTTTTCTACTCGTCACACCGCATCACAAGCCGTTCAACCCACGAAGGCGTTGATTCGATGTACGGTTCCGGCGCGGGTGCTGCGCAGATGGCCATGACGGTGGCCGACTGTGTGGTGCGCGACAACCTGATCGTCGAGGAATGGCTGTTTCGCGACAACGCCCGCGCGGCCCTGCAAATGGGGCATTCACCGCGCGCAGTGGCTACTGCGCAAGCCGAGGCCGACCGCGCGGGCGACCCGGCGCGCCATGCCTGGCGGCAAGCTTGGATCGACCGCGTGCGCAACCACGAACCCCGATGGCCGGACGCTGACCACCCCGCATCAGGTCCGTCGCGGCTGCTCAGCACGGCCTTGAGTGCTGATCTGTACGGTGAGGCCGCGAGCGAGGTCTCGCCCAGCATTGAGGTGTGCTGGCCCACCGGCCGCTATGGCTGGGGCCGGGGCTACTGGGCGGGCTGCCTGGTGCAGTTGCGCGCCCAGCTACACCAGTTCGCACTGGCCATCGATCACTGGGCGGCGCGTCCGCTACCGCACGGCGATGTTGCGGTTGCGCTGCGCTGGTCGGTCTGTGGCGTGCATGCGGGCTACGGCCCTTGGGGGGCGCCTACCGGGCGCGAGATTCTGGTGGCTGGCAGCAGCCACTACGTATTGCGCGGTGGCCGTATCGTGCGCGACCAGACCGTGTTCGATGAGTTGGCCGTGTTGCGTCAGGTATACGGTGGTCTAGGCGCCAACACATCAGCAGGGGGTGCCCTGTGACCAGCACCGGCAAGTCCCGCCCTGTGGGCAAATCCGCCATTTCGGCCGACGCGCTGGGCGGCGACGCCTGGGCCGTGCTTCAGCGATTGCTCTGTGGGCAGGTGTCAGCGGCGCCGCACCTAGCCAACGCGCTACGTGTGGACGCTTACGGCGCGACCACCTTCGGCCGCACCGATGCGGTCGACTTGTTTGCGGCTCATCCGCTGGAATTTTCAAGTCAAGCGCGGGTGCTGCTGTCGCCGCAGGCCATTGCGGTTGTCGACGACATGGCCGACGGCCGCACGGTCGGCGCATTCGCTGATCTGCTCGACGGTGTCATCGCGCGGGTTTGGGTCGTTGCTGGCACGGCGGCGGACGCAGCGACAGAGCCTGCTGTGCCTGTGGCTCGTGACGATTTCATGACCCAGTTGCGCGAGCAGTGCCAAGGCGACGCTGCGGATCATCCAAATCTTCATGCGGATGCGTGGCCCTATGTCGTCGAATTTTGCAGTGCGGTGCAGGCGGGGCTGCCTTCGGCAAGCGCGGCCAGCAGCAGCCAAGCCTGGGTAATGCGCGCTTTCAGCGTTGGCCCGTCGGTCGTCGCACTGGTGCGGTTGCGCCTGCAGGGCGCGGGACTGCCGCGGCGGGCTCATTACAGAGTGGCCTTGAGCATTGCCGATGGTAAGGAGCTAGACCGAGAAACTAACGCGCCCGCGATCTCAAGACTCGCCTTGTCAGACGCAATGTCTGAGCCGGCACCGGTGTCGTTCTGACGTCCACCTGGCTTCGGCTGCGCCCGTTTCTTTCGCGCACACACCGCGGCGGCGCGTCGAAAGCTCCAATCCGCGAAAATTAAGAATCTTTAAGGGCAGAAACGCGGTCAGCCCTCTAAACTTCAATCTGGACAGGATTTTTCTGTGTCGCGTCGCTGGGTCAAAATTCGATTGGCAACGCGACCACAGAACTGCACCTAACCCCCTTGTTGTGTTTTGATTTAGAGGTGTTCGTATGAAAAATTGGTTCAAACTTGCCGCAGGTGCGGCGATGGTAGCCAGCGTTGCGGTTAACGCGCAAACCGCAGCGCAGCGGAAAGTCGTCAAAGAAGCATCGGAGACGACCGAATTAGGCGTGCTGGCTGCTCAGTTTCAATCGAAATTTGAAGCTGAAGAAGGAAAAGTTAAACGCTATCTACGCGACAACCCCACGGTTCAACGCGAGCAGATCAAAAACGGTGTGAGCCAATACCTGCTTCGGATTGACAGCACGGGAGAGCCGGTATTCCGCGTTTCCCGGAGCGAACCCAGCGGTAAAAAAAGCAGCCAAAAAAGCAACCGAGAGTCCGGCCAACTAATCAAGGCGGATTCACTGTATCCGGGCGGCTCACTCGGTGTCAGCGTGACCGGCAGCGGCATGATCGCAGGCATTTGGGAGCCCGGTGCGGTGGCGGTAGATGCAACAGGTGCTGTCTCCCATGAATTGCTGGTCGGTAAGGTGACCAACCAACCCGGTCAAGTGGTGAGCTCAGCCGGCAACAGCAACCATGCGGCCCACGTGGCAGGCACTATGATCGGGCGCGACGTTGCTACCCGCCCTGCTGCGCGCGGCATCGCGTACAACGGCACCGCAAGGGTGTGGGACGCACCGAACGACCTCACCGAAATGACCGGTTTCGCCGCTCAGGGGTACTTGATTTCGAACCATTCGTATGGCGACGCCAACACCCAGACGGCAAACCTCTCGCTCTACGGTGCCTACGACGCTGAGGCGCGGGATTGGGACGCCATGCTTAAGGCTGCGCCCAACTATCTGCCGTTCGTAGCTGCGGGCAACGAACAACAGTCGAGCGGTAACCGTGCGCCCAAGGCGGGCTACGACATCATGACCGGCCCGGCCAACTCTAAAAACGCGATGGCGGTAGGTGCCGTGAACGCGGACAAGTCGATGTCTAACTACAGCAACTGGGGGCCCACTGATGACGGTCGCGTCAAGCCCGAAATCGTTGCCCGTGGCACCGCGATTGATTCGGCTCAAGCCGTTGATACGAACAACGTGCTGACAAATTCGGGCTACAGCGGCTCGGTCGACGACTCCAGCGGCACCTCCTATTCGTCGCCTGCTGCCGCTGCGGGCGGATTGTTGTTGCAGGAGTATTACCAAAACGTCACGGGCGTGTTCATGCGCTCGTCCACGCTCAAAGCGTTGATGCTGGGCACGGCGGAAGACTTGGGGCGCCCAGGCCCTGATCATCAGTTTGGCTGGGGTTTACTCAACGTTGAAAAAGCAGCGCTTGCAATTAAAAACAGGACAGCAGCCGGTGCCACTCTTGCCACCAGCAAGGGCTCGGTGATTGAGGAAATCCCTGCCAATCCAGCGGCTGATTCAACGGCTGAAATCACACGCACCGTGTTTGCCAAAGGCGGCGAGCCGCTCGTGGTCAATATCGCGTGGATCGATGATGCCGGCCCGCTGCAAACTGACGCCGAGGGCATCGACCCCGTCAAATCACGCATGGTTTACGACTTTGATGTGATGGTGCGCCAGGTTGGCGGTGCCGAGCGCTGGGGTTGGGTCGTTCCAGGGATGAGCAATCGCCTCGAAAACGCAACCACCGCAACGGGCTGGTTTGAGGCGAACGGTGGCAACTTTAAGCAGGTGCTCATCAGTAACCCGGTGGCCAACGCCGAGTACACCATCGTGATTCGCAAAAAAACCGGCTCGCCCGAAGAGGCTCGGTCCATTTCGCTGGTGGTCACCGGTTTGGCGCAAACCACGAGCACCGCCACCAGCGTAGATGTGGTTGAGTACTTCATCGTACCTGCGAACAAATACTTCATCACCGGCAGAGCGCTGGAAATCGCGGCGCTTGACGGCGCGCCGACCGTGTTTCGCCGCACCGGTGCAAGATTCACAGCATTCGCCGCTGCCGGAGCCCCCGCAGGAACCGAAGCGATCTGCCGCTTTTTCTTGCCAACAGCCAAAGGCGGACCTAACACCCACTTCTACGGTCGTCCCGCTGATTGCGAGCTGATTCGTGGCCTTAAAAACCCAGTGTTCGACTATGAAGGCGAAGACTTTGCGGTGCAAGTTCCGGTCGCGGGTGCGTGCCCAGCGTCCGCGCCGACCATCATTTACCGTGCGTTTAACAATCGCGCAGCGCAAAACGATGGCAACCACCGCTACACCAACACCTTGACTCGGTACAACGAGATGATCGCCAAAGGTTTTGCGGGTGAAGGCCCAGTGTTCTGCGTTGCGAGCGCGACTGACGGTACAGAGTAGCTTCGCTTGCTGCGGTGAAAGGTCAGCGCACTGCTGAACTGCTACCGAAGGCGCGTACTGCCTGCTGAATCGATGGCCTCCGCTGCTTAGCAGCGGAGGCCATACGGTCGATAGGCGGTGATCTCCACCCAGTCGCCGGTGGCCAGGCCCCGCTCCGTGGCAGGTTTCGTATTGGTCCACATCCGATTGTGGCGCTCGAATCTTGCGCGCGCAGCACAGCTGCGAAACGACGTGCAGGCCGCAAAAACGCTACTCGCTGCCGTGCGCATGGACGCCGCCACGTTTTCAGGGCTGCAAGCCAGCGTCGAGATGGGCAGGCTATGGCAAGCGCTGGGCGAGCCTCGCCGTGCTGCCGACATCGCCGATGCAGCACTCGCCGTCATTGAGCGCAACCCCGAACGACAACGGCTCACGGGCTGCGCGACAAGCTGCTGAAAATTGAAGCGGTAGGATGCGTGGCACCTGTTTCCGCGTTTAGTCTCTCACCGGTTCAACGATGACATTTTTTGCGTTCATAAAGTGCGCTGCGGCTCGGTAGGCGCGGACTAGGCCGTGCCTATCGTGAAAGCTCTCGACGGCAAGTCGTCGCCTACCACCCGTTGTCGTAACAACTTTTTGCTGTAAGCCTTGTTTTGTATGGGCTAAAAGCGTTATTTGATGTTTATCGAGAATCAGGAAATAACGCGTGCAGCCCCATTAAAACGGTGAGTTCAACATAAAGCTGTATCTGAAGTATCGGTGCGCGCTGCTCCAGCAGGTCGGCTGCCTACGCTTACGCCAACGCCTGATCAAACGCCAGCAACGCCTTGGCCGCAGCAGCTACGCGCTCGTGGTGCTCGGTGCCGATGTTAGAGAGCATCGGCAGCATCGGGCCCATATCGGCGATGCCCGCGAGCGTCACGGCCTCGTGCAAGGTGCGGATCGGGCTGATTGTGTCGCGGCAGGCTTCCAGGTCAGCGTAGGCTTCGCGAATTTTTGCCGCCTCGTCATACTGGCCCGCTTTGATAAGCGCGAGCATTTTCATTGAGCCGCGCGGCGCAATGCAGACTGAGCCTGACGTAAAACTCTGCAAGCCGAAATCGCGCAGATGGATGATTGCGGGTGTCTCGCCGATGCCGCTCAGGATGAATTTCGGATCGACGTGTTGCGTGAGTTCTTTTAAGTAGTGATCGTTCGATGGGTCGGCGCGCACCGTGCCGTATTTCACCGCGCAGGCAATGCCGTCGGCAACGAGTTTGCCGACCGTTTTCGGCTCCAGATAGCCGTCCGATTTGATGTAAACGATCAGTGGCTTTTTGTAGAACTGCGAAAGCCGCGCAATGCCGGTGGCCAAGCCATCATCAGTTGATGGAAATTGCAATGGCAACACCATCGCCGTGGGAAATTTGCGACTACGCAGCAGGTCAATCTGGTCAATCGCCTTGCCAAAATCGGGGCCGATGGACGGGATGACCCAACTGTCCTCGCCGGCCAGCGTCTCCAGCATCTCCAAAACTTTGTGATAGTCGCGAACGCCTATGTTGTAGAAATTCGCGTTGCCGCCGTACATCAGCGTGCGCACGCCGCCAGCCTCCAGATGACGAATCATCTTTTTGTTGGCAGAGATATTGAGCGACCAGTCGGCGTTCCTCGCCATCGGCGGCACTGCGAGGACGGAGGCGGCCAAATCTTCCGGAGTGACGGGCGTTGTTTTCACGTGCTGAGTCCTGTTGGTTTACTTGCCCATGAATACGCCGGGCAGCCACATTGAGAAAGCAGGGACGTAGGTCACGATCATCAGCGCCGCAATCAGCGCCCCGTAAAACGGCCAGATCGTCTTCATGACATGCCCCACCGATACGCCACCGATGGTACAGCCAATGAACTGCACGGTGCCTACCGGTGGCGTGTTTAACCCGAGCGCGCAATTGATGAGCAGGATCATGCCGAACTGCACCGGATCCATGCCGAACTTCATGCAGATGGGCAGGAAGATGGGCGTGCAGAGCAGGATCGTCGCGGCCATGTCGAGGAAGGTGCCGAGCACGAACAGGATCAGGTTGACCAGCAGGAACATGATCCATGGCGTCGTCGTTAGTCGCTCCAGCGCCGCGCCAGTGAGTTCCGCCACGCCATACAAACTGATCAGATAACCAAAGGTGGCCGAAATTCCGATCAGCAGCAAGATGGTGCCCGTCGTTTTCACCGCCTTGGACGCGGCGGCAAGGAAGTGCGCCCAGGTCAAGGTGCGGTACAAAAACACCGTCAGGCCCAGCGTGTACAGAATGGCCACTGCGGCTGACTCAGTGGCGGTGAACACACCGGACAGAATGCCCACAAGAATCAGCACGACGACGAACAAACCGGGAAGCGCCGCAGCAAAAGTGCGAGCAACAATTGACCATCCGGGGAAGGTGCCCGACGGATAGCCACGCTTCACAGCCACAGCGTACGCCGCAACCAGATTGCAGATGGTCAGGATCAGCGCGGGCAGTAATCCCGCGAGAATCAATGCGGCGATCGAGACCTTGCCCCCCGCGGCCAGCGTGTAGATGATCATGTTGTGACTGGTTGGCATCAGCGCGCCCACGAGGGCCGCGTGTGTGGTCACGTTCACCGCGTAATCGGCGTGATAACCCTCCTTTTTCATCATCGGAATCATCACTGCACCCATGGCCGATACGTCCGCACCCGGAGAGCCAGAGACGCCACCGAACAGGGTGCAGGCGAGCACGTTGCTCATGCCCAGACCGCCGCGCACGTGGCCGATCAGCGCCCGCGCAAAGTCGACGATTTTGTCGGCTACGCCGCCGTGCAACATGAGTTCGCCAGCGAAGATAAAGAACGGGATCGCAAGGAATGAAAAGATGTTCATTCCCGAGGTCATTTGTTGAAAGCCGACCGCGAGCGGCATGCCTTCGTAGAGCAGGGTGCACAGCGCGGAGAGGCCAATGGCGAAGGCAACCGGCACGCCGAGCAACAAGAAGGCGGTAAAGGTTACGGCGAGAATGGTCAGGGCGATGGTCATGGGGAAGTCTGCTTATTCACTTATTTCCACGCCGGTTCGACTTCAGTGCCTTTGAATAAGGCAATCAGGTGTTCAATCGAAAACATGACGATCAACACGCCCGCGACGGTCGCCGGAACATAGCGCCAGCCTTCCGAAATGCCCAGCGTTGGCAGGCGATACGTCCACACCGATTCGACGAGGTAGGCGCAGTTCCACGCCATGATCGCGCCAAAAATTAGCAGAAGGGAGTGAATGAGATATTCCATCTTGAGGCGCAACCAGTCGGGCGCGAGCACCAGCATGGATTCCAGCCCAATGTGTCCGGCATCCCGCACGCCCACAGCGGTGCCGAGCATGGTCACCCACAGCACTAGCAGCAGCGCGAGGCTTTCCGCCCACGTGGGTGTGTTGTTGAGCACATAGCGCCCGAACACCTGCCAGGTGACAGCACTAATCAGCGCAATCATTCCTGCGATGCCCAGCCACATGCATGCACGCGCTATACGACGGCAGATTTGGGTGTACATGGAATTACCTACAGAAAAAGCAACAAGTTACCGCCTGACGAAGGCAGTTTTTGTAGGGTGGGCAGCCTCTGCCCACCACGGTGTTGCGACACAAGATGTATTCGTTTAACAGCCGTTTGGTGGGCACGGGGTGCCCACCCTACCCGTTAACTGGTACGGATTACTTGACGTCCTGAATCCGCTTGACCAAGTCTTTCAACTTCGGATCCGCGATGAACTTGTCATACACGGGCTTCATCGCAGCCTGGAACGATGCTTTGTCGACCTCAGTGACGGTCGCGCCGCCAGCGATGACTGTTGCCAGCGACTTCGCTTCACGCTCGTCCCACAGCTTGCGCATGACCGGCACCGATTCCTTGGCCGCTTGACGAATCGCCTTCTGGTCATCTGGCGTCAACGTGTCCCAAATTTTCTTTGAGAACAAAAGCATTTCCGGCGCCATCGAATGCTCAGTCTTCGCGTAGAACTTGGCGACTTCGTAGTGGCGTGAGCTGTCGTACGAAGGATAGTTGTTTTCGGCGGCGTCAACAAGGCCGGTTTTCAGCGCGGTGTACACCTCGCCATAGGGCATAGGCGTGGCGTTGGCACCCATCGCCTCAAGCAATGCAACCCAGAGGTCAGACTGCTGGACGCGAATCTTCATGCCTTTGACGTCGGCCAGACTCTTTACTTGCTTTTTCACCGAGTAGATTGAGCGTGAACCGCTGTCGTAGAACACCAGCGCAATGAAACCCTGTGCTTCGCAGCTTTTCAGGATTTCTTCACCAATTGGGCCGTCGAGGACTTTGCGCATGTGCTCCGGGCTGCGGAACAAAAACGGCATGGTCGGCACCATCGTTGGCGCGCAAATGTTGTTCATCGGCGCGACGTTGATGCGCGTCATGGCAATCGCGCCAATTTTCGTCTGCTCGATCGAGTCTTTCTCGTTACCGAGTTTGCCGCCGGAGAACACGCTGATGCTGTGCTTGCCATTGGTCAGTTTCTTGAGCGTTTCGCCCATTTGTTTGACGGCAACCGTGGTGGGGTAGTCGTCAGGATGAACTTCCGCCGAGCGGAATTCAAGTGCGCTTACTTGCGAAGCAAGCGCCGCAGCAATGCTTAGGGAAAGCGCGGTGCGCAGCGTATGTTTAGTTTTCAAGTTTCCTCCTTGGATGGGTAAGTAGTTACAGAACAAATTTTGGTTCGGCGATTCCGCTCACACCGGGGTGGAGCGCGAAGACGCCACCCGCCAGCGGTTGATCAGACAAGTCAACGCCACCGGGGCGTATCGAGGTGACAAAAAGGGTGTCAAGGTTTACCCCACCAAAGGCGCACATGGCGGGCTTTTTCACGGGGACGGCGAGCGAGCGATCGAGCTTGCCTTCGGGCGTGAAACGGTGAATCAGACCCGCGTCGTTGCCGCAAATCCAGTAGCAACCGTCGGCATCCACCGCCGCCCCGTCCGGGCGTCCGGGGTGAGCATTCATGTCGACGAAAACTCGCTTGTTGGACGGCGTGCCGGTGGTCGTGTCGTAATCGAACTCCCAGATCGTTTGCACTGAGGGGTGCGAATCCGACAGGTACATAGTCTCGCCGTCTGGGCTGAAGGCCATGCCATTGGGCACGATCATGCGATCCAGCAGCATGCGATGCTCGCCATTGGCGGCAAAGGTGCTGACCGCGCCGAGATCCCGCGCTGCCGCCATGTCGAGGAACATGGTGCCGGCAAGAAATCGCCCCTGACGATCACATCGACCATCATTGAAACGCATGTTGCTTGATGTGTGGTGGGCGCTGGCGACGAGCGTCGTGTTAACGCTGTCATCAGTGTTCAGTGTCACCGTGAAAACGCCGGTTTCCATGCCCGCAACCCAACGGCTTCCGCCGATATGACCGATGCAGCCCACCATTTCAGACAACCGCCAGCAACGCGTTGCGCCGTTAGACGCAACCCAGTTCCAGATGCGCCTGGCAGGAATATCCACCCAGTAAAGGGCCTGTTCTTCCGGCATCCACACCGGGCTTTCGCCGGTGCTGTGTTTGCCGTCAAAAATGAGTTCAGCGCTCGACATGGTGACGTTCATTTCGCCGGGAACGGACCGAGCTTGACGAACTGTCCGCCTTGATACATCGCCGCAGGATCGGCTGGATCGAGCCGCGGCACCGTAGCCTCAACCTCAGCGCGAAACGGCTCGGAGGAGTCTTTCGGTGTCCAGTCCAAGTGTGCGGCATGCCGGTTGTCCCACCAGGATGGCGTGTTGTCGGACGCCGCGTAAACGATGGTGTGGCCGACTTTAGGAGCGAACAGGGCGCAACGAATCAGCTCGGTCAAATCGTCGTAACTCAGCCACGTGCTCATCATGCGATGGTCGATGGACTTGGGGAACGATGAGCCAATGCGCATGCACACGGTCTCTACCCCGTAACGGTCAAAGTAGAAGCTGGACAACGACTCGCCAAACGCTTTGCTGACGCCGTAGTTGCCATCGGGTCGCATCGCGGCAGTTGCATCGATTCGATCCGCCTGCTTGTGAAAACCGACGACGTGATTGGAGCTGGCAAATACCACCCGTTTGACGCCATTGATGCGCGCGCTTTCGTACAGGTTGTAGACGCCGCGAATGTTGGCGTTCAGGATGGGCTCGAACGGCCCGTCGATGGACATTCCGCCCAGGTGAATAACAGCATCCACACCGTTGAGCAAGGCGAGCATTGCGTTGAAATCACCTAGATCGCAGCGCATCAGTTCTTCACCCGAGCTGGTTTCCCCGAGATCCGCCACATCCGATACTCGCACGACGTTTGCCATGCTTGCCATGCGCGGGCGCAGCACTTTGCCGAGGCCGCCCGCGGCGCCGGTGAGAAGTAAACGATTGATTTTGGTTGTCATTACGACGATACGGTGAGGCTTTTGTCAGTTATCATACAACAAGGCTTGGAGTGTTTGACAGGCCGCTGGTTGTCTGTGCTCGTGGGCGGGCGTGTTATGCGCTACTTGCCAAAACTAATCCAAAAATGATAGCGCTAACATGA
>JAYSUK010000305.1:0-29707 GCA_043719085.1 Burkholderiales bacterium | reverse complement strand
CGAGTCATCATCCGAACCGAGTGGCATCACTGACCAGCATCATGAGCACCACGGGCGCGCGCGGTCTGCCGCAAGCCACGCCGAAGGCTGCGATGGCGCTGCTGTCGCGGCCCAAAAGCAAAAAGCGCGACGACATCATCAACCATTTCGTGCGCGTGCTCGGCATCATCGGCAGCCCGAAATTTCCTATGCCCGAAGCGGACATGCGAGAGCGTATCGGCGCGGCGTTTGACCGCTCGTTTTATCCATCAGGCACCATCAAACAAATGGCCGCGATCATGGCCTCGGGCGACCGCAGCATTGAGGTGCATCGCATCACGGTGCCGACGCTGGTGATCCACGGACGCGACGATCCGCTGGTGCCGCTTGCGAACGGTGAGGACACCGCGAAGAAGATTGCTGGCAGCGAGTACACGGTGATCGACGGAATGGGCCACGACCTCGGCGCGCTGGCCGAAGTGACGGCGCGCGTGCTGCCGTTTTTGCAGCAGCTTACGCCGCCGAATCGGGTATCAGCTTTATAGCGAAATGCCCGTTTTAAGTGGGCTGACGGCCTAAAAACAGTAGAGGTCGATTACTGCCGTTTTATTAGTCTAAGCCCATATGAAATGGTACTTTCAGCAAAAAGCTGCTACGCAAAAAGCCACAGTAAAGCATGCAGCGACGCCATGCCGATTGCCAGTGAAAGCAGCATGCCGCCGCGCCACCAGGCATAGATGCCAGTGATGATCGCGGCGACCGCATGCGGCCAGCGCATCGTGAGATTTAGCTGATTGCCCTGAAACAAAATCAGCGGCACGACCAGTGCCGCAAAGATCGCAGGCACTGCCAATTGCAACGCGCGCTCGAATCGTGGCGGCAGCTTTTTTCCCGCGAGCAAACCGATGAATGAATAGCGAATGGCGAACGTGCCAATGGCGAGCCCGATAATCGCCAACCAGCCGTCAACCGTGCCAAAACCGCCCCAGTTCATGGCGCGGCCTCAGACGTTTTGAACTTCAGCAACGCATCCACCGCCATGCCCACGCAGGTGCCCAACGCACACGCAGCGATCAGGCCCAGCTTGAGCGGCAGCGCGTAGAGCAGCACGCCTGCCGCGCCACCGGCAATGGCCGCGAGAATCTGGCTACGCGACTTAAGGAGCGGCACCACCATCGCCACGAACGACAGCGGAATGGTGAAATCGAGTTGCCAGCTGGTGGGCAGTCTTGCACCGGCAAACGCGCCGATGGCGTTCATCAACACCCACCACGGCCACAGCGTGAAGGCGCAGCCGAGATAGAACGCCAGCGGATGATTCATGTGCTCGCCGCGTTGATGCCGCGCCTCGTTCGAAATGAAGGTTTGATCGACCAAAAACGCGGCCCACAACAGACGCTGTTTGGGCGTTGCGCCGGCAATGCGCGGTGCGATGGCGGCGCTGTATACGGCCATTCGCAAGTTCACCACCAACCCCGAAAGAATCGCAATGGTCAACGGCGCACCGCTCGACAAAAACTGCGTGAGCACAGCCTGCGACGAGCCGGCAAACGCGAACGCTGCAAGCGCCACGGCACCCCACTCGCCCAGACCTGCCTGCACGGCGGCCACGCCACACACCAGGCCAAACGGAATGTAGGAGGGGATGAGGTGTAAACACTCGATCACACCAGCTTTAAACGAGGCGCGCGACGCGGCGTAATCCACGGCTTGATCAGCGCTGCTATTCATAGACGCACGTAATGCACGAATGCAAAGGCAACGTCGGGGCCGCCTGCATGCAACGGCGCAGCATGTTGCTCACGCGAGGCCTCACGGAACTGTGTGCGATCCCACGCGGGGAATGTCGTGTCGCCCTCCACGTTCGCCTCGATTTCCGTCAAGTACAAATCATCAACCAGCGGCATTGCCTCACGATACAGGGCGTTGCCGCCGATCACTAAAACAGGCTGCTCCGCATGCGGCGGTAAGGCCAAAGCCTCAGCAAGCGAGGACACTTTGATCACGCCTTCCGGCAACGACAGCGCGGTGGAGGTCACCACCACATGTTCACGATTCGGCAATGGTTTGGGAAACGCTTGCCAGGTGCGCCGCCCCATCACAATGCGCTTGCCGGTGGTGAGCGCTTTGAAATGTTTGAGATCGGCCGAGAGGTGCCACGGCAGGGTGCCGTTGTGGCCGATGACACCGTTGGCCGCAACCGCAGCAATCAGGGCCAGACGAGGCCGGGGAGAAAAAGTCATGGGGCGATTGTAAGTAGTCTGCGTTGCTGCAATGTAGCGTTGTCTCATGGCGTGATGGGCGACTTGCCTCCGCCCACGCTGTGGTGTTGAGCGCAGCGAAACGTCTGCTGCCAGCCACGTGCGTTGATAATTAGGCGATGGATATTCTCTTCACGCTGATCGCCGTGGCTGCCGGGACGGGCATTGGCTGGTTGATCGCCACAAAGCCCTGGCTTGCCCGCGCCAATGACACGCATTCGCATGTTTCGCTTGAAGGCATGCGCGCGGTGGGCGAGCTGTCGGTGTTCAAGGTGATCACCAAAGAAATTGTGACTGAGACGGATTACAGTTTTGGTGAATTCGGGCGCAAATACTTGCGCTGGGCGTTCTCGCAGAAGAAGCTGGCGATGATCTTCGAATTTCAGATTGATTTTCGGTATGACCTGCGTTCGCCGCAGTTTTCAATCGTCACGACTGATTCTTCAGCGCAGTTGACGCTGCCGCCGGTGCGCGCTGAAATCAGCGTGCGCTCGCTGCGTTTTTATGACGAACAGCGATCAAAACTGATGCCGTGGCTGCTGCCGGATTTGCTCAATGGCGCGTTCGGCCCCGGCTTCACGGAAGAAGATAAAAATCGTTTGCTTGAGGGCGCGGCCGCGCATGCACACAGCCATGCGCACACGCTGATCGAGCAGCTTCGCCCTGAAGTGGAGGCCAGCGCCCGTGCCACGTTGCTGCCAATTGCGCATTCGCTTGGCGTAAGAAACGTGCGCCTCAGCTTCAGCGGCAACATTGTCGAGATCAATCGCGCAAATGATTTACAGGCGCTGGCGAAAGACTCGGGGTCGGTTTGATGTTGCGTGGCGGATTGATTGCGTTCGCAATGATGTTTCGAGTTCGTGCGTGCTCGCAAACACGCCGCTGTTCCATGACGCCATGACTGAGCGGATGACCTCGTGTCATGGCAAAGAGGGCCGCACCATCAACGCTGAATATTTGCCGCGCATCGCGGGCAAACCGGCGGGTTATCTGTTCAATCAGCTGATGAGTTTTCGTGATGGGCGGCGTAATAACGCGGCCATGTCGCATTTGTTGCAGCCGTTGTCGGATGCCTATTTGCGTGAGATTGCCGAATATTTTTCGGCGCTGGAGTTGCCGTATCCAGCACCGCAGTCGACGGTTGCATCGGCTGACATATTGCGCCGTGGCGAGGCACTGGTGTTGCGCGGCGACGCATCACGCAAAGTGCCGGCGTGCGCCGCGTGCCACGGCTCGCTGCTTACCGGTGTGACGCCCGCGATTCCCGGTTTGCTGGGATTGCCGGGCGCACATTTGAGCGCGCAATTGGGTGCGTGGCGCGCAGGTCAACGCCGCGCTCAGGCGCCTGATTGCATGGCGAGTGTGGCCGAAGCGTTGTCGCCAGAGGATGTAAGCGCGGTGGCGGCGTGGTTGTCAGCACAGCCAGTGCCATTGTCTGCCAAACCGGTGGCGAAGCTGGATGCACCGCCGCCGTTGCAGTGTGGCGGAGTGCCGCAGTGAAACGGCTCTGGCTTTGGGTATTGGCCGTGTTTGCGTGTTTGTTTTTGATGCTTGCGTGGTTGGTCGGGCGCGAGTTTTGGTGGGCTCGTGTCTCACGCGCAAAAGCGACGGCGCGGGCGCAAAACTTTACGCAGAGCACTGCGCCCAGTGTCACGGCGAAACCGGCGAAGGCAAGGTGGACGCGTTCCCCGCGTTGGCCGGCAATCGCGCGGTGACGATGGCCAACTCGACCAACGTGCTTTCGATCATCATCAAAGGCGGTTTCGCGCCCGCCACCGTTGGAAACCCGCGTCCGCACGGCATGCCACCTTACTATCACCTGCTCACCGATGCTGACATCGCGGGGCTTGCCACCCACATTCGCAGCAGCTGGGGCAATGCAGGCTCGGCGGTGACGGAGCTGGATATGATCAAGTATCGAGATGGGTTGGGCCGTCGGTGACGCGTTGCGACGCAAACATGAAAACGCGTGCTCGCGACATCCAGCGACGCCCAGTCGTCGCCTACGGCTCCAGCAACTGCCTGAGCGTGGCCACCTGCCATGCGTGTTCGGGCGCGAAAGATTCCGGATCGTTGACGGCGTAGCTGCCGTAGCCATAGACCGTTGAATATGCCGCATAGTCTGCCGCCGCAAGCGCGCGCCCGGCCAGCGCGTTGGCCATGGCATAGGTGGCGGATACGGCTGAATGCTGGGTGCCGTCGATGGAGGGTGAGCCACGATGCTGGTTGGCGACCAGCGCGGCCTCGTCGGCGGCGTGCTTCAACGTAGCGTCATCAACCTCGCCGTCAACATAGCGCTGCAACACGGCGAGTAGCTCCACCGTGCGAGGTTGTTCGAGTCGGTGCCGCACACGGTTAGCGCACGCCAAGCCAAATCGATAGCGCAGTGCGCGCTGCGCCTCGTCAGACAAATGATTGTCGTCAGCCAGTTTTTGCAGTTCGGCGTTCATTGGATTACCTCCCCATACTGCACACGCACTGCACAAAAAGCGCGTTACAGCTTTTTTCATTTGCCCAACAAAAGCACGCGCTCGGGCGCCATTTTTCAAAAAGTCAACTTAAGCAATATTTCGCCTTAACCCCAATTAAAATGGCGCTTTCGGCTAAAAGTTACTTCGTGCTTTTCTTCGGCCGCTTCCAGTTCGAGATCGTGACTTGCTTGCCGCGCGCCACGCTCAAAACACCCGCCGGCGCGTCTTTGGTAAGGGTGCTGCCGCCGCCGACGGTGCCACCCTTGCCAATGGTGATCGGCGCGATCAGCACGCAGTTGGAGCCCACATGCACGTCGTCTTCGATCACTGTGCGGTGCTTGTTTGCGCCGTCGTAATTGGCGGTGATTGAGCCCGCGCCGTAGTTCACGCGTTCACCCACCGTGGCGTCGCCCAGGTAGGCCAGGTGATTAGCTTTTGCGCCCTTGCCGAGTGTTGAATTTTTGACTTCGACGAAGTTGCCGATGTGCACTTCGGAGCCCAGTTGCGCGCCGGGACGCAAGCGCGCGAACGGGCCAATCAGCGCGCCCTCGCCCACCGAGCAGCCTTCGAGATGGCTCATCGGATGCACAATCGTGTTGTTGCCAATCGTTGCATCTTTGAGCACACAATTGGGGCCGACGTTGACGTTGTTGCCCAACGAAACGTTGCCGATGAATACACAGCCAACATCAATAAAAACGTCGCTGCCGCAGGTGAGTTTGCCGCGCACATCAATTCGCGCCGGGTCGGCGAGCGTGACGCCTGCATTCAAAAGTTGGGTGGCTTCAGAGCGCTGCACTTCACGTTCAAGTGCTGCGAGTTGGGCTTTGTCGTTGACACCTGCGATCTCCGATTCATTGGCGGCCTGTGCGGTGGCGACCGTCAAACCATCCACGCTTGCCATCGCGATCACATCGGTCAAATACAGCTCGCCCTGCGCATTATGTGGCGTGAGTTTGGCGAGCGCGCCGCGCAGCCATGCGGTGGGCGCGGCCATGATGCCGCTGTTGATTTCAACCACGGCAAGCGTAGCGGCGTCACCCGCAGCCAGCGCGTCTTTGTGCTCAACGATTTTCAGCACCTCGCCGCCAGCGTTCCTCACAATGCGGCCATACCCGGTGGCGTCATGCATGTTGCAAGTAAGTAAAGCGAACGTTTGCTCATTTACCAGGGCGACGAGCGCGGCCAACGTTTCCGCGCGAATCAGCGGCGTGTCACCTGTGACCAACAACGTGACGCCGTCGTTGGCGATGGGCGCCAGGCCCACGGCTGCCGCATGCCCCGTTCCATTCTGCGGGCTTTGCAACGCCCAGGTCAAATCCCCGCGATCAGCAAATACCGCCTTCACGTACTCCGCGCCATGCCCGACCACCACCACCGTTTTCGCTGGATTTAACGCGGCCACGCTTGCTAGCGAATGCGCGAGCAAGGGCCGCCCAGCGAGCGGTTGCAACACCTTCGGCAACATGGACTTCATGCGCGTGCCCTTGCCTGCGGCCAGGACGATGACGGAGAGTTCGGAATGCATAAGGGAGTTGTATTGCAAGAAAGTGTCGAAGTACAGGGATTCTACGGACGCCTGTGTTGGGTGGCCTTTCTACAATGGGGGACGAAAATTTGCAAAGGTGGAATGAAATGCGCACTGTCTGTCTAGCTGGCGCGGTGGCTTTGTCACTGATTTCCGCGTTGGGATCAACCGCGGCCCATGCCGCCGACGATTGCAAAAATCGTGGCGAACTTGACACTAACTACTGCGACGAAGACAAAAATCTGGTCGCCGAAGCGCCAAAAGACAAAGCAAAATGGAAGGATCCATCGACGCTGGTCTTCGCTTACACGCCGATTGAAGACCCTGCCGTGTATGCCAATCTGTTCAAGGGCTTCACCGAATATCTCGGTGCCTGTACGCAGAAAAAGATCGTTTACTACACGGTGCAAAGCAACGCGGCTCAGATCGAGGCAATGCGCTCGGGGCGGTTGCATGTGGCCGGTCTCGCCTCCGGCGAAACGGGCTTCGCCGTGAATCTGGCCGGTGCCGTGCCATTTGCCATCAAGGGCAACAAGGACGGGCCGCGCATGTACCGGCAGGTGGTGGTGGTGAAGAAAGACAGCACGATCAAAACCATTGCCGATCTAAAAGGACGCAAGGTCGCGCACACCGCGCCGTCCTCAAATTCGGGGCATCTCGCCCCGCTCGCGTTGTTCCCCAAAGAAGGCGTGACGCCGGGCAAGGACTACAACATTGTGTTCTCCGGCAAGCACGACCAGTCGCTCGCCGGCGTGCTTAAGGGCGACTATGAAGCAGCCCCCATCACCAGCGATATTTACGATCGCTGGA
This sequence comes from Burkholderiales bacterium, assembly GCA_043719085.1. Lineage (GTDB taxonomy): Bacteria > Pseudomonadota > Gammaproteobacteria > Burkholderiales > Casimicrobiaceae > Casimicrobium. Next base: position 22,658 of record JAYSUK010000305.1, on the reverse strand, counting down.
TCATGCGCGGCCAGATGAAGGCCGACGACACCCGCATCATCTATCGCTCGGGCACCTTTCCGACCTCATCGTTTGCCCATTCACACGATTTGACGCCGGTGCTTGCCGACAAGATCAAAAAGTGTTTCTTCGACTACAAATTTTCGGCAGAAATGCAGAAAGAATTTTTGGGCGATGATCGCTTTTTGCCGGTTGATTACAAGAAAGATTGGGAGCTGGTACGCGCGGTTGCCGTAGCATCAGGAACGCCGTATAACCGTGCCCAGTTTGACAAAGAAAATGTGAAGAAACCGTAAGGACATGAATATGAAAAATCTATTGGTGGTTGCAGGCACGCTGGTGAGCGTTGCCGTGATGTCGACGGTAGCGTGGTCGCAGGCGACCTGCAAAAATCGCGGTGAGCTCGACGCCAATTACTGCGACGAAAATGGCGACCTGGTCGCTGATCTGCCGAAGGACCCGAAGAAGTGGAAGAACCCATCCACACTGGTGTGGGCGTACACGCCGGTTGAAGACCCTGCGGTTTACGAAAAGATTTTCTCGCCATTCACGCAACATCTCGCCGCATGCACCGGAAAAAAAGTGGTGTTTTTTCAGGTACAAAATAACGCAGCGGAGATCGAGGCGATGCGCTCCGGTCGCTTGCACGTAGCAGGATTCTCAACCGGGCCGACCGCCTTTGCTGTGAACGTGGCGGGCGCGATTCCGTTCGCCGTGAAAGGTTACGCCAAGGATTTTCAGGGCTACAACCTGATCGTAGTGACCAGGGCCTCGGGGCCGATCCAGAAGCTCGCCGACCTGAAGGGCAAAAAAGTTGCGCACACCTCGCCGTCCTCCAACTCCGGCAACATGGCACCTCGCGCCCTGTTCCCGGCAGAAGGCGTAACGCCAGAGAAGGATTACACGGTGGTGTATTCCGGCAAACATGACTCGTCGATCCTCGGCGTGGCCAAAGGCGACTACGATGCGGCTCCCGTGGCGTCCGACGTTTATGACCGCATGGCACGTCGTGGACAGATCAAGGAGAGCGACTTCCGGGTGATCTATCGCAGCAAAAAATTCCCCACGTCGAGCTTTGCCTACGCGCATGACCTGGAGCCGAAGTTGGCCGATAAAGTGCTTTCATGCTTCTATGACTATCGTTTCAACGCGGAAATGCAAAAGGCGTTTGACGGTGCGGATCGCTTCTTCCCGATCAATTACAAAACGACCTGGGAGCCGGTGCGTGCAGTTGCAGCAGCTGGTGGCGAAAGCTTCGGCAAGGCAGCCTACGTGAAGGAATCTGAGCGCGAAGCGGCGGCGGCAGCGGCCAAGAAGAAGTAGCGAAGTCATCCCCTCGTGACGCGGCGAGTCCGCGCGCGTCTCCGAATCCCCGCCAGCGGCGGGGAGGACGTTATAGGAAGAAACATTAGTTTGAGTTCACTCAGCATTAAGCACCTCGTCAAAGAGTATGTGCCCGGTAAGCCGGTGCTTAAAGACATCTCACTTGACATCGAAGGCCGTGGCATCACCGCCATCATCGGCCCGTCCGGCACTGGCAAATCAACGCTGATTCGCTGCGTCAATCGTCTCATCAATCCGACCTCAGGCGAGATTTTGTTCGAGGGTCAAGACCTTGCCAAACTCTCCGGCACACCGTTGCGCGAGGCGCGTCGGCGTATCGGCATGGTGTTTCAGGAATACAACCTGGTGGAACGGCTGACGGTGATGGAGAACGTGCTGTCCGGGCGGCTCGGATATGTCAGCGCATGGACGGCGTGGCGACGCAAGTTTGATGACGCGGATATTCAGAAAGCGTTTGCGTTGTTAAAGCGCGTCGGGCTGGCTGACTTCGCCAATCGTCGTGCCGACGAACTCTCCGGCGGACAACGCCAGCGTGTCGGCATCGCGCGCGCTGTGATGCAGTCGCCAGGGTTGCTGTTGGCCGATGAGCCGACGTCCTCACTCGATCCGAAAACCTCCGTTGAAATTATGGAAGTCATGCGCGACCTCGCGGCCGAAAACAGCATACCGGTGATGATCAACATTCATCAGGTCGAGCTCGGCAAACGCTACGCCGAGCGCATCATCGGCATGAGCGAAGGATTGGTGGTTTACGACGGCCCACCGGATGGGCTGGACGGAGATATTCTCAAGAAGATTTACGGCGGTCAGGATTGGCTGGCAACGTGAGCCGAGGAATTTCCGCTCGCCCTGAGGCGGCAGCCGAAGGGTTTGATAAACATTCGCGGGGGCGGGGCATTCAGACCCTTCGCTTCGCTCAGGGCGAACGGGGGGTTTTGTGAGCGACCAGCCAGCAGACACCACCGTCACCCGCGCCGACTTTTTCACGCCGTCCATCGCCAAGCGCCTCGCGTATGTGGGCGTGCTCGCTTATCTCGTTTACGCGGCTGCGACACTCGGACTGTCACTCGATCGGGTGGAAAAAGGTATTGGTTACGGAATTCGCTTTCTGGTGGGCTTCTTTCCGCCGAATTTCACCCAAACCGACATCCTTCCCGGTTTGCTGGAATCGCTGCAAATTGCATTGTTGGCTTCCCTGATTGGCACCGTGCTGGCGATTCCGATTGCGGTGCTCTCGGCGCGAAATCTCATGCCGCCGTGGGTAAGCTGGATCGCGCGGCTGATCATCATTTTTTGCCGTTCGTTTCACCCGGTCATTGTGGCAATCATTGCGGTGAAAGCGGTTGGTTTTGGCGCCTTAGCGGGCATCATCGCGCTCACTTTTGCCAGCGTCGGTTTCGTGGGAAAACTGCTCGCTGAAGCAATTGAAGAAATTTCGCTCAAGCAGATTGAAGCCATTCGCGCGACTGGCGCGTCGTTCATGAATGTGATCGCGTATGGCGTGGTGCCGCAGGTGATGAACCGGTTTATTGGCTTCGTCGCCTATGAGACCGACAGCAATCTGCGCAATTCGACCATGGTCGGTGTGGTCGGTGCGGGCGGCATTGGTGGCACGCTGTTCTCGGCGTTTCAGCGTTTTGACTACGACTTTGTCGCCGGCATCATCATCTGCATCATCGGTCTTGTGATGCTCGGTGAAGTGCTGCAAATTTATGTGAAGCGGGTGTTTCGATGAGCGCGAACGTCAGCGCCGACAGCGCATCGGCCACGGCCGAACTCAACCGCTGGATACGCTTCACGCCCGCGCAGCGAATGGCGCGATTTGCGGTGTTTTTCGTGATGGCGGCGGCGATTGGCTGGGCACTCAAAACCATCGAGGTCATCCCCGAGTTTTTGTACGACGCACCTGAGCAGGTGGTCGATATGGGCAAGCGGATGTGGCCCATCGACTGGGCGCACTTTTGGCCGGTGGTGTGGCCCGCATTGGTCGAGACGATGCATATCGCGGCGATGGCGACGATTCTTGGCTTGATGATGGGCATTCCGGTTGGTTTTTTGGCAGCTAAAAACGCCACTCCATTCCTTTGGGTGAACATGATTGCCAAGTTCATTCTGGTTGCCACTCGCTCAATTTCCACGTTGATATGGGCGCTGTTCTTCGTCGCCATGTTCGGGCCCGGCCCGCTCGCTGGCGCGCTGGCCATTGCGTTTCACTCGATTGGTTTCATTGGCAAGATGTTTTCAGAAGGTGTTGAAGAAGCCAACCGCGGCAGCATCGAAGCGCTGCAAGCCACAGGCGCAACCCGCATGCAGCAAATCCTGATGGGCTACTGGCCAATGGTGTTGCCAACGTTCTGGTCGGTCGCTCTGTTCCGTTGGGACATCAATGTGCGTGAGTCCGCCGTGCTTGGCCTCGTCGGCGCGGGCGGCATCGGCATGGCGCTCAACGCGGCAATTGATCTCATTCAGTGGGATCGCGTGTCGCTGGTACTGTTCACTATTTTCATCGTGGTGATCCTGATCGAAACCATCGTTACGCAAATTCGTAAGCGCGTCATTTGATGGCTGTCGTTGTATACGGCATTTCTAATTGCGACAGCGTGAAAAAGGTTCGGGTGTGGCTCGATACGAACCAGGTTACGTACACGTTTCACGATTACAAAAAGCAGGGCGCTCCTGATGCGGAGTTGACGCGATGGGTCGCAGCGTATGGTTGGGCCACTGTGCTCAACCGCAAAGGCACGACCTGGCGTGCGCTGGATGCATCGGTTAAGTTGAGCGTGGTGAATGATGCGTCTGCCATTGCCGTAATGCTCGCTAATCCAAGTACGATCAAACGACCTGTTGTTACGTGCGGCGACACGGTGATTGTGGGCGTGGACTTTAAAGCTATAGCGGGGTTGTAGGCGCGGACTTGGCCGCGTTTCCTGCCCTTGAGCGACGCCAAGTCGTCGCCTACAGGGCGCGACGTTAGCGCGAACGAGTGATCGCTCCCGCAGCGTCCACCGCCAAATAACTCACACCCTGCCCGTCTAAAAACGAGATAGCGTCCGGCCCTTTGAGCATGGCGGTGGTCGACATCGCGCCTGCCGCGACGCACACGGGCGCGATCACACTGATCGACTGCCAGTGTTGCGCAGGCCAGCCGGTTTTGGGATTAAGGATGTGGCAGAAACGCTCACCGCCATCAACAAAGAATCGTTCGTAGTCGCCGCTGGTGGCGAGTGCGCCTGAGCTGATCGGGATGCTCGCAATGACCGCATGATCCTGTCGTGGATGACGAATACCCATCGACCAAGGTGAGCCGTCTTGTTGGGGGCCGACCACGCAGATGTCGCCACCAAGATTCACCAGGCCGTGCTGCACGCCTTCATTGGCGAGCAGAGTCGCGGCGCGATCGGCAGCGTATTCCTTGCCGAAGCCGCCGAAGTCCAGCTCCATACCGAACTGCAAGAGTAGCGCGGTTTGCTCGTTCCACTGCACGTGGTTCCATCCGATGCGTGGCAGCACGTCGGCCAGTTGTTGTGGCGATGGTTTGCGCCCAGTCTTAAAGTCCCACACGTGCCGCAATACGCCTGATGTTGCGTCGAACAGGCCTTCACTGAGCGCAAACAGTTGTGCCGCGAACGCAAGCAACTGCGCGGTCTCCGCATCGATGGCAATCGGATCACCCTTACCCGCCGCTGCGTTGATTTGCGACACGACGCTGTCGGATCGGTAGCGCGAATACTTGGTCTCAATGCGCCGCACCTCGGCAATCGCCAGCGCCGTCAGCGTTCGCGCCCGTGCAGCCGAAACGCCTGCCAGACGCACTTCACAATCGCTCGCCATCGCGACGAACTGAATGCTGTGATCAAGCGCTGCGCCGAGGGTAGTCATCGCCAACTTACGGTCATCAGCTTTTCAGGGAAAACACCATTTGACAGGGGCGTGGAGGGCGTTTTGACAAAAAGTCGAGTTACGTAACAAATAAGCGTGGAGCCCCCATTAAACAAGACTTTTGCCAAAAAGCTGATAGAAACTTTCAGCGCTTCGCGATCTTCAACGCGGCGACCAGATTGTCCACCGTTTCCAGCTCCGCGCCCGCTGCCGCGAGCGCGGCGTTTGTTTGCGCCACGATCGCGTCGGCCGACAGTTCGCCTGACGGCCAGGTGCTGTGGCCGTCTTGTGCGACGATAACTTTGAAGCCGTTGGTCAGCGCGCTTTTTGCGGTGTTGGAAACACAAAACTCACTTTGCAACCCGCACAACACCAGCGAATCGGCCTTCATGCCTGCTAACACCTGCGCGAGATCGGTGTCTTCAAACGCGCTCGATGCGCGCTTGTGAACAATGGCTTCACTCGCCTGCGGCACCAGTGCTTCGTGTAGCGCCCATTGCGGCGTGTCGACGGTGAATAATTCGCCAGGCCCCTCGCAATGTTGAATGAACACGACCGGTGCACCGCCACTTCGGGCCGCATCGAGCAGCCGCGTCGTTGCGTCGATCAACGTGGCTGGCTGGTTGATCGGTCGGTGCAGAACGCCGTCGAACGCGCCGCGTTGAACGTCGATGACGAGGAGTGCGGTGGTGGACACGCCTTGTTCTTTCATGGATTGCTTTGCCGAACGGATAGGGGCGTCGGGGTGTCAACAAAGTATTCAAGCATTTCATCCCCCCTGCCGTCGAACTCGCCCGTGGAACGCCAGCCTAGATGGCGATAAAAGCCGTAGGAGCGGCTGGCGGGGTCAGACGAGCAGCCGAGAAAAAGCCGCCTGAAACCAATGCCAGCCAGCATTTCAACGACGCGGGCAAGCAGCGCTTTGCCGATGCCAAGATTCTCAAACGCCGGCAACAGCGCCAGCACTTCGATTTCGCCCGATGCAGTTGCGCCGAAGCAATATCCAATGATTTCGCCGTCTGCGAGGCAGACGTAACCTGGCAGCGATCCACGGCGCACCGACTCGGCCCACGACGCCACTGTGATGCCGAGGGCACTCAGTCTTTCGGCAGAGACGGCGTTCTCGCGCGTGCGGCCACGCAAATCAACGCATGTAGCGATATCGTCTGGCTCAGCGGTTCGGTATTCAAGCGCCATCACAGTGTTACTCGATAAACAAAGGTGCACTTGCTGGACGCAAAGTGTTTCCCGGCATCGTCCTTGGGGTCGGATTGGCCGCGAACTTCGTAGGTTGCATTCGGTACACGGGCAAGCAGAGCAAGCGCCGAGTCCGACGGCGCCTCCAGAAACATGAGCGGTAGCAGCAGATGCTTTTTACCGTTGACCGAAACAAGAAAAATGCCGTCTCCATGAGCGATCTCATCAACCAGTTTGCCGCGCGCAACCAACGGCTGGGTGCGTTGATTTCGCGGGGCAGCCACTTGATCCTGCGCGGGTGGGACGATCCACACCAGCGGCATTTCGGTGGGCAACGCGACATTACGTAAACGCGTGACGCCGGGTTGTAGCGCGTCGAGCGCCGCGAGACGCTGCAGGTAAGTGCGCTTGAGGCACGCTGCATCTTTGCAGGTATTGCGCGCGGTGCGTAGCCAGTGCAGTTGGTCGCCGACCAGACAGGCGTCGGCGTGCGAAAGCGCGAGGCGTGCGCCCGAGTAATAGCGCCCCAAATACTCGTCCAGCGTGCCGAGTTCGGGGTCACTACAAATGCTTTGCTCAACGGCACTCGCTGCTTTGTCACAAGGGAACGAGGCGGCAATTGCGGTTGATGAATGCATTGCAAAGACCGACGCAAACGCGGTGGCGCGAAGCACCACGAGCTTGATCATGCGCCGCTCCGGGCGGCAGTTTCAGTCGTCATGGGTGTTGCCGCCGTCGGAGGCTTGATTGACGCATCTTGAGTTGCGATTTACCCGGGCGCACAAAATTTCACGCCCTCGCCGTCCCAGCCGAGCGCCACAAAGGTGTTGTAGATCGCCGTGTCAGTCGTGAAGCGATGGTTTGGATTGTCGGGGAATAAAGCCTGCCCACGAAACACCCGATACACCGGCGTCTGCCCCGCAGCACAGGAGCCTCCAACACCTTCAACGGCAGGGGGAAAGGCGTAGGCCACCACGTCTTCGTTGTACGGCAGGCGCGGGGCCGAGCTATTGATCGGGTTGAGGCTTGCGAGCAGGTCCTTTTCAGCCTGAACGAGGGTGTAGAAATGCGAGCCGCGTGTTTTATTCACAGCCACCTGATCGAAGTAGTATCGATTGATGCCGAGCGTGCCGGGCTGTTGCGCGACGTAGACGCTGAAGCTTTTGCCGGTGCGCTGCCAAGCCGCCAATTTGTCCAGCAAGACGATTTCCTCAGGCCGCGAGGTGATGAAGTAGTAGTCGAGCGCGGCGTAGTAGTACTCGACCATAAGCGTGGTCGCGGCGGCGGTAGGGGGCGTGGTTCCGGTGCCGGCGAGCGACACGGTGCTGCCCGCGCTTGACGCGTTATGGCGGATGCTGAGCGTCGCCGAGCGAACGCCCGTGGCCGCGGGTGTAAAGCTGACGCTTATTGTGCAGTTCGCCCCGATGGCGAGCGCTGTGGTGGCCGTGCACGTGCCGCCCGACTTCGAGAATTCGCTGCTGCTAAGCGTGATGGCGGACAGCTGCAACGTGTCTGCTCCGGTGTTGGTCAGGGTCACCGAAAGCGCGGCACTGGTGCTGCCGGTGTTGACCGAGCCGAAACCGAGCGTAGTGGTCGACAGGCTGGCCACCGGCGCCGAGTTTGCCGCGCTGGGGTTATCGATGTAGGCCGCCAGGTCGGCCAGTTTGGTGGCCGACAATACGCCCGCGAGAAAGCGCATGTCGGGCACCGAGTTGATCGCCGCAGCAATCAAGCCGGCGCTGGTGCCGTTCTTGATTGCGTTTTGATTGGTGGCTGGATCCGGCCCGTGGCAGGTTCCCGTCGAGCAGCTTTTTTGCCCTGCGACCTGCGCGGTCGAGTAAATCGTTTTGCCGTTAGCGGCGCTTTGAGCAGTGGCGTGGCCGACGGCGGCGACGGCCAGTAGCGCGACCAACAGACCTCGCACCCACGGCGAGGCGGCTTTGCGGTCAGACTGGTGCATGAGATTGGTTAACAACATGGTGAATGCCTTGCGAATGCTTGGTAGGAGGTTGGCGGTGCCCTAAGGCACGATCAGCGCAATATTGGTGGTGATTTGGGTGGCTGTGAGGGAGCCCGCCCGTGCGCCCAGCGTGAGCGCGTCATCACGCAGGCCCAGCAAATAGCGCAAAATCAACAGGCCGTCGGTGTGTGCATACACGTTGCCGTCCGCATCAACGTCAAGCAGGGTGCGGTGAGCATTGAGATGGGTGACGATCTGGGCCGCGTCGCGTGAGGCTAAGCTGCCGAGCGCGCCGCTGGTGAGCGCCGTGCCGGTGTAGCCAAATAAATACCGGAGCAGCAATATGCCGTCGGTGCCTGGGTCGTAGCGCGTGGCCATGGCGCTTGCGTCGACGTTCATCACGCCGACGGAGGGAACCATGACGGCGGTCAAAAATGGATGCACGGACCGGCAATTTGCTTGGCCGCACTCTTCAACCAGCACCGCATGCACGGTCAAAGTGGTGGCCTCGGTGCTGGGTGGCGTGTACGAGAACGTTTGCTGCGGTTTGGCGGCGTTGCCGGTTTGTGTCAGCGACGACTGACAGAGCTTAAAGCCGCTGGGCGTGGCCCACGTGCCCACCGACACGCCGTCCGGTCTGGTCAACCACATCAGAATGCCGCGAAACTGCTTGCCCAGGTCGGCGTGACTGATGGCAATGGGCGTTGCACTTCCGGGGGTGTAGGTGGCGGGGACATTGAACGACCACCCGTTCGGGCTGGCCACTGAAGACGCGCCCATGTTGGCGTTCATTGAAGCCGGCGTAATGGTGCAGACCGGTGAGCCACCCGTATTCGCCAGCACGGCGGTGCAGGTGATTGCGGCAAGCGCTGCACAGCCATGCCTCCCTGATGCGAGCAAGCCTGCAAAGATGCAGAATCGGGGCCAATCAATGAGCGGCTTCATGGCGGGGTTGTTCTACCTTTTTAAACAAGTGAAGTTTGACCTCAATTCACTTACGCAGCAACCGTCGCCTGAGTTTTCCCTGTTACAGAACGTAACTATCGGGGGTGGCGCACAACCCGGTGGCGAAGGGAGTCGGAAATTAGCAATGTACCGTTTATGGCGTTGCTGGCGGGATGCAGTGCTAGGCGCGACGAGCGCGGTGTGGCAGGCCACACAAGCGATTCGCAACGACGCAATGCGCCCGTCAGTGACGTCAGAAACGGTACTTTTGCAATTTCTGACTCCCTAAGCCGTCAGCCGCGCTTCTATCTTCGCCTTGGTGGCTGGCAATTCTGGCGGCAGGTTGTGCGCGAGTTGGGTGAACAATTCGTCGTGCAGCTTCATCTCGGCGGTCCACGCCTCGGGCTCCATGCGCGTCACGCTGTTGTATTGCGCCTCGGTGAAATCCGTACCGTTCCAATTGATGTCTGCATAGCTCGGCGTGATGCCAAACGCGTGGTCAACGCCGTTGCCCCGCCCCTCAACCCGTTCCAGCATCCAGGCCATGACGCGCATGTTGTCGCCGAAGCCGGGCCATACGAATTTGCCGTCGGCGTCTTTGCGGAACCAGTTTACGGTGAAAATTTTTGGCAGTGTTGCACCCGAGTCGGCGACCTTTTTGCCGAGGTTCAACCAGTGCGCAAAATAGTCGCTCATGCTGTAGCCGGCAAACGCGATCATCGCGAACGGGTCACGGCGCACCACGCCCACTTGGCCGACGATGGCGGCGGTGGTCTCGCTGCCGAGTGTGGCGGCCATGTACACGCCTTCCGTCCAGTCCCGTGCTTCGGTCACCAGCGGCACGGTGGTGCTGCGGCGACCGCCGAACACGAACGCGTCAATCGGCACACCGGCGGGGTTGTCCCACTCGGGGTCGAGCGCCGGATTGTTGGTAGCGGCGACCGTGAAGCGGGAATTCGGATGCGCGGCTTTGGCACCGGTTTCTTTGGCGATGGCGGGCGTCCAATCCTTGCCTTGCCAATCGATCAGATGTGCGGGCGGCGTGTCCGTCAGGCCTTCCCACCACACGTCACCGTCATCGGTCAGCGCGACGTTGGTGAAGATGGTGTCGCGCTCAATCGAAGTCAGGCAGTTGAGGTTGGACTTCTCGTTGGTGCCGGGGGCGACGCCGAAATAGCCCGCCTCGGGGTTGATCGCATACAGGCGACCGTCTTTGCCTGGCTTGATCCACGCGATGTCATCGCCGATGGTGGTCACCTTCCAGCCCTCAAAGCCCGCAGGCGGAATGAGCATCGCGAAATTGGTCTTGCCACAGGCTGACGGGAAAGCCGCTGCTACGTGATATTTTTTACCTTGCGGATTGGTGACACCGAGGATCAACATGTGCTCAGCAAGCCAGCCGGTACCCCCCTGTGCAGCGGCGCTGCGGCCCATGTTCGAGGCGATGCGCAGCGCGAAGCACTTTTTGCCGAGCAGCGCGTTGCCGCCGTAACCCGAACCGAAGCTCCAGATTTCGCGCGTTTCGGGGTAATGAACGATGTATTTGGTCTTGTTGCACGGCCACGTGACGTCCGTCTGGCCGGGCGACAGCGGCGCGCCAACGGTGTGAACGCAAGGCACAAATTCGCCGGATTCGCCCAACACGTCAATCGCGCCTTTTCCCATGCGCGTCATGATCTTCATGTTGACGGCGACGTAGGCGGAGTCAGACAGCTCAACGCCGATGTGCGCAATCGGTGAGCCGAGCGGTCCCATCGAAAACGGCACCACATACATCGTGCGGCCACGCATTGCGCCGGTGAACAACGGACTCAGTGTGGCACGCATTTCAGCGGGCGCGACCCAATTGTTGGTAGGGCCTGCGTCTTCTTTTTTCTCGCAGCAGATGAAGGTGCGGTCTTCCACGCGGGCGACGTCGGACGGGTCGCTGCAGGCGAGGTAGGAATTGGGGCGCTTGGCAGCGTTCAATTTTTTGAACACGCCTGCCTTGACGAGATCATTGCAGTGCTGGTTGTATTGCGCCTCCGAGCCGTCGCACCAACTGATATTCGCAGGTTGCATCAGTGCGGCCATTTCACGAACCCACGCCAGCAGGCGGATGTTCTGGACATAAGCGGGGGCGGCTACCGAAGCTTGCAGCGTGGCGAGCGTTTCTGGCTGATTCATGGGCAAATGCGAAAAAAGAGTTGCTGGAGTTGCGATCAAAGCGAGGGCAAAGAATGGCCGCAAACAGCAGGACGGGTGGGCCGTGCGCTTTCCGGCGGTGTCGGGCCGGTTAGGCAATCTGACACAGACACTGATTTTAGGCGAAGGCTACGGATGGCTACATGAAAGGCTTATGTGCTTTCGGCATGGCTGGATGCGTTTTGTAACTAGCCTTGAAAAGGGTGTCCACCGCGTTATAGCTTCAGGGTGAAAGGGTTCTGTTGCTTGGGCTTGAACCCAATTTCGGTTACTTGTCGACAATAGGCAAAACCGACCACCAAGCCCTTTGTAAACGACACTTTTAATCAAAAGCCGCAGGTAAAACGTGCGTCCCGGCAAACACTCGGGCACCGTTCTGTAGTTTTCTGTAGTTTGTGCTTTCAGGCAAAACAAAGCTTGCCCCGCAGAGCCGGTGACAGATGCGGGGCGGGCGTAGGGTTTTGCCGCGGTGGCCGTAGTGAAACTACGCCTTTGGCTTGAACTCTTTCGGGCAGGTGCCGTCTTTTTGTGTCATCACCCAGTCGATGATTTTGCTGAGGTCGTCGTTCGCCAGGGCTGGATGAGCGGGCATCGGGATAGGGCCCCACACGCCAGCGCCACCTTCTTTCACGTGTTTGATCAGGTTCGCTTTGTTGGCAGCAAGCTTTTTGGCGTCGCTGCTGCCGTAACAGGCGGCCACTGCGTTGTACGCGGGGCCGACGACTTTTTTGTCGACCTGGTGGCAGGCGGTGCAGCCTTTGGCAGCGGCCAGCGCGGCGTCCGCGTGGGCAACATTGAGGAAGGCCACAGGCGCTAACGCTGCGGCAACAAATAACGCTAACTTGGTCATGGGGCGAGTCCTTGAGAATTACGGGTAGCAGTCTAACGGAACGAACACCGCAACCCGCATGCCATAACGTGCCAGGTGCAAAATCGTTGTCGGCGCGATCTCCCGCCGTTGTCCTACGGGACGTGTTCTGGCGGTGGCCCAAAATCGCGCGTGCTGCTTCGCAGCGGGGATTTGTTGAAAGCAAATCTTCGGCCCACGGCCTACTGACCACCCACGATGAAGCGCTGACCTGAAATCTAGCCCGCTGACTTTATGACCTCTACGCTGTCCCGATGATCCAGAAATGCGCGGCCTTGTTCCGTTTTCTCTCACACTTCCACGGGCCTCACCCTTTGGCGGCGCTGGCGCTAGCTTGCGCCATTGGCGTGAGCTCGCCCGCATCAGCCGCTGCGTCTTATTCGGTGAAGTTCGAGGGCCTGCCCGCATTGTGTGCGCTCGCTGAACAACATTCCGACCTTGCACGATTTCAGTCGCAAGGCGATGTGTCGGGCAACGAACTGTCGCGTCTGATCGTTGAGGCGCCCGCCCAGTTGGGCAAGCTGTTTGCTACCGAGGGTTATTTCAATCCGGTGATTCGAGTGGAACGGCCGGCTTCAGTGGCGGGTGCGACGCCGCAACTGCGCGTGATCATTGAGTCCGGCCCACAAACACACATCGAAACCGTGCAGCTGACCTCGGCGGGCGCGATCACACAAGTCGGCGACGACACCGACAGCAACCGCATTGAGCGCATTGAGCAACAGTGGGCGCTGTCAAAGGGTGCGCCGTTCAGGCAGGCAAGCTGGAGTGATGCAAAAAACACCTTGCTGACCTCGCTGTGGGTGGATCGCTATCCCGCAGCGCGCATCGTAGACAGTCAGGCGACGATCGACGCCGACGCAAATAGGGCGCGGCTTGCGGTCGCTTACGACAGTGGGCCGCAGTTTTTGTATGGCGAAACGCAGGTGAGCGGTCTGCGCAAATTGCCGCGCTCGGTGGTCGACAATTTATCCAGCTTGCGACGCGGCCAGCCGTACGTGCAAAAGCAGATGCTCGACTTTCAGGATCGCTTGCTCGGCAGCGGTTTGTTTGATTCAGCCACCGTGCAAATCGAGCCCGATCCGGCAATGGCCGAGGCAGTGCCGGTGCAGATTCGGTTGCGCGAGCGGGCGATGCAAACGCTGGTGCTTGGGCTCGGTTACAGCACATTGTCGGGGCCGCGTGCAACCATTGAGCACAGTTTGCTGCGCGTGTTCGATCTTGACTGGCAGGTGAAAACAACCGCCAAACTGGGGCGAGACGACCGAAGTTTTGCAAGCGAATTTTTGTCCTATCCGCAGGCGAATTTCTACCGCAATTTTTTCGCGGCCAGCCTCTCACGATTAGAGGCTGGAGGCATGGTAATCAATCAGGAGCAGGTGCGCGTGGGGCGTCGCTACGACGCGGATCGCATCACGCGGCTCTATTATCTGGCGACGATTCGCGACCAAACCAACACCGTCGAGCCGCTGAGTGGCAACGCGTTTTTATACAACTACCACTGGCGCTACCTTAGCGTTGACAGCCCCCTCTTCCCGACGCGCGGCTATGCAGTCACGGCTCAGGGCGGCGGCGGCGTGCGCTTCGGTAAGGTGAATACCGGGCAGCCGTTTTTGCGCACGACCGGACGCTTCAATTTCTATCAACCGCTCGGCGGACTATGGCTGAGCCAGTTGCGCGTTGAGGTCGGACAAGTGCTTGCGAACAAGCCGGAAGGTATTCCGCAAACGCTCTTGTTCCGCGCTGGTGGCATTGATTCGGTGCGTGGATACGGTCGGCAAAGTTTGGGAGTGGCCGGGCCTGACTACGCCGCCGGTGGGCGGTTTTTGATGACCGGCAGCGCAGAGATCATGCGCGAGGTCATTCCCACCTGGTATGGCGCCGTGTTCGTTGACGCGGGCGATGCGTCGAAGCAACTGAGTAACTGGAGCGCGAAGTTTGGCTATGGCATCGGCGTGCGTTGGCGCAGTCCGGTCGGACCGCTGAAGGCTGATATTTCGTACGGTCAGCAGGTGAAAAAATTTCGTCTGGATGTGTCGGTCGGGGTGACGTTTTGAGCGCGCCAGCGGGAGCTGAAACAACGCAACCCGCGGCAGTGCAAATCGCTCGAAAGCGACGCTGGTTATTTTGGACAGGCATCATTTCGGCGGTGACGCTGTTTTTGATGCTGGTCGTAATCGTGGTGGGCGGTGTCTGGTTGTTGCGCAGTGTGGGTGGTCAGCAACAACTGTTGTCGTGGCTGCCGAAGGTAAGCTCCGACGCGGTGCAGATCGTCGAGCCGTCCGGCGACCTGCGCGACAAGTTCAGCGCGAAGCAGGTGCGCATTCACACCAAAAATGCAGACATCGTGATTGATGGTTTGCGCTATGAGATGCGTGAATACGAAGTTCGCCCTGCGCTGTTTCACTTAGGCACACTGGTGGCGGACGTGGTGACGGTAGTTACGCGCCCCTCCGACGAACCCACCGTTACGCCTGAAAACTTGAAGTTGCCGTTTGTGTTGCGCGTCGATGCGCTCGAAGTGGGAAAGTTGGTGGTGCGGCCAGAAAACTTGGCTGCGGACAAGCCGGGCACGGTGGTGCAGAGCATTCGTGGGCAGCTTGCGCTTACGAACGACAAACACACGATCAAGTTGAATGCTGCGACGGTTGACGCGCTGCAAATTAGCGGCGACGTTGAGTTGGGCGCGGCTGCGCCCATGCCGCTTAAAGCGCAAATTCAGGCGCGGGAGATCACTGGTTTACACCCTCTCCCCGCGGGAGAGGGTGTCGGCATTGCGAACCCGGTTCGTGTGCCCGGTCCCTCTCCGCAACCCTCCCCCCCGGGGGGAATGAGCCTGCAATGGACAGCCAAGGCATTTTTAGGCGGCACGTTGACCGAAATGAAAATCGACGGCGCTGTGTTGGCCGCAGATCAAACGTTGACGGCACAAGCCACTATTCGACCGTTTGCCAAGATGCCTGTGACGACGCTGAACGCCGCGTTTGACCGCTTTGACTTGCGCAAACTGCAGGCGTGGTTGCCGCAAACATCGCTCACCGGCAAGGCGGTGATTGCGCTCGACAAATCACCGCTGCAAATTGACGTGAACGCAATCAATACGCTGCCCGGAAGCATCGACAGCGGACGCTTGCCAGTGGCTGAATTGACCGTGCGTGCGAACGGCGTCGTGAATCAACCGAAGCTTTGGACGATCAACGCATTCAATGCGCGCTTGCAAGGTCGCGTGGCGGCAGGAACGGTCACCGGCAGCGGCGACTGGAAGGACGGGCCGTGGGCGATCCAGTTCGATGCGCGTGGCGTTCGCTTGCAGGAATTGCAAACCACACTCCCCGCGCTGGAACTCAATGGCGACGTGCGCGCAGACGGCAGTGGAATTGATATCGCCAGGCAGCCGATTGCGTTGAAAGCGCGGCTGAGTGGTGTCGCGCTGGGCGATGTCCGCTCGATCCCGGTCGCGTTGCGCAAAGGGTTTGTGGGTGAACTTGATGCGCAACTGCTCACGGGAAAAATCGATCTCAAGCAGCTGAAATTGAACGTCGGCGAAACGCTGTCGACCGCGACCGGCAACGCGCAATTGCAGGGAAATGCTAACAACAAAACATGGCAAATTGCGGGCGACGCACAGTGGTCGCGCTTCGATCCGTTCTTGTGGTCGACGGTCGCATCAACGCAACGCGCGCAGCTCAATGGGTCCCTGAGGGCAACCGCCACGCTGCCCACCACTGCCATGCGGAATGTGCAAGCGGCGAGCGTTCAGGCGCAGTTGATTGATAGCCGTTGGGCAGGCCAACCGCTCACGGGCAAATTCGACGTGCGCCTGCTTGAGGCGATAGCTAGTGCAAGCAATACACCACGCATCGAGAGCAACGGCCAGGCGCGACTGGGTGGCAACAACGTCAACTGGTCGGGACGCATGGGTGCGGTGAGCGACGTGTTGCAATGGAAGCTCGACGCGCCTGCGCTTAACGAACTGCTGGCATCTGCCAAAGTAGAGAGCGCCGCGTTGCAAGGGCGCATCACCGCTGAAGGACAGGTGACGGGCGGCTGGAAATCGCCCGCTATCAAAGCGAGTTTTGAGGGCGTCGATATGGTCGCGTCCGGCACTTCGGCTGCCTTGATAAAAGGCGTTGTGCAGGCTGCATTGCAACCGGACGCGCCGTTGCTGCTGGACCTGACCGCGCTGCGCGTGCGACCCAACCGCACCCATCCCGTCGCTCCTGGCGAAGCGCCGCCGCCCGAGGTTGACCTGACGCTGCAAGGTCGCGGCACGCTGGCCAGTCATCGCATCGCGACGCAGGCGACACTGCGCCAAAAGTCGCGAAAATTTGTGCTGGATAGCGCGCTGACCGGCGTCGTCAGTTTTGATCGTACGGGCGGGCCGACGGCTTGGCAAATAACGGCGCAACCACTAAAAATCGACGAAGCAGTTGCAACGTCGGTGGCCGCATCGGGCACGCAAAACTGGGTCTCGGCGGCAACGCTCGCTTTTCGCTGGCAGCGTAGCGGTGAGGCGGGTCAAGGGCAGACCATCAGCATGGAGCCCGGCGCCGCAACTGTCGCGGGCGTCACAGTCGCCTGGGATCGCGCGCGCTACGTGAAGTCGCTGCCGGGGGGTGGTCAGGCCCAGCTTGATTTTGCCGGGCGAATCGAGTCGTTCTCGTTGGCTGAATTGGCGCGTCGCTTCGGAGATGACAACGTGAGCGGCGACTTGCAAATGCAGGGCCAGTTCAAGGCGAGTGGTGTGCCGGGCACGCCCGGCTTTGCGGCCCAAGTTGAGCTGGCGCGCGTCAGCGGTGACCTGCGGGCGGGCGAAGGTGAGGCGGCGCTGTTGTTGGGGTTGCGCGAACTGTCGATCCGGCTGAAAGTTGATGCGAATATGTGGCAGCTTGCGTTTATCGGCGAAGGCCAGCGGCTGGGTCGCGCGGAGGCTAACGCGAGTGTTCGCGCGTCGGAGACGGGGGGCGTTCCATCTGCGGCGTCGGCGCTGACGGGCAATGTGGTGGCACGGATGGACGACCTGTCGGTGTGGAACAGTTTGTTGCCGACCGGTTGGCGCGTGGGCGGGGGCATCAATGGCAGTGCGAGCCTCGGTGGTTCGCTGGGCGAGCCCAAAGTGAGCGGCGCGCTGCTGCTTGCCAACGCGAGCTTGCGCAATCCGGTGGACGGCGTTGACATTACGCGTGGTCAAGGGCGAGTCGCGTTTGATGGCAGCACCTTGCGACTGGAAAACGTGACCGCACAGGCCGGAAAAGGCAGTGTGCGCATTAACGGGCAAGGGCCGGTGGATGGTAAATCGCCATTTTTGATGAACGCGGTTTTCGAGCAATTTGCAGCGCTGTCGCGCGTAGATCGACGAGTCGACATCAGCGGTCAGGCTGAACTGTCGTTAGCGGCCAGGCAGGTGCTGATCAGTGGCAAGTTAACGGTGGATCGCGGACTGATTGACATCACACAAGTCGGCGCGCCGACGCTGTCCGAAGACGTGGTGGTGGTGCGCAAGAGCGATACACCGCGCTCGGTTGGGGCGAGCACTGCACCGAAAGTGACGATGAATCTGGTGGTTAATCTGGGCCGCGATTTGCGCCTCATCGGGCGCGGCATCGAAACGCGGCTAGCGGGCGATTTAACGTTGACAACGCCGGGTGGTGCTTTGACAGCCGTCGGAAATATTCGCGCCGAGGACGGGCGATACGAAGCGTACGGGCAGAAGCTGAACGTGGAGCGCAGCTCGGTGCGCTTTGTTGGGCCGCTCAACAATCCAGTGCTGAATATTTTGGCGCTGCGCCCGAATCGCGACAATGATGATCGGGTTGGTGTGTCGATCACGGGAACGGCGCTTCAACCACGCATCAAACTCTACGCGTCGCCCGAACGCAGCGACACCGACAAGCTGGCGATGCTGGTGCTGGGGCGCAATTTTGATGAGCTGGGTCGCGATGAAACCGCGCTGATTCAGACCGCCGCGATCGCGCTTTTGTCCGGTGAAGGCGGCGGCAGTTTCAGCAGCAAGCTTGGGCTCGACACACTGTCAATTCGTCAAGCCAACGGCAGCAGTACGAAAGATGTCGTGATTACCGTCGGCAAACAGATCTCTGACAAGGTGTATGTTGGTTATGAACAAGGGCTTGCCGGTGGTGCCGGAGCGGTGCAACTGATCTATCGCTTTTCGCAACGCATCACAGTGCGCGCGCAAGCAGGCAAAGAGGATTCAAGCTTAGATGCGATTTTGACGTTTAGGTGGAGGTGATTTTTTGTAGGGTGGGCAGCCTCTGCCCACCAACGCGCCGCAGAACAGGCCATTCGGCAACGCGACGCCTCGGTGGGCACGGGGTGCCCACCCTACGTCTGGCGATGACTTTTTCGTAGGTGCGGGTCTCGGGTCGTACGATTACTGTGAGTGGAAATAGTCGTTAATATGTACTTTTTAAGCGTCTATACTCATTGCGTTATCGAATCAGAACTAAGGTACAAACCATGTCAGCCGAAGCAAAATGTCCGTTTCCACATGCCGCTCTCAAACCCACAGTTGCAGGCGGTCGAGGTAACGCGAGCTGGTGGCCCAATCAGCTGAACCTGAAAATCTTGCAGCAGCATTCTGACCTCTCGAACCCGATGGGAAAAGCGTTCAACTATGCCGAAGCATTCAAGAGCCTCGACTTGCACGCTGTGGTCAACGACCTGCATGCGTTGATGACCGATTCGCAGGACTGGTGGCCTGCCGACTACGGTCATTACGGCCCGTTTTTCGTGCGCATGGCGTGGCACAGCGCTGGGACTTATCGTATCGGCGACGGTCGCGGCGGCGCGGGCTTTGGCACGCAGCGCTTTGCGCCGCTCAATAGCTGGCCGGACAACGTGAACCTCGACAAGGCGCGCCGTTTGCTGTGGCCGATCAAGCAGAAGTACGGTCGCAAAATTTCCTGGGCTGATTTAATGGTGTTGACCGGCAACGTCGCCATGGAGTCGATGGGGCTGAAAATGGTGGGCTTCGCGGGCGGGCGAGAAGACGTGTGGGAACCAGGCGAAGAGATTTACTGGGGCCCGGAAGCCATATGGCTTGACAACAAGCGCTACACCGGCGATCGCGAACTGGAGCAACCACTGGCTGCCGTGCAGATGGGCTTGATCTATGTCAATCCGCAAGGCCCGGATGGCAACCCCGATCCCGTCGCTTCAGCACGCGACATTCGCGAGACTTTCGCCCGCATGGCGATGAACGACTACGAAACAGTCGCATTGACTGCCGGTGGCCACACCTTCGGAAAATCTCACGGCGCGGCCTCTGAAGAGCACAAGGGACCAGCCCCCGAGGGCGCTGACATCACCGAGCAAGGCCTAGGCTGGACCAGCAGTTTTGGCAGCGCAAAGGGTGTCCACACGATTTCCAGCGGTATTGAGGGTGCTTGGACCAACAACCCTATCCAGTGGGACATGGGCTATTTCGACAATCTGTTTGGCTACGAGTGGGAGTTGACGAAGAGTCCCGCTGGGGCACACCAATGGACACCGAAAGATGCCGCAGCAGCGGGAACGGTGCCGGATGCCCACGATCAAGCCACGCGCCACGCGCCGATGATGACCACCGCCGACATGGCGATGCGTGTAGACCCAATCTATGAAAAGATTTCACGGCACTTCCACCAGAACCCGCAAGAGTTTGCAGAGGCGTATGCCAAGGCCTGGTACAAGCTGACGCACCGCGATATGGGGCCGATTGCGCGCTACCTTGGGCCGCTCGTGCCAAAAGGCCAGTTGATTTGGCAAGACCCGGTGCCGTCCGTCGATCATGAATTGGTTGGCGAGAACGACATTGCCGCGTTGAAGGCCAAGGTACTGGCGTCCGGCCTGTCTGTCTCGCAACTGGTTTCCACGGCTTGGGCATCGGCGGCAACCTTCCGTGGCAGCGACAAGCGCGGCGGAGCCAACGGGGCACGCGTTCGCTTGGCACCACAAAAGGACTGGGAAGCTAATCAGCCTGCACAATTGGCCTCGGTGCTGCAAACGCTGGAAGGTATCCAGAAAGACTTCAACAGTGCGCAGGCCAACAACAAGAAAATCTCGTTGGCTGATTTGATTGTGCTCGCTGGTTGTGCAGCGGTCGAGGCGTCGGCGAAGAAGGCGGGTCATGACGTAACCGTTCCGTTCACACCGGGGCGCACCGATGCGTCTCAGGAGCAAACCGATGTTCACTCATTCGCGCCGCTCGAGCCATCTGCCGATGGATTCCGCAACTTCATCAAACGGGGACACTCAATTCCCGCGGCTGAATTGCTGATTGATCGTGCCAACCTGATGAACCTCACCGCGCCCGAAATGACGGTATTGCTGGGAGGTATGCGCGCGTTAAACGCGAACGTCGGCCAGGCCAAGCATGGTGTGTTTACCCAGCGTCCAGAAACGTTGAGCAACGATTTCTTCGTGAACCTGCTCGACATGAGCACGAAATGGCAGAAATCTGCGACCTCGGAAGGTGTGCTGGAAGGGCTTGATCGCGTGTCCGGCAACGTCAAGTGGACAGCAACGGTGGTCGATCTGGTCTTTGGTTCGAACTCACAACTAAGGGCCATCGCAGAGGTCTATGCATGCAGCGATTCGCAGGACATGTTCGTGCGTGACTTCGTGGCGGCGTGGAACAAAGTGATGAACCTGGATCGCTTTGATTTGGTTTGACCACGCTCGATACCAGCGGTTGTCAGCCGGCCTATGCCGGCTAACGCTGCATAAGCCGCCGCGAACCATAGCTCGCGACATCGACGATGGCCACCAGCAAGATCATCGCAATCAATATCGAACTGGTTTCGGCCATTTGAAACAGCCCCATGTGGAAGGCGAGCATTTGCCCAAGGCCCCCGGCACCGACCACACCCAATATCGCTGCGGCGCGGATGTTGTTTTCCCAGCGATACAACGAGTAGCTCATCAGCTGCGGCAAGACCTGTGGCAGCGTGGCATAGAGGAACACTCGCCCCTCGCGCACGCCGCGCGTTCTGAGCGCAAAGGCGGCGGATTGTGGCGCGTTTTCCACGGCCTCAGCGAACAGGCGCCCGAGCACGCCCGTGGTGTGAAGCGCGAGCGCGAGCGTGCCTGCGAGCGGGCCCAAACCCGCCGCAATCAGCAGCAACGCGGCCCACACCAGCTCGGGGATGGAGCGCAACGCGTTGAGCAACAAGCGGGTGGGCTCGCGCCAAAACGCGCGGTCACCGTCATGCGTTTTGCTGGCAGGCAAGGCGAGCAAGAGGCCAAAGAATGCGGCGAGGATGGTGCCGAGTGCCGACATCGCGAGCGTCTCGAACGACGCTATCGCCAGCTTCTTCAAAAATACAGGGTCAGCGGTCGGCGTGAGCAGTTCACCGATGAACTTGCCCATCCTGCGCATCGAATCGGTGGAGAAGAATTTTGCGAATTGCAGATCGAGCGTGATGAAGCTCGCAATGGTGAGGCAGATCAAACCGAATATGAACCAGCACGCCTTGCAGCGTGCATCGAACATGGGGGGTGGCACGTTCAGCGTTGGCAGGGTGGGCTCTGCTACTTTCATGCGAGGCTCTTGCGTAACCACGCACTCGCGTAATCCGCCAGCCAAACCAGCGCGATGAACACCAGCAGCATCGTGGCGACCTCGGAGCCGTTAAACATCTTCATCGAGTTGTCCATCTCCTGCCCGAGGCCACCCGCGCCGACGAATCCGAGTACGGCCGATGAGCGAATGGCACACTCCCACCGGTATACGGTATAGCTCGTCAGCTCAGCTGCATTTTGCGGTAGCAAACCGTAGAAAAACGCTTGCAAACGGCCGCTACCGTTTTTGAGTAGGGAAGTTGTCGCGTGCGGCTCGCCGCTCTCCAAAATCTCGGCGTAGACTTTGCCGAGCATGCCGCCATAGGTGAGTGCAATGGCGAGCACGCCTGCCGTCGGCCCCAAGCCGACCACGCGAACGAACACTAGCGCCCATATCAATTCAGGCACGCTGCGCAACAGAACCAACAGTGCGCGAATCGCGTAGCGCACCAGAGCGGGCAGCGCGTTCATGCGTCCGGTCAGTCCTGACACTGAGAGCACGCGCACTGAAATTAAAGCGAGCGGTATCGCCACCACGAGGGCAATGGCGACCCCGGCAGTCGCAATGGCGACGGTGCGCCATGTTTCGCGCACCACCATCGCCATGAATTCGCCTTCGATCTTCGGCGGGAAGAAATCGCTCAGGAATTTTTTCGTTGATTTAAGCGACTGTGCGTCAAACA
This sequence comes from Burkholderiales bacterium, assembly GCA_043719085.1. Taxonomy (GTDB): domain Bacteria; phylum Pseudomonadota; class Gammaproteobacteria; order Burkholderiales; family Casimicrobiaceae; genus Casimicrobium. The sequence goes on along the minus strand of JAYSUK010000305.1, from coordinate 37 downwards.
TCACCCATGGCGTGAATTCGGTCGCCACCAGCATCGG
>JAYSUK010000304.1:0-9252 GCA_043719085.1 Burkholderiales bacterium | reverse complement strand
GCGTGACCCCGAGCGATTTCGGGAACAGCTTGTCGGTGGTGAACATTTCCGTGTAGTTATCCAGCCCGATGTACTTTGGTGCCTCGATCAGGTCGTACTGCGTGAAAGACAGTGCGAACGACATGATGAACGGGAACAGCTTGAACAGCGCCACTCCAATGGCAAACGGCAACACGTACAGCAGCCCAAGCCGCCTGTTTTCATACATGGATCAACTCACGTGTCAATTTGTTGATCGACAAGAATGATGCATTCAGATTCGCTAATCGCATGTCGCTTTTCGCTTTTCGCTTTTCGCTTTTCGCTTAAGCGTGCGCCGACGCAGAGCTGCAAACCGCGTTTTTGTGCTGCGCCGGGGATTCGTAAACCACACTCTTCTCCTTCGTCGTTCGTAGCTAAGGATTGATCTTTTTTCTACGTTCTGAACGACTCAAACGAAGTGTATCATTCTCATAAGATGTCTGACGTCTTTTAACACCGAAATCGAAAAGAACAACCATGGACACAAATCGTCGCTTCTGTTTGACCGCAGGTGCCTCCATTGCGCTCTCCATCACGCTACACGGTTGCACCACCGCTGCAACGATCCACACACGGTTCGATGCCATCGTGGATGCCGGCTTCAGTGGAAAAAGCGGCACAGCTAGTGGCGGCGTGTCAACGTACAAAACGCTGAAACTGGCGCTGGATGCCGCTCCAGCTGAGTCCAGATCGCCATGGCGCATACATGTGCGCAACGGCCGTTACTACGAAAAACTGGATGTCGTTAAGCCCAATATTCACCTCGTTGGCGAGAGCCGCGCCAAAACCGTTCTCACTTTCGATGCATACGCAGGCCAGGTCAAACCCGGTGCCACGGGTTCGCGAGCAAACTGGACAACTTTCGGGTGCGCAACGCTTAGCGTGCATGCGCCCGACTTCGCAGCCACCAACCTGACCATCGACAACGGCTTCGACTATCTGGGTAACGATGGCAAACCCGCCACGGACGCGACACGAACCAATGACCCGCAAGCGGTCGCCCTCATGACGACGGGCGGCTCAGACCGCGCGCGTTTCACCAATGTCACGATCACCGGACATCAAGACACCCTCTTCGTCGATGCGGGTCGCAACCATTTCCGGAATTGCACGATCAGCGGTGGTGTCGACTTCATTTTTGGGGCTGCTCAGGCCGTATTTGAAACGTGCGAAATTGTGACCCGTCCGCGCACCAAGCTCAATGTTTATCCCATCGGCTACATCACGGCCCCCAGCACCCAGATTCGCGATCAATTCGGCCTGGTATTCCTCGGCTGCAAGCTGCTAAGGGAGAGCGCGCTGGTGCCCGCCAATTCCACGGCGCTCGGCAGACCATGGCACCCCGCCGTCACTATGCCTGACGGTCGCTACGCCGATCCCAATGCAATTGGAAGCAGTGTGTTTATCGAATGTTTCATGGACGATCACATCATGGTCGATGGCTGGTTCTCTATGACTGGGCAACAAAAGAGTGGCCCGGATCGCACGGTCTTTTTGCCCGAGGATTCGCGCTTTTTCGAATACAAAAACACCGGGCCTGGTGCCTTGATCAACAGCAAACGACGGCAACTGACTGACGCGCAGGCGGTGGATTACACGGCGGCGAAAGTGCTGCGTGGTTGGCAACTTTGAAACCAGTGAGCATTTCAAAGCGCTTGCGCCCTTGTTGCGCCGCGCCATCCACATCTCAGCAAACGCAACGGATTTCGGGTGTAGGCGCCAGCCTTCGTTCGTAACAACTTCACGCCACAACCCAATGTATATAGGGGCGCTGCGCTGTTTAAATGCAAACTCGACTTATTAACAAATCGGCGTCAGCCCCCTACTCAGCGGGGCACTGAAGAAAAAGCTGATGCTGAACCGGCGAATCTAATTAATCCACCGTCGCCCCGGACAAAGCTACCACCTTGGCCCATTTTTCGGTTTCAGCAGCGATCGTTTTGGCGAAATCTTCGGGCGTGCCGGGGATCGGTGCGCCGCCCAATTGCGCAAGGCGCTCGCGCATTTTTGGTTCGGCCAGCGCCTTGTTGACTGCGGCGTTCATCTTGTCGATAACTTCGCGCGGTGTGCCTTTCGGCATGCCCACACCAAACCAGGCAGTGGCCTCATAACCGGGCACCATGTCTGCCACCGTAGGCAAGTCTGGGAACGACGGCTCCCGTGCAGCAGACGTGACCGCCAGCGCGCGGATGCTGCCGCCTTTGATGTGTCCGGCCGACGAGGGCAAATTGTCGAAAAAAACCTGCACCTGACCACCAATCAAATCGGCAAGCACCGGGCCGGCGCCTTTGTACGGAATGTGCACCATGCTGCAACCGGTCATCGACTTAAACAGCTCGCCCGACAAGTGCGTCGACGTGCCGCTGCTTGACGACGCCATGTTGACCTTGCTCGGGTTGGCCTTGCAATAGGCGATGAACTCAGCCACCGTCTTCACCGGCAGACCGTTGGTGACCACCATCACGTTGGGCGTGCGCACCAAGCCCGCAACCGGTGCGATGTCGCGAATGAAATTGAATGACAGTTTTTTGTAGAGCGACGCGTTGATGCCGTTGGCCGGATTCACCAGCAGCATCGTGTAGCCATCTGGCGGCGCGTTCACCACAAACTCGGTGCCAATGTTATTGCCCCCGCCTGCCTTGTTTTCGACCACCACCTGCTGCCCGAGGCTCTCAGAAAGCGACTGCGCGACGATGCGCGCCAGCACGTCGGTCGTGCCCGCAGGCGGATACGGCACGATCCACTTGATGGGCTTATTCGGATAGGCCTGCGCGGATGCCGCGCCGGGCAAGAAGACGGTGGCCATCGCCGCCAAGAATGCAAATGCTGCGATTGCGTTGATGGCTGCATGACGGACAAAACGTTGCATGAAAAAAGCTCCCCAAGTCGACGCCACCGCACCATGCATGGCATTATTCCGTCAATCCATTATCGGCCCTGACCACGCGTATCGCGTATAGGGATTTCACGAGTCATGCACGCTTGATTAGGGTCAGTTATGTACGTTCTGGGCGGCGCTGCATCACTCGCCGCTCCGGAGAAGGGATTGAGCCTTAAATCAGCGCATGCCACCTGCCTGGACCCCGAGAAGCACTGGTCAGTGGCGCGACCCGGCTGTTGGGCTCTGCGTTTGTCGGCACGTCAAGCGGCACTGAACGCCAAGCGATCGCCCGCACGTGCGCAAAGCTCACGCTACATTTTTGTAATGCGCGTGCACCTTGGCTGCAATCTGGTTGTCGGTCATTTTGTCAGCCGCTTCAACACCGACGATACATTCGCCCAGGCCCTTGGTCTCAAGCCGCTTCTTAAACTCACCGCGTGCTTCGCCCGGCCCAAAAATCAAAATGGATTTTGCACCGTTCAACTGCGCAATCACCTCGTCGTAATATTGATCGAGGTGCTTTGCAAACTGGCGATCACGTTTGTCTTCCGCACCGCCTTCGTTTGCGGCGTGACCCGAGAAGCGGACGTGCTTTTCCATACCAGACTCGATCCGTTTGGTTTCGTCTGTACCTTCAGCGTTCTCCGCGTTGGTGCCTGAAAATACGATGATGGCGTGTTTGTGGTCGATCCACAGTCCTGCGTTGCTGCTCATAGTGTTTCTCTCATTGGCTGCGCTGGCTTGATTGCCAGCGGCGCGGCGGCTCGGCCACTTCGGTCAGCAGCAAGCCGACGCGACTGTGCGAACTGACGCTTCAAAGCAAGCTTAGAGCGCTCCAATTCGCTTGTGTGTCAGACGATGGCGCGAGTTCGCGTGGGGGAGGCAACTTTTCAATGAGCACTTCCACACCGGCACCGCGCCACTGAATTTGCGCTGGCGCCAGTCAAAGGCAATTAACGCCTACCTCAACGCATCGCTGCGAACCTGCGTGATCAGTGCCGGTACGGTTTCCACGAGTTCACGGACCATCATTCTTGAGAACAGCGCCGCCCCTTTTGCGCCAAGGTGGGTGTAGTCAAATCGACTCTTTGCGGCGACGTTCGGCTCTGCCATTGCGGAGTCCAAGATGACGGTTGCTGCTGCCGGGAGCGGTGGCGGCGGTTCTTCGGCTAGTGTGTTCGCCTCGCTGCTGCCCATCAAACTGACTGCTGCCGCGCTTTTTGCGTTGAGCTCGAGCAACGGCGCAGATTTGCCTTTCGCCACTCGGCGCATCGCGTCGGCCCACGGCACCAAGTCGTTGAGCAGCTCACCGCCCTTGAACGTACGTCGGGTGAGGGGCGTGACCAGCACAGGCACGCCGCCGACGCTCATTACCTCATCAACATAGCGTGCAATGTTGACGGGAAATTCTGTGGCCAGATCGGTGGAGCGCCCAAGTTTTCCGGGTTGGTCATTGTGACCAAATTGAATTAAGACGTAGGTCTTGCCGGCTGACTCTGGATTGCGCAAAAGAGTCATCACGTTGTCCCACAAACCCTCAGCGCGAAAGCTCATCGAGCTGCGGCCACCTCGTGCGAGATTGATGCACTTGACGTTGGTTTGGAACAGCGAGCACAGAGCGTCGCCGTAACCCGTGCGAGTCGCCATCGTGGAATCACCGACCAGAATGATGCGAGCGGATTCAGGTTCCGCGGCCGCAGCGGTTGGTGCCGCGACAACCGAAGCAACGAGGGCCGGCATGATGAAAGCACCGAACAAAAAACAAATGTTCATACAGCAGATCTGTGAATCACAATTTGCACAACTGCGGCTAACTCCCGCGAGAGAGGGCCGCAGACCATGACAATCAAAACTTGTAGCGCACACCTGCCATGTATTCACGGCCAGTGACGTGATTGACCACCGAGCTGTTGCGTTGGCTGCTGATGTATTGATCGTTCGCCTGATTGGTCAGGTTGACTGCCTCGAGCGTGAACTCAAGGTTTTTGTTGACCTTGTACGACAGTGATGCGTCCACATTGATTGTGCTGTTTTTTCCGGAGACGTCGTTGTTGTTGGTCGCCGGAACGGCCTGCAGGAACCCGCTGCGATACGAACCCGAAAGTCGCGCGCTGAACTTGCCGTCGTCGTAGTAAAGCGTTGCGTTAAATGAATTGGGCGACAAGTTGATGAGGTCATCGGTAATGGTCATCGTGCTCGTCGGCGAAACCGCGTAGGCGATTTTTGATTTCACGAAGGTGTAGTTCACCAACGCGCCGAAGTTTTTTCCTTTGCCCGGCAGGAAGGTGAACGGTTGTTGATAGTTGATCTCGAATCCGCTCAGCTTGCCACCGTTGGTGTTGATCGGTGTGGTGACCGCGAACACTTCGCTACCGCTGAAATTCGATGGCAGCAACGACAGGGGCAGACCGGTCTGGTTGTACGGAACGTTGACGCGAAGACTCTGGATGTAGGTGCCTATGTCCTTGTGGAACAGGCCAACACCAATCAACGAATTTTTGGCGAGGTACCACTCAAAGCTCGCATCCAGCGTTTTCGCGCGGAACGGTTTAAGCAACGGATTGCCGCTGGTGATCGTCAGATTGCCTGTGGTGGCGATGGTGCCGCCCGGGCTCAAGAAGCCCAGCTGTGGACGGGTCATCACCTTCGCCGCAGCGAAACGCACGATGAAATCTTTGGTCACATCAAACGCTATGTTGGCCGACGGCAGAAAATCGTTGTAGCTATTGGTCACTGTGACCAGAGAACCACCGCCCGTGGATTGATAGCCCGAAGCAACTGCCTTCGTTTGCACGTACCGAGCGCCGAAATTGCCACGAAACGGTCTGCCAAATGCCTCATGAGCAAAGTCCGCCATCAGAAAGCCGCCGGTGTCCGTCTCGGTGACTGAGCGGTTGTTGCCGCGCGCATTGCCGTTGGTGATGGACGACAGCGTGAAATCTCCCGGACCGCCTGCTGGGCCACTGACGATGCAATTGCAATAGATGTTGTAGGCCTGAGCGATTGCAGGAAGGTTTGGAATGACCCAAGACGTAGGCGTGCCCGCAGGCAAGCTTTGTCCGCTGCCAAATCCGGTGAGCGTCGTGGTCAGGCTGCCAATTGACGTGCCCGCAGGTGGCGCAAAAATCGTATCGCTTTGGTTGATACGACGAAACTCAAACGTATCAAATGCATACTTTTTGTAATCGCCACCGGCCTTGAAGGTGAGCTTGTCCGGTACCGCCTCCCACGCTGCATCAACGTGGGCCAGATCGATGCGATTGTTCGCACCTTGCGGGCGAATTCGGATCTCACTGGTGGTGGTGTTGGTCACCGTTGTGGGCTGTGTTCCTGTAACTACTTGTGGCACGCCGACGATGGTCAAGGCACCGCCGGTCTGCGTTACATCGAACGGATATTTGATGCTGGGCAGGCGATCATTGCCGCGAAAGTCAATGCTGTAGCCGTTGACGTTCAAAGCATCAAGCGTGGTGGTGGTCTGAATCGGGTTACGGAACTTCGAATCGGCACGGCCGATCTTGGCATTGAGCTTGATCGCGTCACCAATCGACTGCGCAAGCGTCAAACTGGGTTGCGTGAAGGTGGTGGAGAGCTTGTCGAAACGCGATTCCGAGCGGATGTCAACGCCGTTGTAAGTGCCGTAGAGCAATGCTCCGTTCGGGCCGTACGCCGTGTCGACCACGCTGGTCTGCGGCTTACCGCCCTGAGCGGCAGAGCGACTGAACGAGATGGCCTGCAGAAAGTCTTCTTGCCGCGTTGCGTCCAGCTTTGAGAACAACATGTCAAACGTCAGCAACGTCGAATCCGATGGTTTGAACTGGAAAGATCCGGTTAGACCGACGCGGTCCTGGTCATGAGTGAGGCGACCATACCGAGGCAGTCGCGGATGAAAATTTGCGGCATCGCTGGCCGCGTTGTACGCGGCGACGTTCGCAGGCGTGTTGGGCAGGCGCGCAACACCTTGGGCCGCCGGTCCGCACGTGGTTGCAGTGGAAGTAGTCGGGTTCGCGGGAGTTACGCCCATCGGAGCGCACCAACCGCCAGACGATGGGCCGTTATCCCATCGCACGGTGCTGAAGCCTTCCTCAAGAACACCGCGCTTGGAATACGCGCCAGAGACGAGCGCACCAAACTTTCCGTCGCCCCACGTGTTCGAGAGCAGGAAGGCAACGCGCGGATCAACTTTCCCGGACAGATCGTTGTAGCGAGCCTTAGCCGACACGCTGGAGCGGAAACCTTTAGCGTCAAACGGACGCGCAGTTTCGAGATCAACGGTTGCACCAAGCGAGCCTTCATCAACATCAGCAGAAGAGCTTTTGCGAACCGTGATCGAGTTGAAGAGTTCAGAGGCGAAGACGTTGAAGTCAAAGCCGCGTGAACGGTTGTTGCCACCCGAACTGTCAGTGCCACCGGTGGTCGCTTGCGCCTCAATGCCGTTGATGCGAATCCGCGTGAAGTCAAGACCGAGCCCGCGTACGGTGATGTTGCGACCCTCGCCCGCATCACGATCAATCACCACCCCAGGAATGCGTTGCAGCGATTCTGCGAGGTTGGTGTCTGGGAATTTGCCGATGTCTTCGGCTTTGATCACGTCTACGATTCCGTTGTCTTCACGCTTCTTGTTTAGCGCGCTTTCCAGCGAGGCGCGAAAACCGGTAACCACAACGGTTTCGACGGCGGCGGCTGTCGTTGAAGACGCTGGCGAAGCGGGCGCTGTGGGTGCTTGCTGCGCCGAAGCCTGGCCCATGATGGTCAGTACCGCCAGGGCCACTGGCGTCATAGGCGACAACAAAAATCTCTTGTCATGCTTCATGGGTCTCTCCTCCTTTTTGTGACGATTCTTTTGCTACGTGGGCTGCTTGCTGTGTTCGCAGCACGCAGCCCCGCTCGTAGCGCTTGCCTATTGGTACGCATTTCAACGCCGCTTAGGAGTGTCATCCCTCCACACAGCTCTAATGCGAATGCCTTGCGTCGCGCCGTAGCGGCAACGCCTTCAATAAAAATATATCACAGACATCATATGTCTGACATCTGTTCTGTTAGATCACCGACGAAAGGCAGCGAGGATAGGTTTTGTGTGGGGTTGGAGCAACGACGAGCGCAAAACCAGCCGTTGAAAAAAGCAGCTAAAGCGGCGAGATCACCGCCGCGTAGGGAGCGGTCGCAGCGCACGCACGCACGCATGCACGACACGCGAACATTCTGGCCGTTTTATGGACGGGCTTTGTGCCCGCGTGGAGCTTGCCGCGCTAACTGGGTACCGGCATCACGGTTGTAACCGCTCCAGCCGCGATTGCGGTCAAAGCAAGCCGGCTACGACTCTTCAGCAAACCGGCGCAATCGCTCGCGGCTATTAGTCAAATGCACGCGCATGGAAGCCCTCGCTGAGTCGGGCTCTTGCCGTTCGATGGCGTCGTAAATCATCTTGTGTTCACGGTTGACGCGATCAAGATAGGCGCTCTTTTCTTCTTTGGCAAGCTGCGGCGAGTTGACGCGAGCCCGCGGGATTACCGTAGTGCCCAGGTGACGCATCAGCTCGAAGAAATGCGGGTTTTGCGTAGCCTCAGCAATGGCCAGATGAAACCTGAAATCGGCCTCCAGTGTATCGGCTCCGACCGCGGCGCAATTTTCGAATTCACTGATCGCGTTGTGCATTTCAGTCAGCTGGCGCAAATTTCGGCGCGAGGCGGCGAGCCCGGCCGATTCTGTTTCAAGGCTCACGCGAAGCTCCAGCACGTTGACGATATCAACCACCGTTTCAACGTCCACAGGATCGATGCGAAAGCCCTGCTCTTCGGGTAAGGTTTCGCTGACGAAGCTGCCAATTCCATGCTGGGTCACGACCAGCCGCGCCTGCTGCAATCGTGACACCGCCTCGCGCACGACAGTTCGGCTCACACCGTGCTCGGCCATGATTTCCGCCTCGGTCGGCATGCGCATTCCGGTCGCGTAGGTTCCATCCTTGATTCGCGCCTGCAGCGTATCCACCAGGTCAACCGCCAGACTACGACTTCGGCGCATGGTGCGCGGTACCTGTTGCGTGGTCATACGCCCCCTTTTTTCTATCACCATTGTTGGACATCACACTTCTGCCTGCTTATTCTAGTGTTGCGAACGACAGGTTTTGTTGGACGCCGACTTCGGACGTGTGCAGGGGTGGCCAATGCGATTGTGGACAGTACTCAGCTGCACAGCTGAGCGAAGGCTCGCGGGTAACCCCGATTTGACGTAATTCCAAAATAGTTTACATTTCATGTTAGCGCTATCATTTTTGGATTAGTTTTGGCAAGTAGCGCATAACACGCCCGCCCACGAGCACAGACAACCAGCGGCCTGTCAAACACTCCAAG
>JAYSUK010000303.1:0-3283 GCA_043719085.1 Burkholderiales bacterium | reverse complement strand
GCGCTTGGTGCCATTGCGGTATTCGGCATTGCCGACGCGCACGCGCAGACGTGGCCAGCAAAACCGATCACGTTGGTTGTCACCTATCCCGCTGGCGGTGGCGCTGACGCGATGGCGCGACTCATTGCACCCAAACTTGGTGAGGCGCTAGGGCAGCCAGTGGTCGTTGAAAACAAACCGGGGGCAAGCGGGCAGATCGGTGCCAGCGCGGTGGCCAAGTCCGCACCGGACGGCTACACGTTGATGCTCGATGCGTCATCGTTTGCAGTGAATCCGGCCCTGTTTGCGAAACTCCCGTACGATAGCGAAAAGGCGTTTCGGCCCATCGGCGTGATCGCACTATTTCCCAATGTATTGCTTGCCAACCCTGGTTTCAGTGCGAAGTCGGTGAAGGACGTGGTGACCGCTGGCAAAACGAAGAAGCACGCAGTTTCGTACGCTTCATCAGGAAACGGCTCGGCGCAACATCTCGCCGGCGCCATGTTTGAATCAGCCGCGGGGGTTGACATGCTGCATGTGCCGTACAAAGGCGGCGCGCCTGCGTTGAACGATGTAATCGGCGGGCAAGTGCCACTTTTCTTTGGCAATTTGGCGTCGACATTGCAACACGTCAAAGCGGGCAAATTGTTGCCACTGGCGGTGACCAGTGGCAAGCGTTCGCCGATTCTTCCGGACGTGCCAACGATGGCCGAGGCGGGCATTGCCGGTTACGAGGTGTATGAGTGGAATGCACTGTTTGCGCCCGCCGGCACCCCTGATGCCATCGTCGCCAGAATTGCGGCGGCCCTACAAAAAACCCTCGAATCTGCGGACGTTGCGGCACGCATCGCACAACTCGGTGGCGAGACGAAAACGGCAAAGCCGGACGCAGCACAGCAGTTTATCCGTCAACAAACAACCCTCTGGGCCAGGCTCGTCAAAGAGCGCGGCATCTCTCTCGACTAACCCTCGAGCTAACAAGAATTTACAACCATGATTCGTACTGCCTCCACCGCATTCATCGCGTGCTTTGCTCTTGCTGCACAAGCCCAACAATGGCCCACTAAACCGGTTCGCTTCGTCGTGCCCTTCGCACCGGGCGGCACCAGCGAAATCGTCGCCCGCGCAGTCGCGCAGGAGCTCTCTACCAGCATCGGGCAGACCGTGTTCGTTGAAAACAAACCGGGCGGCGCTGGCGTGATTGCCATGTAAGAGGTGTCGAAAGCCGAGCCCGACGGTCACACGTTGATCCTCGGTCACGTCGGCACGCTCGCCGTCAATCCGTTCGCGATGCCCAAGCATCCATATGACGTGAACAAAGAGTTTGCGCCGGTGATCCTGCTTGCCCGTGTTCCGAACATTCTCGCCGTCACCCCGAGCGTGAAAGCGACGACGCTGAAAGAGCTGGTGGCGCTGGCCAAAGCGAAGCCCGATACGCTGACATACGGCTCGGCAGGCAACGGTTCATCGGGCCATCTGGCGATGGAATATTTCATGGCCGAGAGCGGCATCAAAATGATTCACGTGCCATACAAAGGCACCGGCCCGATGTTGCAAGACATTCTCGGCGGTCGCGTGGACGCAACCTTCACCGGCGCACCGGCGCTCAAGGGTCAAATCGATGCGGGCAAGCTGCGCGCGCTGGCCGTTGGGTCGCATGATCGCATGGCGTCGCTGCCCAACGTTCCGACGGTCGACGAGAGTGGTTACAAAGACTTCGAAACGTCGCAGTGGTACGGCATTCTGGTGCCCGCCAAAACCCCTAAAGCCATCATCGACAAAATCGCTGCTGCCACTGACAAGGCCCTGAAAGCTAGCACCATTACTTCACGTTTCGCCAAAGACGACGCGCGCACCGGCGGCGGCACGCCAGAGCAGTTCTCGGCGTTTATCAAGAAAGAGCAACTGACCTGGAAGCGCATCATCGAGAGGACTGGGCTCAAGATCGAATAGAGCCGGTCGCGGCGGCGGGGCGCTTAGCAAGCACGGCGTTGCGTCGTGCTGACGAGGCGATGAATTCTGGCGTCGAAGCAGTCCACTCATCGCGCTCGCGCAACCGAACGTTGCGTGGGAGCACGCAGCATGGATGCGCGGCAACGCGGCAATCTGCGGCTGAGCGCAATGCACGGGTCGCTGCGGAGCCGCTCCTACAAAAGCGCTACCGAATCAAATCGACGCCACCCATGTAAGGGCGCAGCACTTGCGGCACGGTGATCGAACCGTCGGCGTTTTGATAATTCTCAATCACCGCCACCAGCGTGCGGCCGACCGCGAGCCCTGAGCCGTTCAACGTATGCACTGGCTCGTTCTTGCCCGCTGCGTTTTTGTAGCGTGCGCCCATTCGCCGCGCCTGAAAGCCTTCGCAATTCGAGCAGCTCGAAATTTCGCGATAGGTGTTTTGCGCGGGTAGCCACACTTCAAGGTCGTAAGTCTTGGTCGCACCGAAGCCCATGTCGCCGGTGCACAGCAGCATCACACGATACGGTAGACCAAGTTTTTGCAGAATTTTTTCGGCGTTACCCGTCATCTCTTCAAGCATCGCGTTCGATTCTTCAGGTTTGGTGATGTAGACCATCTCCACCTTGTCAAACTGATGCTGGCGAATCATGCCGCGCGTGTCGCGCCCGTAGCTGCCGGCCTCCGAGCGAAAGCACGGCGTATGCGCGGTAAGGCGCATGGGTAGCGCGTCGAGCGGCACCATGGTATCTCGCACGAGATTAGTGAGCGAGACTTCCGAGGTGGGGATCAGATAGCGATTTTTTACCTCGCCGCCTTCCTCGTCATCGTTACCCGGCATCGGCACCTTGAACAAATCGTCTTCAAATTTCGGCAACTGCCCGGTGCCGGTCATTGATTCAGCATTGACGATGTAGGGCACGTAGCACTCGGTGAAGCCGTGTTCGTTTACATGCGTGTCGAGCATAAATTGCGACAACGCACGATGCATGCGCGCGAGCGGGCCTTTCATCACCGTAAAGCGCGCACCCGAGAGTTTCACGCCCGCTTCGAAATCCAGTTGCGCACCTGCGCTGGTGACCAACGCCTCTCCAAGAGCGACGTGATCCTTCACTTCAAAATCAAACGCTCGTGCGGTGCCCCAGCGCCGCTGCTCCACATTGCCCTGTTCGTCTTTGCCAACCGGCACGCTCGCGTGCGGCAGGTTCGGCATCGTCATGAGCAATGTGTTGACTTTATCCTGCACTGCGGCGAGCGCTGCCTCGTTCGCCTTGACCTTTTCAGGCACCGCCGCGACCTCGGCGAGCAACGCCTGCGCCCTTACCTCGTCTTTAGCCGCCTTGGCCTG
>JAYSUK010000302.1:0-9298 GCA_043719085.1 Burkholderiales bacterium | reverse complement strand
GGAGATTCTCGATCGGGACCTTGTTCTTGAATTACAGCCGCACGCTCAGGCGGCACTGCGCGGTCAGCCGCGCCAATTCGAGCGGGTCTACCAAGGCGCTAACGGTTTAGAGGCAGCCCAGATCGTCTACGTGCCGGACCGGGCCAACGATGGCGCCGTGCGCGGGTTCTTCTCTATGGCCTTTGACATCAGCGCGCTAAAGGCCGCGCAATCCCGTTTGCTTTTAGCGAACGCCGATATCACGATTGCGCGCGATGCAGCCGAAGCTGCCACTAGGGCCAAGAGCGCCTTTTTGGCCAACATGAGCCATGAGATCCGCACGCCGATGAATGCGATCATCGGGCTGACACATTTGATGTCGCGCGACACCGCCGACTCGCGGCAAAGAGAGCGATTGCGCAAGGTCGATGTCGCGGCGAAGCACCTGTTGCAGGTCATCAACGACATCCTCGATTTGTCAAAGATTGAGGCGGGCAAGTTGTTGCTCGAAAATGTTGAATTCAGCCGCGACGAACTACTGTCACGTGCGTTGCAAATGGTGAGCCACGCTGCCAGCGAAAAGGGCCTTGAACTCATTCTCGATACCGATCACCTGCCAGCTCGCATGCAGGGCGACTCCAGGCATCTGGCGCAAGCGCTGATCAACCTGCTGGCCAATGCAGTGAAGTTCACTGAGCGTGGCTGGGTTCGCCTGCGTGGCGAGGTGCTGGCGGACGACGGCCAGCGGCTGCTCGTGCGCTTCGAGGTTCGCGACACCGGAATCGGCATTGCGCCCGATAGCAAGGGCGCGCTGTTTACGGCCTTCGAGCAGCTCGACCGTTCTACCGCTCGACGCTTCGGCGGCACCGGGCTTGGATTGGCCCTGACTCACCATCTGGCCACACTGATGGGCGGCACCGCAGGCGTCGAGAGCGAACCGGGCGTAGGCAGCACGTTCTGGTTCACGGCGTGGGTTGGCCATGCTGCCGACGCTGCTGAGCGTGCTATGCCGCTACCGCTTCGCGGATTGCGCGTTCTGCTGCTCGATAACCTGCCTGAAGCGTTAAGCGCAATCAGTGCACACTTGACATTACTGGGCATGGAGGTCGACGCCCAGACCAGTGGCGAAGCTGCCTTGCGGCAGGTTGAATCAACCAGAGCTGCCGGCAAGTCGTACGACGTGATGCTGATCGACTGGACGCTCGATGGCATGGATGGCGTTGCAACGCTGTATGCGATTCGACGAATTCTGGGTTCCGAAACGCCACCGTGCATCCTGACAACACCCGACGACAAGAGTTCAGTGACCGAAGCCGCGCGTGGCGCCCGGTTCGAGACAGTACTGGTCAAGCCCGTCACCCTCTCAACGCTGCATGACACGCTAATGCGCATGTTCGCCAAAACTGGGAACATCATTGCGTTGCCGCCGACCACGCCAGACAATGTCGAGAGCGAGTTACGCCGATTGCACACCGGGCGGCGAGTGCTCGTTGCCGAAGATGATGCCATCAATCAGGAGGTCGCTATCGAGCTGTTGACGTCGGTGGGCTTGATCGTTGAAATCGCCAACGACGGTCGAGAGGCCGTTGAAATGGCCCTCGAGAACACCTACGACCTGATACTCATGGACATGCAAATGCCGTTGATGGATGGGCTGGCCGCTACGCGGGAGATTCGCGCATGCGCGGGTTCAAGCGTGCCCATTCTGGCCATGACCGCCAACGCCTTTAGCGACGATCGCGAGAACTGCCTTGACGCGGGTATGAACGGCCATATAGCGAAGCCTGTCGATCCAGATCTGCTTTACGCCTGCGTTTTGCGAACGCTGTCACGGCAGTAGACTGCGCATGGTTGGGCTGATCTGCGCACTGACGCGGCATGGACGACCCCGCGGGGCGAGCTTGCCGAGGCGAGTCAGCACATCGATGGCACGATCAACGCCCGCTACCCGCCCAGCGACGCCCGACGTAGCGTGGGCAGACCAACACCCGCCGCATCGAACCCCCCGTCAACTGCGATCACCTGCCCGTTGATGAAGCTGGCGTTGTCGCTGCACAGAAAGCCAACGGCATTGGCCATCTCCTCAGGGGTGCCATAGCGGCCCATCGGAATGGTGTCGTAGTAATCGGATCGAATGGCCGCGCTGTGCACGAGCCTGGCCATATCGGTTTCAACCGGCCCTGGAGCAATTACATTGACCCGCACACCCACATTGCCCAGTTCAACCGCATACTGCTTGGTCATGTGAATCAAAGCTGCCTTGCTGGTTCCGTAGGCGATTCGCAGCGTGCTCGCTCGCAGCCCTGAAATGGACGCAATGTTGACCACCGCGCCGCCGTTTGTCTTCACCATTAGCGCAGCAAACGCGTGAGTGCATAAGAAAGCGCCGTCAAGATTGGTCGCCATTACCGTGCGCCAGTCGTCGAAGGTTGTCTCCAATACCGGTTTGAAAACCGCTACACCCGCGTTATTCACCAACGCATCGACGCGCCCAAATTTGGCGACAACTTCGGCGGCGGAACGCGCCACCTGAACCGGATCAGACACGTCACAATGAACCCCGATGAGGTGTTCAGGCCGGGCGATAGCCGCAACCGTGGCGTCAAGCGTCGACCCGTCAACGTCGAGCAACGCAACCTTATAGTCATGTCGGAGAAACCATTCACCGATAGCTCGGCCAATACCACGCGCGCCACCCGTGACAACGGCGACGCGCTGTGTTGAAAGATTTGTCATGTGGTTTCTCAACTATCTAAAGAGAACATTTTTAGGGTGTCCTGCGCCCATCAAATACCCAGCAAATATGCTTCAAAAAACTTGATGCGCATGTAGAACAAATAGTCCGCGTTGTCCTTTTTTGCAAAGCCGTGGCCTTCGTTTTCTGCGGTCACGTACCAGACGGGCACGTTGTTTTTATTCACGGCCGCCACGATCTGATCGGCCTCCTGCCATGGCACACGCGGATCGTTTCTACCCTGCACCACCATCAGCGGTTTTTTGATTTTGTGGGCGTTAGTCAGCGGCGAAATGGAGTTCAGAAATTTGCGCATTGCTGGGTCGCGCTCATCGCCATATTCGACGCGGCGCAGGTCCCGTCGATAGCTCTCGGTCTTTTCCAGAAATGTCACGAAATTCGAAATGCCCACGATGTCAATCGCGCAACGGATACGGTCGTTGTACGTCGTTGCCGCGGCAAGGCTCATGTAGCCACCATAGCTGCCCCCCTCAACGGCTACGCGCGTCGCATCGAGCTGCGGCTGGGTGGCAATCCAGTCGAGTAGCGCCCCAATATCTTTCACCGAATCCTCGCGCTTGTAGCCATTGTCGAGCGCGATAAAGGTTTTGCCATACCCCGATGAACCGCGAACGTTGGGCAGCAAAATCGCAATGCCGAGTTCATTCACTAAATAATTTTCACGGCCCATGAATCCCGCCGTGCTTTGGCCCTCCGGCCCCCCGTGAATATCAATCAATACCGGGCGAGGTCCCTTGAAGCGATCCGGCGGCAACACCAGCAAGGCGCTGACTGGCAAGCCGTCAAAACTCTGGTAACGAACGATTTGCGACTCTTTAAAGCCGCTCGTATCCAGTCCGTTCTTGAACGCTTGCGTCCATTGCGTTAGCTTGCCGGTGATCAACTCCAGCGTCCACGTTTCCGCTGGCCCCTGCGCGGAACCTGCAATAAGCGCCAACAAGGTGCCATCTGGCGAAAAACCGACTGGGCTTACCTGCCCATTTGGGAGCGCAGGCATCGACAAACGTCTGCGCGACACGGCATCCAGCCGAAATAGCTTGAAGCGACCATCCGCGTTGACCGCGAACACCGCCTGCGAACGGTCCCGCGAAAGCACCAACGCCGCCACATCCCAGGGAATATCAGCGCTGAGCGAACTAAACTGTTGCGTCGCAAGGTCGTAATACTGCAACTGCTTGAATTCACCATCGCCGTCGGTGGTAAGAAACACACCACGATCGTCCCGCGCAAAGGTTGGATCGGAATACGAAACCGCCCTGCCGCCCACCGCCGCCAAGAGCAGCGTGCGTTTGCCGTCGGCAACGCTGATTAAATGAATTTCTGACTCGTTCGCCGACTTGTAGTTTTGGCAAACAATCGAGGCGTCGTCCGATGCGAAATCAAAATCACCCCAGCCGCCACCGGGCAAAGTCGCAATAAGTTTGCTGCTGCCCGGATTCATCGGATCGATCAATGACAGCTCAGTTGTCACCTCATTGCGCGTGCCGCTCTGCGCGGTTTTATCGAGCTGCGTGGACGATACCAGGCAGCGATTTTCAGCGCGATTGAAACCCTGCCATTCATGCCGCATCGACGAGTCAGTGAGCTGCGTGACTGCCTTGCCTGGCAGATCCATGCGATAAATTTGTGCGGCCTCAGACCCACCGGCGTCGCGCGAAAAGATCACGTACTTGCCCGCCGTTCGCTCATAAGACGCGCCACGCACTGGTTCGGCGAAATCGGTGAGCGCTTTTAACTCGCCCATCGGCTGATCCAGTGTCCACATTTGTGCGGTATTTTTCTCGCGATAGTTCACCAGCATAGACCGCCCGTTAGGATGCCAGCCGCGAAACGCCTTGCCGCGAAAATCACTGTACGTGACTGCACGATCGGCAATCGCCTGCTCTATCGGCGGCACGCCCACCAGCGTCAGGCTGGCCGGGGGCTTAACCAGGCTGGATGAAACAGCGGCAGAAAGGAGGGACCGTGTTCCATCCGGCAATGGCAAGGACGCGCAGCCCGGCAAATAGGTCACCGATGTGAGCGCTACCGCGCCCGACCCAATCAAAAACTCACGACGATTGCCCACTGACTTTCTCCCAACGCGCAAGATTGCCTTGAAGGACGAAGCGTATCAATTGCGCAACTTCGCGCAACTGTACAGGCGTGCGGGAATGAAAAACAACGTCATTCGCTGCAACGGCTACGATTGGGAATTTGGATCAGGAGCGACTGCGATGAATCTCGGAATCGAAGGCAAATGGGCGTTGGTCTGCGCGGCTAGCAAGGGACTCGGCAAAGGCTGCGCGAAAGCACTGGTCATGGAAGGTGTCAACGTTGTCATCACCGCGCGCGGCGCAGAGGTGCTTGAAGCAACTGCCGCCGAATTGCGCGCGCTGAGCCCAGGCGTGCAGGTTGTTGCGGTGGTCGGCGACATCACCACGTCAGAGGGCCGTGACACAGCGCTGGCCGCCGCGCCGCAAATCGACATCCTGGTCAACAACGCGGGCGGCCCACCACCAGGCGACTTCCGCAACTGGACGCGTGACGACTGGATCAAAGCGGTTGACGCCAACATGCTCACGCCCATCGAACTCATCAAATCAGTGATTGACGGTATGTGCGAACGCGGTTTCGGGCGCATCGTCAACATCACGTCCGGAGCCGTGAAGGCTCCGATTGACACGCTTGGGCTGAGCAATGGAGCGCGCTCCGGGCTCACCGGGTTTGTCGCCGGTCTCGCGCGACAGCCTATGGTGGCAAGTCGCAACGTCACCATCAACGGCCTGCTACCGGGGCCGTTCGATACTGATCGCATGAAAACCATGCTCGCGAGCTGGGCCAAGCGCGACGGCAAATCGTATGACGAGGTGGCAGCATCGCGCGTGAAATCGGTACCCGCCCAGCGCATGGGCAATCAGGATGAATTCGGCGCCACCTGCGCCTTTCTCTGCAGCGTCCACGCGAGCTACATCACCGGGCAGAATGTGTTGATGGATGGCGGCGCTTACCCGGGAACGTTTTAGCTCGATGGCTGCGTGTCCAAGACACGTGCGCGGCGCGCGAACAGCGAACGGCAGCAAGCTAGAACGGACTATCCCCACCAAATCTGGGCGGTGCACTTGATCCGCGTACTGGCTGAATCGTGCCCGATGGCATGTACGAATCCGTCGCTGCGTAATTTTCAAACCGCGTAAATTCACCCCGGAAGGTGAGATTGACCGTGCCGATGGGTCCGTTCCGCTGCTTGCCGATGATGATTTCGGCGATGCCTTTTTGCGCCGATTCCTGGTTGTAAACCTCGTCGCGATAGATGAAGAAAATCACGTCGGCATCTTGCTCAATGGCACCGGATTCGCGCAGGTCGCTCATCACTGGGCGCTTGTTCGGACGCTGTTCCAGCGAACGATTTAACTGCGATAGTGCAATCACCGGTACTTGCAATTCCTTGGCGAGCGACTTCAGTGATCGCGAAATTTCTGACACTTCGGTGGCGCGATTTTCACCTGTGCCGGACGAGCTCATAAGCTGGATGTAGTCGACAATGATCATACCAAGCCCGCCCACCTGACGCGCTAGTCGCCGCGCACGCGCGCGCAATTCGAACGGGTTCAGGCCTGCCGTTTCGTCGATGTACATCGGCGCGGAATCTAGAAGCGACAATGCGTCGGTGAAGCGCTGCCAGTCGCCCTCCGTCAGGCGACCGGTGCGAAGGCGATGCTGGTCGAGCTTGCCAACCGAGCCGATCAATCGCATCGCCAGTTGCAGCGCGCCCATCTCCATCGAGAACACGGCGACGGGCTTCTTTAAACGAATTGCTACGTGCTCGCCGATGTTCAATGCGAAGGCTGTTTTGCCCATCGACGGTCGACCCGCAACGATCACCAGATCGCCCGGCTGCAAGCCAGCGGTCATACTATCCAGGTCTTTGTAGCCGGTCGCAAGGCCGGTCACGTCACTTGGGTTATCGCGACGATACAGCTCTTCAACGCGATCAATCGCTTGCGAGGTCAGGTCAGACAGCGACACGAAATTTGCCTTGGTGCGGTCCCCCGATTCGGCGATCTCAAACACCTTGCCCTCGGCCTCGTCGAGCAACTGTTCGGCTGATTTCCCCATCGGATTGAACGCGGATTCCGCGATGCTGGTGGCCACACCCGCAAGCCGACGCATCACCGAGCGGTCGCGCACAATTTCGGCATAGCGACGCACGTTGGCGGCGGTTGGCACTGCGTTGGCGATCGCGCCGATGTAGGCAAGCCCGCCAACATAGTCGAGCTTGCCAATTGAGCGCAAACTTTCCGACAGGGTTACCGCATCCGCCGCCGTATTGTCCGCCGCGAGCCGATTGATGTGCTCATAAATCAGGCGATGTGCTTCGTTATAAAAGTCACTCGAATGCAACAAATCGGCGACCTTATCAATCGCGTTGTTATCAATGATCAGCGCGCCGAGGACGGATTGCTCCGCCTCAATCGAGTGAGGCGGCGTACGGAGTTTTTCAAAATCGGGGTCGAGAGCCATCAAAGCATTCTATCGGGGCAAGTTGCCCATGATTTTGGCGTTGCGACCCAAACCCTGACGATTGCAGCCTACGTCTTGCGGCCCGTCAGCGCAGCAAATACGCCCAGCGCAATAAACGAAACACCCGCCAGCAACCGTGCTACGCCTGCGGCTGAGCGCTGCCGCAGCAGTCGTGGCGCGACCCAACCGGCCAAAAAAGCGTAACTCGCATCGGTTACCGATGCCATTAAAACGAACACTACGCTCAATGCCAACGCCTGCAACAGTGCCGCGTTGCCCCCCAACTCGGGCGACATAAATTGCGGTAAAAAAGCGGTGAAAAAGATCGCCGTCTTTGGATTAAGCAACGCCACCACCAAGCCATCGCGAAACACAGGCCACAGCGGCACAGCCTGCGACGACACGGGCGCGGCTGCGACGGGTTTGGCAAGCAGCGCTTTAACGCCGAGATAGATCAAGTAAGCCGCCCCAGCATATTTGACAATCGAAAAAGCAAGCACCGATGCCGCGAAGAGCGCTGCCAAGCCGAGTGACGCCGCCACGGCATTGCCCAAATTTCCGACCATAACACCGGCCACTGAAGCAAGGCCCGAGCGCCGCCCATGCGCCACGCTGCGCGCGACGATGTAGAACACACCCGGACCAGGCGTCACCGCCAAAACGAAGCTTGCCAGCAGAAACACACTGAATATCGACCAGGCAGGAAGAAGATCAATCATCATGGCTAAAAGCATACACCGCTAAACTCGTTTCATGCCTCGTGTTGAATCATCGTATCTAAGCCCCTGGTGGCTCCCGACAGGGCACCTGCAAAGCATCTACGCGCAGTGGCTTGCCCGCCCCAACATCGCTTATCGGCGCGAACGGTTTGAGCTCGACGACGGCGATTTTATTGACCTTGATTGGGCCGATGCAGAGGGCGAGAATGCCCACGCAGCGCCGCTTCTCGTTTTCTTCCACGGCCTCGAAGGATCGAGCCATTCGCAATACTGCCGCACCACGATGGCGGCGGCCAACATGCGCGGCTGGACTGGCATGGTGGCTCATTTCCGTGGCTGCTCGGGCGAGCCCAATCGACTGCCTCGCTCGTATCACTCGGGCGATAGTGAGCATTGCGAAATCGTGCTCATAGAAATGCGCAAACGCTTCTCTGAGCGCCCGATATTCGCAGTGGGTGTATCGCTCGGCGGCAACGCGTTGACCAAGTGGTGCGGTGAGCAAGGCGAGACAGCGCGCAGCGTTATTCAGGCGGCCGCCTCTGTATCGAACCCGCTCGATCTGGGCATTTCGGCGGAAGCAATCCTGCACGGCAAGAATTGGATATTCAATCGCTACTTCATGCGCGCCATGGGTGAAAGCTATGAAGCGCGCATGGCGCTGC
Source organism: Burkholderiales bacterium (assembly GCA_043719085.1). Taxonomy (GTDB): domain Bacteria; phylum Pseudomonadota; class Gammaproteobacteria; order Burkholderiales; family Casimicrobiaceae; genus Casimicrobium. The sequence continues at coordinate 680 of JAYSUK010000302.1, read as the reverse complement.
ATCCCGCATTGCGCAACAAGGCATTTTTGACTAACCCGAAGAGCTTTCCGCAGTTCGACGAGCATTACACCGCCCCCACTCACGGCTACAGCAGCGCGTGGGACTATTACCACCGGGCCTCGTCGCGCGGTTTCATTGCGCAAATTCGGGTCCCTTTTTTATTGCTCAATGCGATGAACGATCCCTTTGTGCCGCCGTCGTTGTTCCCCAACGCCCAGGAGGTGCCCGACAACGTGACGCTGGAGCAGCCGGCCGATGGCGGTCATGTAGGATTTGTTACCGGGCCGTTTCCAGGACGGCTCGATTGGCTGCCAGAGCGGTTATGCGAATTCTTCAACGCTGCGATCAAGGCAAAATAGAAACGCCGCTCCTACAAATCACATCAAAACCATATCCATGCAACTCCCCTCAGAAATCTTCAAGGCCTACGACATTCGCGGCATCGTGGGCACAACGCTTACGCCGGAGATTTGCTTTGCCATTGGTCAATCACTCGGCTCAATGTCCATCGAGCGCGGTGCGCCGACGATCTCCGTCGGCCGAGACGGGCGCTTGTCTGGTCCTGAGCTTTCGCAAGCGTTGCGCGACGGCATCGTGTCCACCGGATGCAACGCCATTGATCTGGGACTGGTGCCTTCGCCCGTGTCGTATTTCGCTGGTCACGCATTAGCCACGGGCTC
>JAYSUK010000301.1:0-9304 GCA_043719085.1 Burkholderiales bacterium | reverse complement strand
TGGTGGCGGCCGCCGAGGCGCGTTACGGCCAGGTTGATGTGTTCTTCTCGAACGCCGGTATTGGTGGCGGCCGTGGCGGATTCGAACTCGACGACGAGATTTGGGAACAAAGCTGGAAAATTCACGGCATGGCGCACGTCTGGGCAGCGCGTGCCACGGTGCCGAAAATGGTTGAACGAGGAAGCGGTTACTTCATCATCACCGCTTCGGCCGCAGGCCTGCTGAACATCGTTGAATCGGCACCTTATGGCGTGACCAAACACGCAGCGGTTGCGTTCGCAGAATGGTTGTCGATCGCTTATGGCCGTCGCGGTATCAAGGTGTCGTGCCTGTGTCCGCAGGCGGTGCGCACCGGCATGGTTCCCGGTGACGGCGGTTCCGCAGGAGGCGACGGTATTTTGTCGGCCGAACAGGTTGCCGAGGATATTGTTCGGGTCATGGCCGAGGAGACCTTCCTGGTGTTACCGCATCCGCAAGTGCTCGACTATGCGCGAATGAAAACCAACAACTACGACCGTTGGTTGGGTGGAATGCAAAAGCTCTATGAGCGGTTCCGCAGCGCCCAGAAAGGTTTGCTGGACAAGCAGTAAAACCGAGCAATAACCCCGAGCAATAATCCCGAGCAACAATCCAAAGAACCAACCCCAAGCAAACAACCCCAAGCAAACAACCTGAATTTTGGAGACATCATGAACTCGCATCAACTCGTATTGCGTGGCGGCACGGTGATCGATGGCACTGGAAATCCGCGACGGGTTGCCGACGTCGCCGTCAATAATGGTGTGATTACCGAGGTTGGCAAGGTTGCCGGTCGCGGCCATCGCGAAATTAATGCCGAGGGCTGTCTGGTCGCTCCGGGGTTTGTTGATATTCATACCCACTATGATGGTCAGGCGAGCTGGGACAAACATCTGGCGCCGTCGAGTTGGCATGGTGTCACTACCGCCGTGATGGGCAATTGCGGCGTCGGCTTTGCGCCGGTACGCACGGGGCGCGAGGATCGGCTCATCAACTTAATGTCAGGCGTGGAAGACATCCCCGGCTCCGCTCTCACGGAGGGTATGCGCTGGGGCTGGCACAGTTTTCCTGAGTACATGGATGCGCTTGACCGCATGCCGCACAGTCTTGATTTTTTGTGTCAGGTGCCGCACGACGCGCTACGCATGTTTGTGATGGGCGAGCGCGGCGAGCGGCGCGAGGCGGCCACCGTTGCCGACATCACCGAAATGCGTGAACTGTTGCACGAAGCGCTTCTCGCCGGTGCCTGTGGTTTCTCCACTGGACGCAGCGACAATCACCGCACCAGCGAAGGGCTAGAAACGCCCGCCGCCGATGCGGTCGCTAGCGAGCTGTGCGGCATCGTGCAAGCTTTTGCGGGGCTCGATCATGGCGTGTTGCAAGTAGTGAGTGACTTCGATTTGTTGCGTGGCGACCCGTCCGACAACGCCGCATCGCGGGCGCGGTTTGCTGCCGAATTTGATCTGGTGGAGCAGGTGGCCCGCGCCGCAAACCGGCCCACCTCCCTGAGCTGGTTGCAGCGCGATCCGGGTGGCTGGCAATATGTGGCGATGCAAGAGCGCGTTGATGCGGCCGTGGCGCAGGGCCTGCCGTTGTACCTGCAAACCGCAGCGCGCGGCATCGGCGTCATCATCGGGTTGGACGCGAGTTTTCATCCGTTTATGGGCTTTCCGTCGTTTCAACCGTTGGCCGCATTGCCGCTGACTGAGCGGGCGCTGGCGATGCGCGAGCCGACATTAAAGGCCGCGATGCTGGCCGAACAATCAGCGCGGCTGGCGGGCGACGGCACCCCGATTCCACCGCTGGTGGACATCTTGCTCGCGCAGATCGAGATGATCGCCGCGCGCATGTTTCCGCTCACCCAGCCGTTCAACTACGAACCCGCCGTACAACAAAGTTTTTACGTGCGCGCCAGGCAACGGGGCGTCGCCGCACTTGAAGCGCTGTACGATTATTTGGCCGAAGGCGACGGCAGCAATCTCATTTACTTTCCGATCTTTAACTACAACGGTGGCAACCTGGATGCGGTGGCCGACATGCTGCGCCATCCGCGTGCGCTGGCGTCATTGGCTGATGCGGGCGCGCATGTGGGCACCGTGTGCGACGCCAGTTTCACCACCTATCTGCTCACCCACTGGGGCGCGGGTCAACCGCATGCCCGCGCCACGGGCACGCGGCCGGTCGCGCAGCTCGTTGCAATGCTCACCCAGCGCAACGCCCGCTATTTGGGGCTCACCGACCGGGGTGTTATTGCGCCGGGGATGCGCGCCGACTTAAACCTTATCGACCCGCAGCGCCTGGCAACCGGCACACCCCACATCGTGCGCGACCTGCCCGCAGGTGGCCGCCGTTTTTTGCAAAAAGGCGAAGGCTATATCGCCACTTGGGTTGCAGGCGAGTGCGTGCAGCGGGACGGCGAAATCGCCAGCGCAAGGCCAGGGCGATTGGTGCGGATGGGGCGAGAAGCCACGCGGTAGCCACGCGGATTAGGCCGCGCTCAGGATAGCAGCGATGCAGCGGGCGAGAAGGAGCGACGCCGAGTCGTCGCCTACAACATAGGCAGTGCCGCAAGCCTTGATGCGCACCCTACTCGGTCATGGCTTTCAGCTGTACGCCCTGTTTTATACGGGCTACCGCGATAAATTACTTAAAGTCGATAAATGGCAAAAACATAGCCTTTGCCCAATTAAAATAAGGATTACAGCAAAAAGCTATACCTAAAACTTAACCTGCGCGCCCAGCTCCAGCACCCGATTGGTCGGAATCTGAAAGTAAGCGGTCGCTGACTGCGCATTCCTTGCCATCAGGCTGAACAGCCGTTGCCGCCACACCGAAATGCGCTGGCATTGGGTGGGTACCAGCACTTCGCGGGAGACGAAGAACGAGGTGTCCATCATGTCAAATTCAAGGCCGTGATCTTTGGCGGCGATGGTCAGCGCTTTGGGAATATCCGGCGCGTTCATGAAGCCGTAATTCACCACCATTTTGAAGAACCCGTTGCCCAGATCGGTGACGTTGACCCGCTTGGCTCGGGTGATGAGCGGCACGTCGTCGAAGTGAACGTGCAGCACGATGTTGCGCTCGTGCAGGATTTTGTTGTGCTTGAGGTTGTGTAGCATCGCGGCGGGCATTTCGTCCGGCGTAGAGGTCATGAACACCGCCGTGCCCTGCACCCGGGTGGCGTCTCGCGACAGCGCCACGATCATCGGGGCGAGCGGCAGCGCGGTTTCTTTGCGTTGCTGCGCCATCAGGTTGCGTCCTCGTTTCCAAGTGGTCATAAACACCAACACCACGAGCCCCACCACCAATGGAAACCAGCCGCCGTCAGGAATTTTGATCGCGGTGGAGGCCACCAGCGCAACATCAACAATCAAAAACAAGCCCACCAGGGCGAACGCCCCGAGCTTGTTCCACTTCCACAAACCAACGGCCACGATGGCAAATAGCACGGTGTCCACCAGCATTGCGCCAGTCACGGCCAGCCCGTACGCCGCCGCCAGATTCGAGGTGCTGCGAAACGAAATCACCACGATGAACACCAGCACAAACAACGTCCAGTTGATCGCGGGCAGATAAATTTGGCCTTCGCTTTTGTGCGAGGTATGCACCACCTTCATGCGCGGCAAGAAGCCCAGTTGAATGGCTTGCCGTCCGATGGAAAATGCGCCGGAGATCACTGCTTGCGACGCGATCACGGTCGCGGCACCGGCCAGAATCACCATCGGAATGAGCATCGCGTGCGGCACCTGATCGTAAAACGGATGCATCTTGCAGGCCAGCGCAGCATTGACGGCTGCCTGCTCCGCGCAGGTCTTCAAAATCAGCGCGCCCTGACCGAAATAGTTGAGTACCAGGGTCGGCATCACCCAGCTAAACCACGCCACGCGAATCGGTTTGCGTCCAAAGTGGCCCATGTCGGCATACACCGCCTCCGCGCCGGTCACCGCCAGCACCGCCGAGCCCAGCACCACCAGCGAGAGCTTTGGGTTTTCGAACAAAAACGTCAGCGCGTACATCGGGTTCAAGGCCTTGAGCACGCCCGGATTGGCCGACAGGTGATAGATGCCAAGGCTGCCCAACACCAAAAACCAAAACGCCATGATCGGGCCAAACCATTTGGAGACGCGCCCCGTACCGCCCGCCTGCACGTAAAACAGGCCAGTCAAAATCACCAACGCTACAGGCACCACCAACACCTGCAATTTCGGATTGATCTCGGTCAGACCCTCCATTGCTCCAAGCACCGACACGGCAGGCGTGATGATCGAATCACCAAAAAAAAGTGCCACCCCAAAAATGCCCAGGAGCGTCAAATAGCGCCGCTGCGTGATGCCCGACACCGCCCGGAGCGCTAACGCCAGCAGCACCATGGTGCCGCCTTCGCCCTGATTGTCGGCGCGCAAAATAATGAACGCGTACTTGATCGCCACCACGATGGTGAGCACCCAGAAGATGATGGAGAGCAGACCCAGTACATTGGCCTCATTCAGCGCAATGCTGTGCGTAGCGCTGAAAAAAACCTCTTTCAGCGTGTACAGCGGCGAGGTGCCAATGTCACCGTAAACAACGCCAACCGCGCCGAGGGACAGGGCCGCCAGCTGCGCCCCCTTTGGATGTTTAGTCGCGTGGGCGCTTGCCGCGTGTGAACTCATAAATGGGTCAGTAACTGAATGCGAAAACGCGGATTGTATGCCTGTTCTGGGGGGATTGTGCGGCGCAGCAATGTTTGTATGTAGGGTGGAACGCTTGCGGTTCCGCCTTGTGCAGCAGCCGTTGGCAAATTAACCGAGATTACTCATTCGATTTTTTGTTCGTCGCCCCTGCGCAGGCAGGGGCCCGGCGTCTCTTGACGCATTCAAGAATTGCCACGAAACACCCAAAGTCACTGGGTTCCTGCCTTCGCAGGAACGACGAAATGTGTGAGTTTCTTCTAATGAATGAATTCGGATTAATCGCGCGGCGTGGCGGGCACCCCATTTGGCGGAACCGCAAGCGTTCCACCCTACACCCGATTCAACGGCAAATTCAGCAACAAATTCTGCGGCTTCAACTTCAATTTTCCCTCCGCATCCATCGCCATGGCCAGATACACGGGGCGTCCGGCGATGTTGGCGCGCATATCCGCCGCATTTTTGAAGCGCAGCTCGAACAGGCACAGCAGCCGCGCCATGCGCGCCTCGTCCACTGGCGCGTTGTTGTAGAGATCGTTCAGAATGCTGCTGGCTGTCACGTCTAACCCAACGTGCCACACCCACTGCTGGTCATCAATTTCGCGACGATGCACGATGGTCACGTCGACGCCCAGAAAGTGCGCTACCCACTTCTCCAGCACGCGCATCAGCGCGTCGAGCGCCGGTTGCCCGCGATTGACGCTGACTGCGAGATCGTGGCGCTCGTCACGCTCCCAGTAAATCAACGAGTTGTCGGTGGACAGCACGTCGAGATCAATGGATCGGGTCGGCGTGTTTTGCTTCTTAAGCAATTCACCGAGCGAGCCAAAGCCGCCCGTTTCAGAAAATACCTCGATGGTTTCCTCGTCGGCCACCATCACCGCACCGTCTTCGAGTACCGAGACTTTTTGCACGCGGAACAGGCATTCCGCCATGCGCGCTTCAAGTGGATCAGCATCCTCGCCCAAAATGTGGCGCAGAAAAATTTGCGTCAGCTGAAACACAAAAATCGGCGGTACGTCCACCCCGTCGCCCTTGAACAGCCCGGCGTACGCGGCCTCTAGTGTTGGCGCAGCGAGCAGGCGATCACGAAATTTGAGCAGGATTCGATAGTTTGCCTGCGCATCCGGGTCAGCAATCTGCAAGATTTCTGCGGCGGCGACCACGCGACGCGGCGCGGCCAGCAGCGCCTCATGCAGCTTGCATTCCGCTGCGCAGGATTCCGCCACCGGCGCCATCTCAGGCCGCAAAAAGAATGAGCGAATGAAATCGTCGGTGACGGTGAGCGCCTCGCCGGAGCGGGCGAGAAGCGGATAACCGGAAGCGGACCAAAAATCAGGCATGGAGGGTGCATTCGTTGTAATGTCCGAAGCGTAAACGAAGCGGCCGAGCCGCTCGCTCCTGTGCATTGCTGGCAAGCGTTTCGCCACCGGCAAACTTATTCAACGACCCAGAACCGAGGAATCCTCTTGAAGCACCTACTTCCCACACTCAGCGCGCTGCTGTTACTGGCCGCACCGATGGTCGCCACCGCCGCCTACCCCGACAAACCGATTAAACTCATCGTCACTTTTGCGCCCGGCGGAGCAAGCGACATCGTGGCGCGCACCATTGCCGAGCCGCTCGGGCAGAAGCTCGGTCAACCCGTGGTTGTCGACAACCGCCCCGGTGCGGGCGGCAGCGTCGGTGGCTTGGCCACGGTGCAGGCCGCAGCGGATGGCTACACGCTGATGATGGCTAACTCCACGCCGTTGTCCATCGGCCCGTTTGTGCTCGACAAGCAGCCCTACGATCCGGTCAAACAGTTCACCCACGTGTTCTACGCCGGGTCGGCACCGGTGCTGTTCATGGCAAACCCGAAAGCGGGCATCAATACGCTGGCGGACCTCGCGAAACAGGCCGCAAACAAAGACGGGGTTCCTTTCGGTAGCGGCGGGCCTGCGAGCATCGGCCACATCAGCGGCGAATTCTTCAAATCGCTGGCCAGCGGAAACATGCAGCATGTTGCCTACAAAGGCGGCGCACCGATGACCACCGACCTGCTCGGCGGACAAATTCCGGTGGGCATTGATGTGATCACCGCTTTTGTGCCGCTGGTCAAGGGCGGGCAGCTAAAAGCGCTGGCCGTGACGTCGGCCAAACGCTCGCCGCTGCTGCCGGACGTGCCCACCACCGCGGAGGCGGGCTACCCCAAACTGCGCATCGACAATTATTTCGGCGTATCCGGACCAGCGGGCTTGCCGAAAGAGGTGAGCGACAAGCTGTACGCCGCGTTAGCGGAAGTGATGCAGATGCCCAACGTGCTCAAAAAGCTCGAAGAAAACGGCATCGTCTACACCAAGTTCACGCAGGCCGAATACGCAGCGCTAGTGGCCAGCCAAATCGCAGATTGGGCTCCGATCATCAAGGCGGCGGGGACGAAGTTGTAAACAACGACTCGCTGTACTAAAATCAAAAGTGTTCAAGGAGCGTTGCAACCGGTGCCCAAAATTTTTGGTGTGACCGGCTAGGCTTGAACAAGCTTTTTCCAACCGCGCTCGCAGTTTTGGTGACATCCGGGTCACAACGCTTGCGAGCCACGGGCTTAATGCCTGCCACTCCCTGTCGCTGCCTCGTGTGTCACTCAATAAAATTGGAGTGACTATGAACGCTATTGCCGATAAAGTTTTTACAGATTACGTGATCGCAGACCGCTCGCTGGCTGAATGGGGCCGTAAAGAAGTCAAGATCGCCGAGACCGAAATGCCGGGCCTGATGGCGATCCGCGAGGAATTCACCGCGGCCCAGCCGCTTAAGGGCGCGCGCATCACCGGCTCGATCCACATGACGATCCAGACTGCGGTGTTGGTCGAAACGCTGCAAGCGCTCGGCGCATCGGTGCGTTGGGCGTCGTGCAACATTTTTTCTACGCAGGATCACGCTGCCGCTGCGCTCGCCGCACGCGGCACGCCCGTGTTTGCCACCAAAGGCGAAACGCTGGCTGAATACTGGGACTACACCCATCGTATCTTCGAATTCGGCGCTAAAGGCAGCGAGGGCGAAGGTCCAAATATGATCCTCGACGACGGCGGAGACGCTACGTTGTTGATGCATCTCGGTCAACTCGCCGCCAAAGATGCGTCGCTCATCGCGAACCCAACGTCTGAGGAAGAAACCTGCCTCTACGCTGCCATCAAAGCGAAACTCGCCGTTGATCCTACGTGGTACGAGCGCAAGGCGAAGCACATCATCGGCGTGACCGAAGAAACCACCACCGGCGTGCTGCGTTTGAACGAAATGAGCGCGAAGGGCACGCTGCTGTTCCGCGCCATTAACGTCAACGATTCGGTCACCAAGAGCAAGTTTGACAATTTGTACGGTTGCCGCGAATCGCTGGTTGATTCGATCAAGCGCGCGACCGACGTGATGATTGCGGGCAAAGTGGCTTGCGTGGCCGGTTATGGCGACGTGGGCAAAGGCTCAGCGCAGGCATTGCGCGCGCTGTCTGCTCAAGTGTGGGTCACCGAGATTGATCCGATCAACGCGTTGCAAGCCGCGATGGAAGGCTTCAAAGTCGTAACCATGGAATACGCCGCTGACAAGTGCGACATCTTCGTCTCCGCCACCGGTAACAAGAGCGTGATTCGCTACGAGCACATGGCTGCGATGAAAGACGAAGCCATCGTTTGCAACATCGGCCACTTCGATAACGAAATCGACGTGGCCTCGCTCGAAAAATGCACCTGGGACGAGATCAAGCCACAAGTCGATCACATCATTTTCCCGGACGGCAAAAAGATTACCTTGCTGGCCAAGGGTCGACTGGTCAATCTCGGTTGCGCCACAGGTCACCCAAGCTTTGTGATGAGCTCGTCGTTCGCCAATCAGGTGATCGCGCAGATGGAGTTGTTCACCAAACAAGACGCGTACGAAAACGGCAAGGTCTATGTGTTGCCAAAGCACCTCGACGAAAAAGTCGCACGTTTGCATCTGAAAAAAGTCGGTGCGATGCTGACCGAGCTGACCACCGAGCAAGCGGCATACATTGGCGTGAGCAAGGCGGGGCCCTACAAGCTGGATACTTACCGGTACTAGTCGCCAGCGCCGCGCCACGTCGCTGTAGGGTGGGCACCCCGTGCCCACCGCTGCTTTTCACAGCAGCGCGGATGATCAGCAACAGTTTGGTGGGCACGGGGTGCCCACCCTACGGGAGAAACACCATGATTCGCTTAGTCATCGTCTGGGTACTTAACGCCATCGCTTTGATGGCGGTCGCGTATTTCATGCCGACGATTCATGTGACGAACTTTGTTTCAGCGCTGATCGCCGCGTTCGCACTCGGTTTCGTCAACACGCTGATCAGGCCGGTGTTGACGCTGTTGACGCTGCCGATCTCCGTGCTCACACTCGGTTTTTTCTACCTCGTACTGAACGGCCTGCTGTTCTGGATGGTGGGCAAACTGCTCAATGGATTTACGGTTGATGGCTTCTGGGCGGCCGTGTTCGGTGGCCTGCTCTACGGCTTGATTTCGTGGGCGTTGGCCATGATCATTCCGTTCGGCAAAAAGGCGCCGTAAACCTTGCCCATGCGTGCTGATGTGCTGCTCGTCGAGCGCGGTCTGGCAACGTCGCGCACA
>JAYSUK010000031.1:0-2358 GCA_043719085.1 Burkholderiales bacterium | reverse complement strand
CCGAAGTACACCGGCGAGGTCAGCGGGTTGCCACTCGCGGTCGAGCCATTCCCCAGTTGCCCGAAACTGCGGTCGCCCCAGCACCAAGCGTCGCCCGTGGTGCCGTTGGCCGCGCACACATGCGAGCCCCCGGCGGTGACCATAGTTGCGGTCGTAATGCCAGTCGCCGCCACTGCCGGCACGTTGCTGCCGACCGAGGTGGCACCGATGCCGAACTGCCCACTGATGTTGCTGCCCCAGCAGCGCACCGTGCCGCCAGTCACCGCGCAGGCAAAGTACGACCCGGCGGCAAGGTGCGTCACGCCGGTCAAACCCGATACGGTCGCTGGCGTAAATACTTGCGCGCTGGCCGAACCACTGCCCACCTGCCCTGCAGAATTTCCGCCCCAGCAACGAACGGCGCTCACCCCCGTAACAGCGTTAAGCATTTGCGCGCAGCTAAAGTCCGCACCCACGGCGACGGCCACCGGCTGATTGCTGAACGCGGACAGACCGATCACCGACACCGGCGTCGGGCTTGAATTGGTCGTGCCATTGCCCAGCTGGCCGTCGCTGCCGTCGCCCCAACACTTCACCACGCCCTGCGTCAACGCACAGGTGTGAACGCGTCCCGCCGAGACAGACGTCACGCCGGTCAGCCCCGGAACTACCACCGGAATCGCCGAATTAGTGGTCGTGCCATCGCCCAACTGCCCCGACGCGTTAATCCCCCAACAATGCAACCCGCCGCTGCCATAAATCGCGCAAGTGTGATTCCACGAACTGGCCACCTGCGTATACGTTTCGCCGTGAGCGGCGGGGGTGATGAGCAAAGCCAAGCTGGCAAAGCTTGCGGCGAGAAATGAGAGATGACGTGACACGCGCGCTCCTGAATGTGACGGTTGTACTAAAGAACGTGAAGCCTACGCGAAACCAGACATCGCGGTGAAATTATTTTGGGGAGATGGGCCGTAAGGCCGTAGGCTGGGTCGAGACCCGGCACCGCGCGCCTGGTGGGTGTCTCGCTGGGTTTTCAACCCAGCCTACGTGCTATTTCGCCGTAGTGTCGTAGGGTGTGCGCCAGAGCGCGCACCAAAGCGGTCAATTTACCTATGTGATTCTGTACCGCAACGACGGTGCGCATTTTGATGCGCATCCTACTTCGCTACTTCGCGAAAGAACGTGAAGCCTACGCGAAACCAGACATGGCGCTGAGATTGTTTTTCGGGCGGTCAGGTCGAAGGCCGGGTTGAAAACCGAGGCGTTTTGCCCATCAACCGCTCAGCGCGGTGGGGAGGCTGAAAGTCGCAGGGCGTCTCGATACGCCGGGGCACCTTCCCCGAGCGATGCGAGCAAATGCGCTGCGCTCAATGCTGCTGCCTCGCTCGCCGCCTCATGTTGCGGGGCGGTGTGCTCCACCACGGCCCGCGTAAGCAGCGCTCGTCCCATCCACTCGCTGTGCTTGAACCCTTTCATCGACTGCTCGGCGAGCGCCCGCGCTTGCATAGCGTTTTGTCGCGCCTCCTGAATGTCGCCCGCGCTGAGGTGCGCCTCGGCCAGCGCTGACATCGCCAATACACCCCGAATCCGCCCGCCGCTTGCCGCTGCGAAACGGGCCTTGGACGCCGTGAGAACAGTGACTGCTTGCGCAACTTCTCCGTCCAAAAAATGGGCGATGCCGCGCGCCATCAGCGCGGTGGCAACGGCCGGATGCTGTGGGCCAACGTTCGCTTGAATCAGGCTCAACGCATCGCGCGCAAGTGCCGTACACGTGACGCGGTCTTTTTGTGCGCACGCGGTTCTTGCGCTATGCAGCGTCGCAAAGGCGACGGCCTGCGGTTCGCCTGTGCGTTGTGCATCAACCACAGCCCGGGTCAACAGCGCTTGCGACTCGTCATAGCGACCCACATCGCGCAGCAAGCTCGCGTAGTTCACCACGGCGGGACGTGCGTTGGACAATTTATCGCGGACGGCCGCCTCAAAATTGGTGAGCGCAGCGCGCAACGCCTCCTGCGTTTGCCCCGCCTCCGACAGCGCCATGGACAGCCCGCCGCGGACAGTGCGCGCCACGCTCATCTCTCCTTGTCCCGAGCTTTCAAGCAGATGAAGCGCCTGTCTATATCGCGGTATTGCGTCGTGGAAGTCGCCCGATTGCGTGTGCGTTTCAGCAAGCAACGACAGCAGGTAGGCTCGCGTGCTGAGCGTGCCGGGCCGCACCTGAAGGCGTTCGAGCGCACGAGACGCGTCGGCTATGACCAGTGCCCTGTCCGATCCGCGCTCGGAGTTGAATATGGCGCGACTGATGAGGCAAACAGTCAAGCCCTCGCCCAGCGCGCTGGTGCGCCCTGCATAGTCGGCGATGACGCGATTTAACTCAGC
>JAYSUK010000004.1:0-21528 GCA_043719085.1 Burkholderiales bacterium | reverse complement strand
ATTCAACCGCGCCGACTTTCGCGGGCTTCTTGAGCGCACCACCTTCAACGGTAACGAAGCTCGGGCAGAAGCCATTAACGCAGGAGTAATCCTTGTTGCAACTGCTTTGATCAATGGTGCGCTTGCGGCCGAATTCGGTCTCCAGCGGTATCACCGAAACGCAGTTGGATTTGACGCCACAATCGCCACAGCCTTCGCACACCGCTTCGTTGATGACGACGCGTTTTGCCGGATCGGGAAATTTGCCAATCTTGCGGCGACGACGCTTTTCTGCGGCGCAGGTCTGGTCGTACACGATGACGGTGCAGCCCGGCGCATCGCGAAATTCGCGCTGGATTTCGTCGAGTCGTTCGCGGTGATACACGGGGCAATTCGCGGGTAGTGCGACGCCTGCGTATTTCTCCGGTTCGTCGGTGATCACGCAAACTTTGTTCACGCCTTCGGCCACAACTTGGGTCAGGATCGTGAGCGGCGACAGCGGTCCGTCATGGGGTTGTCCGCCAGTCATGGCAACCGCATCGTTGTACAAAATCTTATAGGTGATGTTCACCTTCGCGGCCACGCTCGCGCGAATCGCGAGCAGGCCTGAGTGGTAGTAAGTGCCGTCACCCAGGTTCGCGAAAATATGCTTCTCATCAGTGAACGGTGCCTGCCCGATCCACGGCACGCCCTCGCCGCCCATCTGGGTGAAGGTACTCGCCCGATCCATCCACACGGCCATGTAGTGACAGCCGATGCCCGCGACTGCTCGCGAACCTTCGGGCACGTTGGTGCTGGTGTTGTGCGGACAGCCGGAACAGAAATATGGTGCGCGTGCGATTTCGATCACCTTTTTCGCGAGCACGCGCTCTTTTTCGTTGATCCACTCGACGCGCTGCTTGACCTTGTCGCTCACATAGAACTTGGCAATGCGGCCCGCGATCACGCGCGCGATCATCGCTGGCGTCAATTCGGACGGTGCTGGCAGCAGCCAGTCGCCATGCGGACGCACCCATTCGCCCTTGGCGTCGAACTTGCCGACGACTTGCGGACGCACGGCCTCAGACCAGTTGTAAAGCTGCTCTTTCAACTGATATTCGAGCACTTGCCGCTTCTCTTCAACGACCAGAATTTCTTCGAGACCGGAAGCAAATTCATGCACGCCTTCCGGCTCCAGCGGCCACACCATGCCGACCTTGTAAACACGCAAACCAATTGCGCGCGCCAGCTCGTCGTCGATGCCCAGATCTTCGAGCGCCTGACGCACATCGAGGTACGCTTTGCCAGCAGCCATGATGCCCAGACGCGGACGCGGCGAATCGATCACGATGTGATTCAACTTGTTCACTCTCGCGTAGTGAATCGCCATGTAAATCTTGTAGTCGTGCATGAGCTTTTCCTGCTCAAGCGGCGTGTGCGGCCAGCGGATGTTGACGCCGCCTTCAGGCAACGGAAAGTCATCAGGAATGATCGGCTTGATGCGATCCGGATCGACGATCACGCTGGCGGTCGATTCCACGGTATCAGTCACCGCCTTCATGCCCACGTAGCAGCCGGAATAACGGCTCATCGCGTAACCATGCACGCCGAGATCGAGGTATTCCTGCACGCCCGCCGGATACAAAACCGGGATCACGGCACTGATGAATTCGTGATCGGATTGATGCGGTAGCGTGGACGACTTCGCGCCGTGATCATCGCCTGCGATCAAGAGCACGCCACCGTGCTTGCTGCTGCCGGCATGGTTCGCGTGTTTGAACACGTCGCCGCAGCGATCCACACCCGGCCCCTTGCCGTACCACATGGCGAACACGCCGTCGTATTTGGCTTGCGGATACAAGTTCAGTTGCTGCGTGCCCCATACGGCGGTCGCGGCAAGTTCTTCGTTCACACCGGGGACGAAGGTGATGTGCGATTTGGCGAGATGTTTTTTTGCTTTCCACGCGTTCTGATCAATCGCCCCGAGCGGCGAGCCGCGATAGCCCGACAAAAAACCACCAGTGTTGAGGCCAGCCTTTTCATCGATTTGCCGCTGCAGCATCATCAGGCGCAACAGCGCATGCGAGCCATTCATGTACACGCGGCCGGACGGCAGCGTGAAGCGATCATCGAGGGCCACGCTCGCAATGGCCTGTTGAACAGCCTCCGGAAGTGAGGCGGTGGCGAGGGGTTCTTGAGACATGGGCACTCCTTGATTTTTGGCTGGCGTTGCGGGTTGGCCGCTCGGCGAAATTGGCTAATTAGGTCAATTTTGTTGACCTTTTTTGCAATACCCGAAATTTACCCGTTTCCGGCGGTTTTGTCTGCTCATTTGTCAGCGAGCGTCGCGCATCCAGCAGCCCGCAAGCAACTGTTGCAGTAAAAATTTCTGTGCGCACGGGTAAGCGCTAAATCATGTCGGGCAGCGCCACTTCACAATTAACAGATCATTTGTGTTGACCGATGCCTTTCGGCTACGTAGCTCTCTATGTCGCAGACCTTTACGCATGGACGCCGCAGGTTTTTAACGGCTTCGACCATTGTGGGCGGTGCCGTCATAGGCGCCGCCCCCATGATCAGCGTGGCTAAACCAGCGCTCACCTTCCGCTTGCAATCAACGTGGTCGGCGAAAGACATTTTTCACGAGTACGCGCATGATTTTGCGAGAAAAGTGAACGATACCTCTGGCGGTCGACTGAAAATTGAAGTGCTGCCGGCCGGGGCTGTGGTCAAACCGTTTGACCTGATTGACGCAGTGTCGAAAGGGGTGCTCGACGGCGGCCACGGTGTGACCGCCTACTGGTACAGCAAAAATTCTGCCATCGCGCTGTGGGGTTCTGGCCCCGCGTTCGGCATGGACGCCAACATGGTGCTGGCGTGGCACGAATATGGCGGTGGCAAGGCGCTGTTGGCTGAGATTTACGAGCGCCTGAATCTCAACGTCGTGTCGTACTTGTATGGCCCGATGCCAACGCAACCGCTGGGTTGGTTCAAAAAACCGATGTTGGACATCGCCGATTTAAAAGGGCTGCGTTACCGCACCGTAGGATTGTCGATCGAAATGTTCACGGCTTTGGGGGCGGCGGTCAAGGTGGTGCCCAGCGGTGAAATTGTGGCGGCGATGGACCGCGGTTTGCTTGATGCCGCGGAGTTCAATAACGCCTCGTCAGACCGCGCCATCGGCTTTCCGGACGTATCAAAAGTGTGCATGCTGCAATCGTTCCACCAATGCGCTGAACAATTCGAAATCGTCTTCAATAAAACCAAGTTCAACGCGCTGCCGGCCGAGCTCAAATCACTGCTGACGGTGGCAGTGCAGGCGGCCTCAAGCGACATGAGCTGGAAGGCCATTGATCGATACTCAAAGGACTACATCGAGCTGCAGAAAAGCGGCGTCAAATTCCGCAAAACGCCCGACGTTATCTTGCAGGCACAACTCAAAGCGTGGGAGGAAATCATCAGTAAAAAATCGCTGGAGAATCCGCTATTCAAACGAGTGCTTGACTCGATGGAGCAATTTGCGCTGCGCGCCTGCCGCTGGCAAAACGACACCAATGTTGACCACAAGATGGCATTTCAGTACGCAACGGGGAAAAAAACGTAACGGCAATGCGCGTAATTGACGCGAATATCAGCTTCAAACTGGAATGCATGCTGTATATGGACTGAAGATGTATTTTTTGAGAAGTCGACTAACAGTAAAATTAGTCGCTACCCCAAATGCAGCGGCTTTCTCAGCGAAAAGCTGTTTCCTAAAAAATCGCCCCAAACGGGTTTAAACGGATGCCGCGTCTGAGGTGCTTCCACGGCAAGTCGGCTGGATCAGCCGCCATCGGTCCCGGCGCTTTCGCGACCAAAATTTTCTCGGCAATCGGCGTGAAATCCGCTCTGAAGTGCACCGAACTTTTATTGACGAGGATCGCCTGCTCGGTGGGTTCAATGCCCACGTAGCGATACATCGCCTGATCGGCGAGCTGCGTTTTGTAGCTTGCGACGACGATGCGCACACCCTGATAACGCAGGCAGGCAGAAGGGCCCAGGCGCATTTTCATGCCGCGATAAAACGGGCCAGTGGCGGCAAAACTTCCGTCGTGCAACGCTTCCACCGTCCACGGCAGCTGCAGCGGTGAATCATCCGGGATTCGGCTCTTGCCGCCGAGAGCGAAGTTGAGCGTTTTGCCAACACCGATTTCGTGCGCGGCACTCGCTGCGGCCCCGTCAACGATCAGGCCGGTGGCCGCACGCTCTGCGCGACATTCAAGCAACGCTCGAATCATGCCCATTGTGTCGCTGTCGCCGCCCGCGCCGGGGTTGTCCTGGGTGTCGGCGATAACCACGGGCCTGCGCGAAGTTTTGGCGATGAGCTGCGCCTCGCGCACGGCTTCAATCGCGGTCAACACCCGTGCGTCCCATTCGCCTTCGGCCGCGAGCACGCGCCGTTCCAGCTTGTCTGCCGCTGCGTTCGCTGCGGCTTCGTTAACACCGTAAGCCCAAACCACCGGCGCACAGCCTTCGAAATCAGCCGCGGGGAAGCCGGGCGTGAACGACGCGCTGAGCACGTCTTTTGACTCCGATTGGCCGACCAGCTTGTAGATGTCGTTACCCGGAAACAAATCGGTGCATTGCGAAGTGATCGGGATCAGGTACGGCAACCCGCGCGAAGCGAGTTTCGGTGCGTCCATGCCGCCTATGCGCTGCTTCAAATAAAACGCCGCGCGCGCGCCGGTTTCGGCCATGTCGATGTGCGGATAGGTGCGATAGGCGACCAGCAATTCTGCATGCTGAAACATCGCGGGCGTGGTGTTTGAATGCAGATCAAGACTCACCGCGATCGGCATACTCGGCCCGACGATGGCGCGCACCCGCCGCAGAAGCTCGCCTTCGCCATCGGGATGTGAGTCGGTGACCATCGCGCCGTGCAGATCGAGATAAACCATGTCCGCGTTGGCGTGACGAATGCCCTCGCAAATCGCACCGGCGATGCGCTCAAACGCATCATCCGTTACCTGCGCGCTGGGGCTCGCTGCCGCCCACGCGGTTGGGATTAGCTGATGCGCCGAACCCATCTCTTTCATAAATCCAGAAATCGGAATATTTTGATTTTGAAACCGCTCGAAGATTTCCTCCCCCACTGATACCGGCGGCCAGCCCCCGCCCTGCACAAATCGCTCGTAGGTCGCGCGCGATGGCGCGAAGGTGTTGGTCTCGTGTTGAAAGCCGCCAATTGCGATGCGCATGTTTACTGATGCCTTACTTGTGTTGCCGCTGTGATCACCACAAATGTAGAGCATCTGCGGATCAATCGTCGCCGCGCATCTCGAATAGACTTGGCGCTGGTAGGAGACACGTCCACGCCCAAATCGTTCTGGAGAACCGCATGTTGACCGATTCCCTACTGGCGTATGTTCATCACGTCGCCGCGTTCGCGTTGGTGGCAATTTTGTTTGTAGAGATGGCGTTGTGCAAACCCGGCATGACACCCACGCAATTGCGCACGTTATCTCGCTACGATGCGTTGTACGGGGTCCTTGCAGCGGTCTTGCTTTTAGCGGGCACGATGCGTGTTATTTGGGGTATCAAGGGCGCGCAGTTTTATGCGCACAACCCAGCGTTTCATGCCAAAGTCGGGCTCTTCATCGCCATCGGCTTATTGTCAGTGCCAACAACGTTGCGCTACATCCGATGGCGCGCAGCGCTCAAGGCAGATGCTCAATACCGGCCCGGCACCGACGAGATCAAAGGGGCACGCCGCTTCATTCACATGCAGGCCGGATTGATCATTTTTCTACCTTTGCTGGCGGTACTCGCGGCGCGCGGCATCGGTATCACGCGCTGACCCGAGCACCAGGTGTCGTGCGGAGCCTACCGCCAATGTCCAGCCACCCAGTGGTGGCCGCGTTGATCGCGCTGCCAGTAGCCAGGGCTCCAACGTGTGTAGCCTCGCGCAGGAAGCGTCCAATGGCCGCGATTCCAGTGATAAGCGCGGCCAGTCCAGCTGTAGTAGCCACCCACCCAGACGTAGCCTGTACCGGGGGCCACCAGCACCTGTTCGTTATGCGCCGCCGGCGGGGCGCGGTCCACATACAGCACGGGGCCAACCGGCACCCGCGTTGCGACAACACAGCCTGAAAGCAGCATCGCAGCGGCAGTGCTCAGAAGCAAGGCGGGCAAGCGTGATGGCAAGTGCAAGCGCATAAATATCTCCAAAAAGTAAGTGGGCCACAACACAACGGCATCGTCGGATACCAGTTGACCCATCGCCACGGGTTTACTTGATTTCAGGCGATGCATTCCATCAGCGAAGCCTCGATGAAACGGAAAACGCTTCAAATGAACGTCCACCGCTCACCCGATAAGCAGCCACGACCAACGTAGCCAACAGCACGGCCGCGAAAAAATTGTGTGCAGTGGCCACTAAGATCGGCTGATTTAGCAGCACGGTGCTGATGCCCACCACGATCTGCGCGACCAGCACCGCTTTAATCCACATCGCTGGTCGCTTGAGCGCCGCATGCCCGCGCATCAATGTGAGCGCCGCTGCTAACACCGCGATGGTTGTCAACACCGCGCCGATGCGATGCGCCCAGTGAATTGCGCGCAGCCCCTCAATGGTCAGAAAAGAGCCATCCGGGCGTCGCCCCAGTTCACGCATGAAACTGAATCCTTCTTTCCAATCCACGCTGGGCGTCAATGTGCCGCCACACCCGGGAAAATCGGCACAGGCAAGTACCGCGTAATTGGTGCTCACCCAGCCACCGAGAAAAATTTGTATCGCCAACACCAGCAACGCGATCCACACCATCACTCGGGCACGGCGAGACACCGGCACCTTCATCGCCCTTGAATCACCCGCCCGCTCGCGCTCGCGCATCCAGAACCAGATCAGCAACGCGAACAGCAGCATGCCCCCCATCAAATGCGTGGTCACGACAATCGGCATCAACTTGAGCGTTACCGTCCATTTGCCAAACAAGCCCTGCAGGCTGACGACGATGAGCAGCAGCAACGGCCAGCCAAGGCCCACGCCGGAATCTATAAAACCGCCACGATTAGCCGCGCGCCGCTGAGCGATACGTGCAATTGCGGCTCGCACCACCATCACCAAAATCAGCGCCCCGATGAACGATGCGAAATAGCGATGCAGCATTTCGATCCATGCCTTGCTGTGGCTGACCGCACCTTGTGGACCGCCCTGCTCGCTGATCGCCTGCTCGATTTGTGTTGCAGCTTGCACGGGCAGCAATTGCCCGTAGCAGCCGGGCCAGTCCGGGCAGCCGAGCCCGCTGTCGGTCAAGCGAACGAAAGCGCCAAAGGCGATCAGATCGAGGGTGAGAAATGCAGTGATCGCCGCCAAGCGCCGCCACGATAATCTTCGGCCCATCCACAGCGCGCAGATCAGCAGCGCCACCCAAACGACGGCGTTTAGGGTGGATAGTGAAAATTGCCAGAAAATCGGTGCGGCGGAAGTGGTGGAAAGCATGAAGAATCGCGACTCTCGGTCGCGGCGAAACTGATGAACAACACCACGATTTTATGCGCCGCGCCGATTCGCCGCCTGCATTGCGTAATGCGCGCGTTTAGCGGCGTACATGGCGTCGTCCGCTGCACGCAGCGCGCGGTCGAGCTCGCCCGCTTTTTCACAAACCGCCGAGCCCACTGAGAGCGAAAGTCTCGGCCCCTGATAAAACTGGTTATTGAGGTCAATGACCATGCGCAGGCCGTCTTTGAGCATGGCCATTTCCGCCTCTCCATAGCGCGGCAGCAAACAGGCAAACTCGTCGCCGCCGACGCGCGCGGCTTGCAGGTTTTCTCCCAACGCCTTCTTTAGCGCCTCGCCCGCTCGGCGCAGCAGCGTGTCGCCCGCGCCGTGGCCAAATTCATCGTTCGCGAGCTTAAGCCCGTTGAGGTCAATGGCCAGCACTCCCACCGGAAACGGGCCGCGGCGGTTGAGTCGCGAAATTTCGTCATCGTAGAAGGCACGATTGCGCAGCTTGGTCAACGAGTCATGTTTCCCCAAAAACTCCAGGTACGACTCCGCCTTTTTCCGAGCAGTGATGTCTGTGAGCGCAACCTGTACCAGATCCCATGTCGCCTCATGGCCGGGCAACACCGACCACTGCATGTGCAGGTTGATCGGGTCTCCACGCAGCGAATAATTCAACGTTTCACGCGACTGAAACAGCGTGCCCTGCCAGCAATCCAGCAGTTGCTCCGCAAAAGACCGATTCATTTCATCACGGAATACATCGGAAAGACGCTCCAGCAATTCAGTTTTGCTGACGGCACCAAACAACGTCAGCGTCTGCTTGTTCACATCCACCACGCGGATACGCTGCATGCACGAGTCCACAAATTCGGGATGTACATCCACGAAGGTGCGGAAATCAGTAATGCCCTGACCCCGCACCTCGTCGAGCATCGCCTTCACCTCGCTGAAATCCTCGACCCACAACGAAACTGGGGATAGCTCAAAGAGACCCCGGGCATACGCCTCATTGACTGCGGCTGCGCGCTGCGCGCGCTTTTGTTCGGTGAAATCTTCAATCGCCATCAGCATGCGATCCCACGGTTTTTGGGCGTCGGCCAGGCGATTAACGTTGAGCCGAATATCAAGTGTGCGCCCGTCAATGGTGTAATTGATGGTCTCGGTTTGATACGACGTTGCACCGTTCCAAAGCTGGGCAATCTCGGCGATTGCCGCTAGCTGATGCTTGTTGTCAAAAACGGTATCACCGGCCGCCAGCAGGCCCTGCAAATTCTGCGCGCCGTACAAATCGAGCGTTCGCTGGTTGACCTTCAGCACGCGTATTCTCGAAAAATATTCGTTGATCGCAGCGGGTTGCTCGGTCAAGTGCCGTGTGATGTCGGTCACGCCGAGCTCTCGCCACGACTGCAACAACTCGTACACGGCGCTGAAGTCTTCAAGCCATAGCGACACGGGTGCCAGATCAAAAAGCGGATCCGGCTCGGTCAAACTTGCAATAGCGGTCGTATCACTCATAGTGGCAAACATCCCTTCAACATCGATGATAGTCAACTGCCCCGGCGCCGACTCTTAGAATCACGCCATGCGTTTATTCCGTCTTGCGAAAATCCTCAGCGTCTTCCACCGCAACGGCCTCGATGAATTCGTGCTGAAAGACGCGCCAAATTTGGCGTTGCGGGCGTTGGGCGGCATTTTAGGTGCGCGCACGCATGCGCTGCCACGGGGTGCGCGACTGCGCACCGCGCTGGAATCGCTCGGGCCGATTTTTGTCAAGTTTGGGCAGGTGTTGTCGACACGCCCCGACCTGATTCCAGCAGATATCGCCAGCGAGTTGTCGTTGCTTCAGGATCGGGTGCCGCCGTTCCCCGCCGACGACGTGCGAAAAGTACTGGAAACCGCCTACGACCGACCGCTGGATCAGGTATTTGCTGATTTTGACTGGACACCGATTGCCAGCGCCAGCGTGGCGCAGGTTCATTTTGCGACCATTCAGCTCAAGGTGGGCGACACGTTCGAGACCCGCGAGGTGGCGGTTAAAGTGTTGCGCCCCAACATCAAGCCGGTGATTGAGAGCGATTTGGCGCTGCTGCGCGTGCTCGCAGGCTGGGTTGAACGGTTCAGCTCTGACGGCCGTCGCCTAAAACCCCGCGAAGTGGTGGCCGAGTTCGACAAGTATCTGCATGATGAGCTCGACCTGATTAAAGAGGCCGCCAACTGCTCACAACTGCGGCGCAATTTCACTGGCTCCACCCTGCTCTACATGCCCGAGGTTTATTGGGACTGGTGTGAGCAAAACGTGATGGTCATGGAGCGATTGCATGCCACGCCGGTAAACCAGCTCGAAACCCTGCGCGCCGCGGGCGTTGACATAAAAAAACTGGCCCGCGAGGGCGTCGAGATTTTCTTCACGCAAGTGTTTCGCGATGGCTTCTTTCATGCGGACATGCACCCCGGCAACATCGCGGTACGCACCGACGCAGAACACCTGGGCCAATACGTGGGCATGGATTTCGGCATCGTTGGCACCCTGACTGACACGGATCGTCGCTATCTTGCAGAAAATTTTCTGGCATTTTTCCGCCGTGATTACCGCCGCGTGGCAACCGCACATATCGAATCGGGATGGGTGCCGCCAAACACACGCGTGGATGAGCTGGAGAACGCCGTGCGCAGCGTTTGTGAACCCATTTTTGATCGGCCGCTGGCTGACATTTCATTCGGCAAGGTGTTGTTGCGACTGTTTCAGGTGTCGCGTCGGTTTAATGTCGAAATTCAGCCGCAACTCGCGTTGCTACAAAAAACGCTGCTTAATGTTGAGGGCTTGGGGCGCCAACTCGATCCCTATCTCGACTTATGGGCAACAGCTCAGCCCTTCCTGGAAAAATGGATGCGCGATCAGGTCGGACCCGATGCCGTGTGGCAGCGGTTGCTGGATCAGGCACCTTATCTTTCGTCAGCGCTGCCACAAGTACCGCGGCTAATACATCAGGCGCTGGAACAACGATCCACGCCCGCCACGCCGGTGGTGGTGCACAGCAGCACGGGCTGGACAAACCTTTGGCTCGCCATCATTGCTTTCTGCATGCTCGCGATTTTGGGGACGCTGTGGATTCCACTGCTGTTGGAGTAACGGTCGCAGCCTCTGCAAGAGCGGCGCGCGCCGCTTTTCGCCGCATGAGTCACCACTTCGCGGCTCGCGCCGTGCCTGCCAAGGACCGAGTTGTGGTTGCCTTGTCGTGAATCCCGTTTCACTGGATCAACCTTGGGGGCGTGGCTTCCAGGTCGAGCACACCCACGCATTTGCCAACGATAAAACGCCGTTCGCTGGGAGTTTTTTGCCGCGCGGACTGGGTCGCAGTTATGGCGATGTATGCGTAAACGATGGCGGCACGCTGTTGCATGCTTTTCGACGCGATCGGCTGCTCGCGTTTGATGATGTGAGTGGTGTGCTGACGTGTGAAGCAGGCGCGTCGCTTGCTGAGATCGCCGCTGTGATGCTGCCGCGTGGATGGTTTCTGCCAGTCGTGCCGGGCACACGGTACGTAACTGTCGGTGGCGCAATTGCCAACGACGTACATGGAAAGAATCACCATGTTGCCGGGACGTTCGGACGATATGTCAAGTCATGCACGCTCTACCGAACTGACTGGCGATCCGCACAAACCGTTACGCCGGGCGACGCCATGTTCCCGTCGGTAGTGGGTGGCCTCGGATTGTCAGGGCTCATGAACGAGGCCAGCATTCAACTCAAACCCGTGCCCGGCCCCGGCATCGAACAAGAGACGAGGCGCTTCGGCGGTGACGGCAGTATCGACGACTATCTCGCACTTGACGCGCAAAGTAGCGGGTGGGAATACACCGTCGGCTGGATCGATACGCTGGATCGTGGGCTTCGTGGTGTTTTCTTTCGCGGTAAACACAGCGACGGGCCAGACCAGTGGCTGGCACCTAAACGCACGCGCTTCACAATGCCAGTCGACGCACCGCAGTGGGCTCTGGGCCGCTGGAGTGCGAAGGCGTTCAACGCGGCTTACTATCGCGCGCAGTCGATGCGAACGGCCACCCGGGACACGATTCCGCTGTGGCAATTTTTCTTTCCACTGGATGCGGTCAACGCTTGGAACCGCGCCTACGGCAAACGCGGGTTCATTCAGTATCAGTTTGTCGTGCCGTCCATTGCCGCTCGAGAAACCGTACCGCGCGTGCTCGCGCATTTGCGGGAGGCGAACGTGGCGAGCTATTTAGCAGTCATCAAAACATTTGGTGATCTGGCCTCTCCCGGTTTGATGAGCTTTCCGCTGCCGGGAACTACGGTTGCGTTGGATATTCCGGCGCCAAACTCACATGATCTGCGTGCGCTGGATCGCGCTGACGCGATGGTGACGGACGCTGGCGGTCGCGTGTATCCTGCCAAAGACGCGCGCATGTCGGCGGCTATGTTTCAGCGTTTCTTTCCGCAGTGGCGCGCGCTTGAAGCAACCCGTGATCCCGCCATCTCCTCCTCATTTTGGCGACGCGTCACCACCTCACCGGACACTCTGGAATGAATGAAATCAACGTCGTGGTCGTCGGGGCCACGTCGGCCGTCGCGCAGGCCGCCATTCGGCTATGGGCGCAACGCGGACACGCGTTGACACTCGTCGCACGCAATGCAACAGAGCTGGAACGCATCGCTTCCGACGCCCGCGTGCGCGGCTCGCCGTCGGTGACAACGTTAACCGGTGATTTGACCGAGCGCAGCTTTATCGCCGCGTCCATTTGCGCGACCAACACACCGCGTATCGCCTTGATCGCGTACGGCAGTCTGACTGACTCGGCGCGTGTCGACGGTGATATTGATTATCTTGCGGATGAACTGCAAGCCAACTTCGTGAGTGCGGCGTTGTGGGCGCAACTGCTGGCCGATCGCATGGCTGCAAACAGCGCCACTGGAGGCAGCATCGCAGTCATCTCGTCAGTGGCGGGAGATCGCGGTCGTGGAAGCAATCACGCGTACGGCGCGGCGAAGGCAGGGCTCACGGCGTTTTGCTCAGGCCTGCGCGCGCGCATGGCGGCACGGCGCGTACATGTGGTTACCGTAAAGCCCGGATTCATCGACTCACCCATGACTGCGCACATCACTAAAAAAGGTGCGCTGTGGGCCACGCCCGAAGCGGTTGCGGCGGGCATCGTCAGTGCCATCGACAAGAAGCGTGATGTGGTCTATCTGCCGGGTTTCTGGCGACTGATCATGCTGATCATCACGCACATTCCCGAAGGCATTTTCAAGCGCCTAAAAATCTAAGCTGCTCCACAATTCGGGTCGTAAAGTTCTTACAACTTTTCGCTGATATTGCCATTTAACAGGGGCTACATGGCCGATTCGCTGTTAGTTGATATCTGGCATATTTTATAGTTAAGCCCAATTAAATAAAGCGTTTCGGTGAAAAGTTGTACCGTCAAGCTGACTCAACGGAGCCTGGAAAATGATGCACGCGACCGGTGTGATTGGCGATCTTCTGCGGCATTAGCGATCCCACAATCATCCCGACAAACGCCGCGAGAATGCCTGCGAGTTGCTGCGGAAACGCCTCGCCCCAACCCGGCGCGGTCATGAACAGAAGCCACGTACCGATACCCAACACGATGGACGCAAACGCGCCCTGTGTGGTCGCACGTTTCCAATACAAGCCGAACACGAGCGGAATGAACGCGCCAACCAGCGTCACCTGATACGCGCCCGACACCATGTCGTAAATCGGCTTGCCGCGCGCGAACATCGCGTAGCCGAGCACAAACATTGAGAACAACAACACCGTGACGCGCATCGTCTTAAGCGTTTGCTGATCGTTCATGTGCGGTTTGAAGTGTTTGTAAATGTTTTCGACGAAGGTCACGCTCGGTGCCAGCAGCGTCGCCGATGCGGTAGATTTAATAGCCGAAAGCAGCGCTCCGAAAAAGATGATCTGCGCGATAAGCGGCATTTTTTCAAGTACCAGCGTCGGCAAGATTTTCTGCGGATCGCCCTTTAGCAGTTCCGTCGTCGCCTCCGGCAAAATCATCAACGCGGCGACCACAAGAAACATCGGCACGAACGCAAACAACAAATAGCAAATGCCGCCAATTACCGGCCCGCGCGTGGCCGCCTTTATATCTTTGGCCGACATCACGCGCTGGAAAACGTCCTGCTGCGGAATCGAGCCAAGCATCATGGTGATTGCTGCCGCGATGAAGAAAAGTATGTCTTTCATCTCTGCGGGCGGGAAAAATTTCAGCATGTCCTTGCTGTTTGCGTAGGCAAACACCTTGTCTGCACCGCCTGCCATGTCAGCGGCCATCACCGCGATGATCGACAAGCCAACCACCAGCACAATCATTTGGACAAAGTCCGTGATCGCGACGCTCCACATGCCGCCAAACAACGTATAGATCAAAATCGACGCGACGCCAATCACCATGCCCCATTCAAACGTGATCGAGCCTGCGGACAGGATATTGAACACGAGGCCCAGGGCGGTCACCTGCGCTGCAATCCAACCGAGATACGACAGCATGATGACGATTGAGCAAAGAATTTCCACCACTTTGCCGAAGCGTTGACGGTAGTAATCGCTGATCGTCAACAACGATTGTTTGTAAAGCTTTCCGGCGAAAAACAAACCGACAAAGATCAAGCAAAATGCCGCGCCAAAAGGATCTTCCACCACCGTGCCCAGATTGCCCTGCACAAATTTGGCACCGATACCCAACACCGTCTCTGAGCCAAACCATGTCGCAAACGTGGTGGTGACGATCATGATCAGTGGCAAATGTCGGCCAGCGATCGCGTAATCGGCGGTGTTTTTGACGCGGCGCGCGGCCCAAAGGCCGATAGCAATCGTCACCAGCAAATACAAGAAAACAAAGCCTAGCAGCATGTAAAAGAACCTCTAAAAGACGTTGCAAAATATTTATTAGGCGAGAGTTTAGCGGGAGCGGCGGCCCTCTGAAGGCGGCTCTGCCGCGACCAGACACGGCACACGCAGACGCCGGTCGCGACAAAGCCGTCCCTACAAATACAGGCTTCGCCATACAATTGGGCGGTGGCATACATGATGCATGCCCGCAAACGCTAGGGGTGCTGACTTTCACACGAGGGTCGGCTGAGATAACACCCTGGAACTTGATCAAGGTAATACTTGCGCAGGGAAGCGTCGCTGAATACGCACCGACCCATGGTCGGGTCCGTTCTGCTTTGCCCCTGCCGTCGAACCAAGGAACATCGATGGCGCTCCAATTGAAACTTACACCCGTTGCCGCAGCGCTTGTTGCGCTCGCAACGATCCCGACATTTGCGCAAACTACGCCTCACGGCGCGCAGCTAGTTGAGGCCATAACCGTCACCGGCAAATCATCGCCTGTGCTCGATGTTGACAACGCCGATGTCGGCGGCTTCGGCACGACTCTCGCAAAAACACCGCAAAGTATCACGGTATTCGGAGCCGATTTACTCTCAGCCACGGCAACGCAGTCGTTGTCGCAGTTGCTCAAGCTCGACGCCTCACTCGCCGACAGTTACAACACGACGGGCTACATCGAGAGCCTGTCGGTGCGCGGTTTTTTGCTGACCCAAACGGCAAACTTTCGTCGCAACGGATTGGCAGTTTCCAACTACGCGCCGCTGGCTTTGGAGAACAAGGAACGCATCGAAATCTTGAAGGGCGTGGCCGGCTTGCAGTCTGGTGTTTCCGCGCCCGGCGGTTTGGTCAACTACGTCACCAAAGTACCGCAAAAGGAGTCGTTCACCACCGCCACGCTTGGCGTGGATGAATACGGCGGAACCAAGGCGCATGTGGACGCCAACGCGATGCTCGGCAGCGTGGGCATGCGACTGAACGTCGCTGCAGAAAAGCTGCGCACGCAGTTTGACCACGCTCACGGCTCGCGCCAGTTTGCGAGTCTCGCTCTTGCCACCGCGTTCACGCCTGCTACATCGATTTCTGCCGACTTTGAATATCACCGCAAGAGCCAGCCGTCGGTGCCGGGTCTTGGCTTGCTGGACGCCGATGGCGATGGTGTCGGCGACACCCTGCCAGCGCGCATTCGCCCGCGCCTGAACCTCAACAATCAAACGTGGTCGTTGCCGTACCAAGCGACCAGCACTACTGCGCATGTGGCGCTGAATCACCGCTTTAGTGTCGACTGGACAGCACGCGTTTCGGCAGGCACGCAGCGCACCAAAATCAATGATCGCATCGCGTTCCCGGATGGCTGCAGTAGCGCTGCAAATTACGTGTATCCGGGCCTATGCGCGAATGGGGACGTGGACATTTACGATTTTCGAAGCGAACGCGAAAAACGCACTGTGTCGAGTTGGGACGCACACGTTAAAGGCACACTGAACACGATGAGTGTCATGCACGCGCTGCGCGTAGGCGCAAGCGGTCGCAGCGTTCGCGATGCGGCGCCAGCATTGCAAGCCTATAACTATGCAGGCACGACCAACATTTACACGCCACTTGCGCTGCCTGCTGATGCCACACCGCGCGATCTGAACACCAACAGCCGCGAGCGCGCGGTGGAAGCGTATGTCTCGGTCACCTCCGACTTGACCCCAACGCTGCAATCCTTTGCGGGCTTGCGCGTGTCGCGCCTGAACCGCGCGAGCGAGCGAAGCGATGGCTCTCG
Source organism: Burkholderiales bacterium (assembly GCA_043719085.1). Classification (GTDB taxonomy): domain Bacteria; phylum Pseudomonadota; class Gammaproteobacteria; order Burkholderiales; family Casimicrobiaceae; genus Casimicrobium. Next base: position 5,438 of record JAYSUK010000004.1, on the reverse strand, counting down.
CGCTGTCGCCTATGACCAGACGATTACCACGCCGTGGGCAGGCCTTGCGTGGTCACCTTCGTCCAACACGATGGTTTATGCGTCCTGGGGCCAAGGCGCAGAGACGGAAGTGGTGCCGAACCGTTCGTCGCGCTTTGTGAACTATGGACAAGCGCTGCCCGCGCTCAAAAGCGAGCAGACAGAAATTGGCGTAAAGTGGCGTGCGAATGCGCGCCTGTTGGCCACCGGAGCACTGTTCAGCATCCACAAGCCGTATGCGGACGACATCAACACGGCGAGCGGCATTCCGTTGCGCGTTGCCGGCGCAAAAGAAGCGCGCCATCGCGGTCTTGAACTAGCGGCAACGGGTCGAGTGACTGATGCGCTGTCGCTACAGGCGAGCATGACGGTACTCGATGCAAAGTTCACCAAGGCGGTTGATCCGGCGCTGATCGGGCAGCGTGTTACCAACGTGCCGCGCATCAAAACTTCAGTATTTGCAGATTACAAAATCGCGGCGGTTCAAGGTTTGGCGATGAATGCGCTGGCAACCTACGAGGTCGGCAAAACGGTCACTCCGGACGGTACCGTGACGTTACCCAACGCATGGCAACTCGACGCCGGAGCCCGTTTTGATCAGGTCATCGCGGGCAAGGTTACGACTTGGCGCTTGAACGTCGAAAACGTCACCAACCGCATCTACTGGCGCGAAGCGCCCACGCAATACTGGGGCGGCATTTACCTGTTCCCCTCGACGCCGCGCACAGTGCGGGCCAGTGTGACGGTGGCGTTTTGATAATCGACGACAATCGATGTCCACCCTGTGGGAATGGTGCTACCGTGACCGGCAATGCGCAAGCGCCTGGTCGCGGTGACGCCACGCCCACAAAAAATCATGCTTGAAACCGCGTTCACACTCCTCGGCTCCGCCGTCACATGGCTTGAGGTGGTTGCCTTTGTGCTTGCACTGACAAGCATCACCTGCAACGTGTTTGAAATTCATTGGGGCTGGCCGCTGACCATTGTGGCGAGCGCGCTGTATGTGTGGCTGTTCTACGCAAGCAAGCTCTACGGAGAGGCGGGCGTGAATGTGTTTTTTGTTGTCGCAGCGGCGTGGGGCTGGTGGCAGTGGCTGCACGGACGTCGTGCTGATTTGAACGCGCCACTCACCATCGCCACGCTGAATCGGTACGGCGTGATGATGGCCGCCGCTGCATGGGGAATTCTTTGGATCGCATGCGCGATGTTGCTGCGCGCTGTCACCGACTCCGACGTGCCATGGGCGGATGGTTTTGTCACCTCCGGCAGCGTCGTCGGTACGGTTTTGCTCGCGCGCAAGTTCATCGAGAACTGGCCCCTGTGGTTGATCGTGAATGCAGCGAGCGTTGCGCTGTTTGCGCACAAAGGCCTGCACCTGACTGTAGTGCTGTATGCGATCTTTTTTCTGCTCGCGATCTGGGGCTGGATTGGCTGGCGTAATCGTCTCCGTCACCCATGAAAAGCGCACAACTGATTTGCATCATCGGTGCAGAGAGCACCGGCAAAACGACGCTTGCGCAGGCACTCGCTGAGCATTTTGCTTGCCCGTGGGTTGCGGAGTACGTGCGCGATTTTTGCGACTCTCGTGGACGCACACCGACGGAGCACGAGCAATCGCTGATTCTGGAAACGCAAGTTATCCACGAATTGTCTGCGCACGTGTCCGCGCAAGCACGCAATCGCCCCTTTGTTTTTTGCGACACAGCGCCGCTCCTAACAGCGATCTATAGCGAATATGTGTTTGCCGACACGTCACTGTATCCACGAGCTCGCGCGATGCACTCGCGATATGTGCTGACGCTCTTACTAGAGCCCGACATCATGTGGATGGCCGACGGCATGCAGCGCGAAGGCGCTCACGTTCGTGAACCCATCACGCATCTCCTAGAACGCGAACTGGCGGTGATCGGTGCGCCAGTCGTTCGGGTTCGCGGACGAGGTGGAGCACGTCTTCAGGCGGCGATGCAAGCGATACACGGCATCGCGTCGTAGAAATTTCTGACGTGGTAGCGCGCGCCACCATGATCCTGCGCCGCATACTGCAAAATGCCCAGGATGGAAACATGGTTTGCACAGGTGTTGGAATGGTTCGCGTTGCCGCAGTTTGGCCTGACCACCGTATTTGTCGTCAGTCTGGTATCGGCCACATTGTTGCCGATGGGCTCGGAGCCCGCCGTTTTCGGATTGGTCAAACTCAACCCCACTTTATTTTGGCCCGCTATCTTGGTGGCAACGACCGGTAACGCATTGGGCGGCGCCGTCAATTGGTGGATGGGTTTCGGGGCGAAGCGGGCGTTCGAGAACTACAAACATTCGTCCGTCCAAGCCAAGGCTTTGGCGTGGCTTGAAAAGCTAGGCCCAAAAGCCTGCTTCTTCGCGTTTCTTCCCGTCATCGGTGATCCGCTTGCCACCGTCGCAGGCTGGCTCAAATTTCCATTCTGGCAATGCTTTTTTTGGGGCATGTTTGGCAAGTTTTTGCGCTATGTCGTGATGACTGCTGGTGCCCTGTGGATTTGGCCGGGGCAGTTTTTGCCGGGTTAGACCGCGATCTGCAAAGTGATTTTTTCGCAATCAGCTTTTCTAAAAAACCGTTATTCAAACGGCGTCAAGAACGCTAAAACATCTCAAGTAGACAATACCAAGTTGATCGGTTTGAGCCATTTTGATAGCCGTTTCAGCGAAAAAGCTGAACACAAAAAATCGCAATGACCAGTAGCGATATAGGTTCGGCGCGACACAGAAAATTCTGAAAATGCCCGTTTATAGCCATATCCAGCTGAATTAGGATGCGCTTCCGAAATATGGTAGATATACTTTTACAAAAAAGAACGACCGTAGTTGCTTAATATTCTTGCGACGCAGAAAAACTGTCGCAGCTTTATTCAACATTTTTACTGACAACACCGTCTCGTAGGAGGAGCGGTGTATTCGCTTTTGCGTACTACCAACAGTAGTGCGACGTTAGACACATGAAGAAAACATTACGAATATCGGTCGACATGCTCGACCCGGCGCTTCAATCGACCTTTCTGCCCGTATTTGAAGTGGCAAGGAGCCGCAGCGTTGCCAAATGGGCAATGTCCGCTTCGGACGAAGCGGATGTTGTATGCCTGACCACCGATACCTCGAACAACGTCTCAGCGAGTCATCGGCGACACGTTCGACTGTGGTTTGCCGAACGCGCGCAGGTCGAAAAATTCTTGACCGACGGCGATGTATCAATCGAACCGAACAACGTCCGCGTCGTGGCCGTGCTGTCGGCACTGGATATGGCTGCGTTGCGCATTCTCGATTCGTCGATCTTCACACAGTTCAACTCCACGCCCAGCATGCTTGCGGCTCGCCGCGGTTCACTCGACGCGCCCACCGCAGTCGGGGGCGAACCGGTGCGCTATTTGCTCGCGCACTGGCCTATTCTTAACGGCGCATTTTCAACGCGCAGCTATTTGAATCTTTCGGGCATGCTGACGCAGCGCGCGTTGTCGGTTGCCGACATGCGCCGACTTAGTGGGCTGACATTGCCACAGATTGATGCGTTTATTACTGAGCTCGCCCGACTCGGTTCGGTGCGCAAACTCGCTAGCACCGAGCGCACGCAGACGCGAAGCATTGTCTATAGCAATCCTGCCAGTTTGCACCTCATTGCCAACGCTCGGCGTAGCGGGCTGCTAGGTCGACTGCGCTCGTGGTTCGCCACAAACGTCGCGTAAACCTCACTGCGATGAAGTACGCCCCACCGGAACGCCACGCCCGAGGACTCGCTCATGCTCAGTAGCGCTCCGCGAGTCGTACTGTTCGGCCCTATGGGCATCGGTAAGTCAACCGCTATTCGCACGCTATGCGGCGAGCTTGCCGTCGACTGCGACGTAGAAAATCTAGACCGCAGTCAATCGGCAAAGGCGACCACCACCGTCGGCGCGGACTATGGCGTCATCGAACTTGATGACGGACAACAGTTGCACTTGTACGGAAGCCCCGGTCAGGAGCGCTTCTCGTTCATGCGCGAATGGCTGATGTCGCTGGCCTTTGGTGCCATTCTGATGATCGATCTGAACGACACCGATGCGCTTGAGCAAACAATCAACCTGCTGCGGGAACTGCAAGCAATGCCATCCATGCCCACCGTGATGGTCGTCATTGCGCGCCCCGCATCTATCGAACAGACGCAGCGTTTTTCCGAAGCGCTCGCCGATCACATGGGATGGCCGATCCCCGCCATGCCAGCAGACGTGCGCGATCGCAGTCAGATGCTGAATGTTCTTTCCGTTTTGTTCGCAATGCTGTCGATGCAAAGCGAAGAGGCTTTTTAGTTAGGTACAGAATGTCGACCCGTATTTCCCAATCTCCAGCGCGCATCGTCGGGCTGGCACCTGAAACAGTGCTGCGTCTGGCGCAGGAATTTCAGCGATTCGCACAAGCTGAAGAAGGCACTCAGGCGGCGATGCTCGCAACGATTGACGGCTTTGAGATCTCCTCGCGCCTCGTTGCATTGGGCTTTCGCACACAAAATCTGGCCGCAATGGCGAGTTCATTGACGGCAATCTCGCGCGCCATTACCAAAGAGATTTCATTTGATGGCTGTGATCGGTTGCTACTGGAATCGGTCAGCGGCAAGATCATTTTTCAACCCGTCACCGCGCTGGGCGTGCCTTGCACCATCTGTCTCGCGGTGTCGGTGAAAGCCACGCTCGGACGCACGTTGTGGTCGCTGGATGAATTCGTCAAACACCTTAGGTCGCTGACGTAGCGTCGCGCGACACGAAACCAAATTGAAAAATTGCTTTTTAAACTCTGGAACGCGCGCCATTGCAGGCTCGCGCCGTCACAAGTGCAATGAAACACAGAGCCTGCATCGCTACACATCAAAAAATTTAGGATTGAATTGACATGGCAAACATTAATGAATCACTGGCAGAACTGATGCAAATCGACGGTGCAAGCACTTGCGCAATCGTCGACAGCAACAGCGGCATGGTGCTCGGCAGCCAGGGATCCGGCATGGATATCGCGCTGGCCGCAGCGGGCAACACCGAAGTCGTGCGCGCAAAACTTCGCACCATGGAATCGTTGAAACTCAACGACAAAGTTGAAGACATCCTGATCACACTCGGCAAGCAATATCACATCATTCGCCCGGTTTCCGCAGCGGCCGGACTGTTCATCTATCTGGTGCTTGACAAGAGCCGCGCCAACCTCGCGCTGGCTCGTCACAAGACGGCAAGCGTAGACGCGGCACTCAAGGTCTAAAGTAGCGCAATCTGTCCGCGCCGTTGCCGCACGACTATCGTGCAGGATGACAGCGGCGCGTGATTGTCTGTCGACACTCGTCCTTCGCGGACGAGGTGCTCGATCTCAGGCGAACATCAAATAGCTGCCTGCTTGGCAGCCTCAGTGATCGCGTCAAGACTAGCCCCCGGCGT
>JAYSUK010000300.1:0-9309 GCA_043719085.1 Burkholderiales bacterium | reverse complement strand
TCGACCAACACGGACTCAAACAAGGTGAGCTAAACGACTGCGCACCACAGAGCCGCATCTCGGAAATTTTGGCGGGAAAACGCGAAATTAGCAAGGCGATGGCGAAGCAGTTCGCCGCGCGGTTTGGAGTGCCTGTTGCGGTTTTTTTGAGATGAGAAAAATTGGCGCACTTCACTTTTAGCGACAAGAACTGAATGCTACTGCGCTCTCGTTAGACAGATTGTCGATACTTTTTTGCTCTCGACATGTAACCTTACCGAATTAAAAGAGAGAAAACCTAGTCCTCGTGGCAATTCCAAAATTTCAGGCGTTAATGCTTCCCGTCCTTCAAGCGTCTGCTCATGGCGAAGTAAAAATCTCTGACGTGGTTGGTCTGTTGGCCAGGCAATTGGGTCTGACGGAGCTTGAATTGTCTGAGCTGCTGCCTTCCGGTAAGCAGACTACCTTTACCAATCGTGTGTACTGGGCCAAGAGCTATCTAGGCAAAGCGGGGTTGGTCGCCTTGACGCGACGTGGCCACTTCGTTATTACTGACAGGGGGCGTTCGGTTTTGGCCTCCCCGCCGAAAAGTATCAATATTAAATTTCTGGAGACGTTTCCCGAGTTCAAATTGTTTAGGGAAGTTGGTGATCAGACTGCCGATGTTGCACCTGCCTCGGAAGCCAATCTCAAAGATCTCACGCCTGACGAAATTATTCGCTCCGCGCATGCCGAACTGGACAAATCCCTCAGCGCAGAACTACTGGCTAAAGTGCTTGCGGCCCCGCCTGACTTCTTTGAGCGGTTGGTAGTACTGTTACTTGTTGCAATGGGCTATGGGGGTTCTGCTGCAGATGCTGGGCGCGCATTGGGAAAAAGCGGTGATGGCGGCGTGGACGGAGTTATCGATCAAGATGCACTCGGTCTGGATCGCATTTATGTACAAGCGAAGCGATATGCGGACAACAAGGTTTCCGCTGGCGACATACGTGATTTCTTTGGATCCTTAGACAGGTTTAAGGCTAGCAAAGGGTTGTTTGTTACGACGTCCAGTTTCTCCGGTGCGGCAAAGGAAACCGCAGAATTGCTGAGTAAGCGAATCGTGTTGATAGATGGTCATTTTTTGACGCGACTAATGATCCGATACGACATTGGGTGTCGAGTCGAGGAAATGATTCAGATCAAAAAAATTGATGAAGACTTTTTTGACTGAATTGAACCCAAAGTAGGGTCAAAAAATAAACATTGGGACTTGGCTTCATTCACCGCACCAACGGCCTAACCGCCGTAAACCCGCCATCCACCGTCCACGTCTGTCCGGTCACGCGTCGTGCGGCGTCCGACAGCAGCCACAGCATTACCTCGGCGATCTCGTCTGCCGTGCCGATGCTGCCCAGTGGATACTGCTTGGCGCTCGCCTCGCGCAGCGCGGGTGACGACAAAAACTTCGCGCCTGCGGGCGTGTCCATTAAACCTGGCGCGACGGCGTTGAAGCGCATGCCGCTGGCCGCGTAGGTCGCGGCGGCGGAGCGAACCATCGCCTCCAGCCCGCCCTTGGCTGCGGCCACAGCTTCATGGTTGGCGATGCCGATGCCTGCCGCAATCGTTGAGACAAAGCATGCGGACGCGGGGAGCGCAGCGTTGCGCGCCGCAGAAACGAACGCTCCGAGCGTGAAGAACGCGCTGTCGAGATTGGCGCGCATCACATCCCTATATTGCGCCTCGGTCGTGCGCGCTGCGGGGGCTAGCAAAATGTTGCCGACGCAGTGCGCGAGCATCGTGGGCGCACCCAATGTTTCAACGCAGCGCGTGACCGCGTGTTGCGCACCTTCATGCGTTGAGACATCGGCAACGATATGCGTATGCGCTTCGCCGAACGCGTCAGTGAGGTGCTCGGCTTCGCGGCTGACCACGGCGATTTTTGTGCTAGTTGTAGCAGCGCGAGCAACGATAGCGCGGCCTAGCCCTCCGGCCGCGCCAGTGACTAAAAGTACGTGTGACATGTTGAGCCTTGGATGTTTTTGTGGGCTCCCTGAGCGGCGTATTGTCGCGCATTTGAATTTTGTCAATGCCGTGGACAATGCTGGTAGCAATCGCGCTCGTTGGGCTGCCGGAGAAATTCACCGCAACGTCCGCTACTCCACCAAAAGAATCGGCTCCAGCGCCTCGCCCTGCGCAACAATTCTGCCGATTGCTACCGTGTGAACATAGCCCAATCCCCGTAACGCCGCGATGCACGCGTCCACTCGATCTGCAGGCACACTTGCGAGTAATCCGCCTGCTGTTTGCGGATCGAAAATAAGTGGATATCGAGGATGTTTGACCATTGCCTCTTGATTGCGCAGGGCACGGCGCAGGCGGACGTTGGCGCTTTGCAGCGAGCTGACGATACCCTGCGCAACGCATTCTTCTGCACCGTCGAGCAGTGGCAAACTGGTGAGGTTTAACTCTGCGTCTACGCCCGATGGTCGGGTCATTTCGACGAGGTGCCCGAGCAGTCCAAAGCCGGTCAAGTCGGTGCAGGCGGTCGCTCCGAATTCAGTCAGGCACTTCGCGCCAAGACGGTTTGAGACCACCATGGATTTCAGCGCGCCGTCGATCCAGCGGCCCTTCGCAGCAAGCCTTGCATGCGCGGCGAAAAGTGTGCCGGTGCCGATGGGTTTGGTGAGGATCAGCACGTCGCCCGGTTGCATGCCGTTCTTGCGCAAAATCTTGGCGGGATCGTCGTCGATCAGGCCGTTGACGGCAAAGCCTAGCGCCAGCTCTTTGCCCTCGCCGGTGTGGCCGCCGACGAGTGCGCAGTTGGCCTCGTTCAACACCTCCAACGCGCCGGTCATCATCTGGAACAGTACGTCTTCAACCTTCGATTCGAGGCCCGATGGAACTGTCGCAATTGCGGTGGCCGATTGCGCCTCAGCACCCATTGCCCAGATGTCGCCGAGCGCGTGGTTCGCAGCGACTTTGCCGAAGATGTACGGGTCGTCGATGAACGAGCGGAAGAAGTCCACCGAATGCACCATCGCCTTGCCCGGCGGCACGCGCACCACCGCGGCGTCGTCGGGGTCTTTCAGGCCGATGATTACGTCGTCGCGATCGACGGGATGCAAATTGCTGAGCGCGCGTGAGAGCACCGTTGCGCCTACCTTTGCGCCACAACCACCGCAGCGCATGGCAATGGCCGAGATGGCTTGCAGCGATTCTTCCTGGCTGAGTTTGACGGAGTTTTGCGCAGCCGATGCGGGCGTTGGTGTGAGTGCATCCATCAACGGGAAGTCCTGAAATTTCGCCATGAAACGACGATCAATCCAGTCTTTCCACGTCCACACCCAAGCACCGGCAAACCCGAGCCAGCCGCGTGACGCCACAGCGTATTTGTCGCCAGTGCTGATCAGCGCAAGCCAGCTTGTTTGCGGGTGATATGGCGCGAGCGTTGCGCCCCCGACGGCGCGACGCAAATTCTCGGTCAGCGGTGGGCCTTGGCGCACGGCAAATACGCCGGCTTTTTCGAGCTTGTAGTTGACCATGCTGGCGATGTCGCCTGCGGCAAATATGTTCGGATCGGTCACTGTTTGCAGCGTGTCGGTGACTTTGATGAAGCCTTCCGCGTCAAGCTCCAAACCGGTCTTTTGCAGCCAGGCTGCGCCGCCCGCGCGAGTGACCCACACGATTTCGTCGGCGTCAAACGTAACGCCCGCCGCCGTTTGCAGCTTGTTGGAGAAGACCTGCTTCACCTCCGCGCTGCGATGCACGATCACGCCGCGCTCGGCCAACGCCGCGTCAAAGCGCGCCCGAACGCCCGCGTTGTGCGTTGGCAAGATGTTCGGCGTGTTGGTGAACAGGTGAAAGGTCAAATCATCTGGACTGCGGCCTAACGCCGTCAATTCGTTACGCAAGCGGAATTGCATCGCCAACAGCAATTCAACGCCGCCAGCACCGGCACCAACCACGGCAATCGTGGTTTTGCCTAGGCTCTTTTGCACGCGATCCAACAGCGCCAGCCAGCGATCATTGAAGCGCTGAATCGGCTTCACCGCCACTGCAAAATCCGCCGCACCGGGCACCTGCGCAAGTTGCGGCGTTGAGCCAATATTGATCGAGAGTTGGTCGTACGGCACTGGCGGCCGATTGCGGCAGAGCACTTTGTTGTTGACGCGGTCAAGGCCGATGACTTCATCGCGATACAGCCGTGCGCCCGCAAACACAGCCAGCCGCGACAGATCGATATGCACCGTGTCATAGTCGTAATGCCCCGCGACGTAACCCGGCAACATACCGGAATAGGGCGTGTGCATGTCGGTGCAAATCAGCGTTAAACGCACGCCGGGGATCGGCTTCATGCCAAAGCTCTTGAGCACGCCTACGTGGCTGTGGCCACCGCCGACCAGCACGATGTCTCGCAAAATGGGTGAATCAGGAGCTTGCATGTTCAGTTACTTTTCTTTTCGTGCGAACCTGGCGTGTTCGGTGTGTCGCAGGAACGGGGTGGTCCATGACGCTGGGGGTGAATTTAACCTAAGGGCACCCGGCGAGCTCGGTGGCAGGTTCGTTGCACTCGCAATGCCGCGACGTGAGGACGACGCAGGTGGTTGAGCGGGCGGAACTGGTCGCGCACACACGAGAGGACGGTCGCTATGCGGATCGAAAAAGCAAACTGTAGACGCTACAAAGCCCGGACGCCATGAAACGCAATTAAGAGAATGTGGATCAATTCGATCTCGCTCTTTTCCAGCTTCACGCTGTCGTCGCCACTAAACCCCATTCTCTCCATAAAATAGGCTTTCCTGAAGCAACCTGCTAATCAGGAGTCGACTTTTGTGTATTTCCAGCGGTAAAGCCAATTTTTATGGGCTTATCCCCAATAAGTTGTAAGGCAATTTTTAGTATGGCATCCAGTCTGTTAGCGCTTATTGACGACATCGCAACCGTCCTCGACGACGTCGCAATTCTCACCAAAGTCGCCGCAAAAAAAACGGCCGGCGTGTTGGGCGATGATCTCGCGTTGAACGCGCAACAAGTCTCAGGCGTTGCCGCAGAGCGTGAGCTTCCGGTGGTGTGGGCGGTGTGCAAGGGCTCGGCACTGAATAAGGCAATCCTCGTGCCCGCCGCGCTCGCCATCAGCGCGTTTGCGCCGTGGCTGGTGACGCCGCTGTTGATGGTGGGCGGCGCGTTTCTTTGCTATGAGGGCTTCGAAAAGCTGGCGCATAAATTCATGCATAGCAAGGCCGAGGACGAGGCGCATCACAAAGATTTGATCGACGCATTGGCCGACCCGAAGGTGGATCTGGTTGCCTATGAAAAAGACAAGATCAAAGGGGCGATTCGCACCGATTTCATCCTCTCCGCCGAGATCATCGCGATCACGCTGGGCACGGTGGCCACGTCGTCATTTCTGACCCAAGTGAGCGTGCTGACCGGCATCGCAGTCATCATGACGGTTGGCGTATACGGACTGGTCGCGGGCATCGTCAAACTCGACGATGGCGGGCTCGCGCTAAGCAAAAAGATCGGTGCAAACAGTCTCGCCAAAGCGCAGCGCAGCTTCGGTCGTGGCATTTTGCTTACCGCACCATATCTCATGAAATTCTTGTCCATCGCCGGGACTGCGGCGATGTTTTTAGTAGGCGGCGGCATTCTTACCCACGGCATTCCCGTCGTTCATCACTGGATCGAAGCGTTCTCGAAAGGACTGGGTTCGCCGCTATCGGCCATTGCGCCGACGCTGTTTGACGGCGTGTTCGGTGTGGTGGCGGGAGCCATTGTTTTGGCGGTGGTGACGGGTTTAAAAAAGCTTCTTCCGAAGAAAAAATAGGGTCGTAGGTTGGCACGCTTGCGCTGCCGCCGCGTTCCTTCGCCGAAGGCTAATAGATCCCACGTTGTGTCATGCCACCACGTAGGGCGCAGCCGCCAGCGTTCCGCTCTACGGCCTCTAAAATAAGAATACTCGGCGCGGTTTCTCGCCCATCACGGTGCTTCGGTTTGACTTTAGCCCGCACAAAAACAATTCACAAACAAGGGCCTTCATGTTCAAAAACCTCATGCTGTTTCGCATCGAGCCGTCGTGGTCGAAAACCACCGCACAAATCGAAGCGGGCCTCGCGCAGATGCGCTTTCGCGAATGCAGCCTGACGCAAGAAAAATCGGTTGGCTGGTCGGAACCGCGGGGCGAAAAGCACGCCATGTTAGTCGAATCGGTCGGCGGTCAACTGATGCTGCGATTGACCATGGAGACGAAGGTTTTGCCCTCTAGCGTGGTCAAGCGACGCACCGAAGAGCGGATCGAAAAAATTGAAGAAACAACGGGGCGAAAATTGAGCCGCATGGAGAAAAAAGATCTGCGCGAAGAAACGCTGCTCGATCTGCTTCCCAAGGCGTTCACCCGAATCTCCAACACCACGGTATGGATCGATCAAGCGGCGCGGCTGCTGGTGATGGACGTCGTCGGCCAAAGCAAAGCAGATGAAGTTGTGGCGGCTCTGCTGCGCTCACTGGATGGTTTGGTGATCACCCAGGTGCAAACTACCAGTGCCCCCGGTTCACAAATGGCTGCGTGGTTGCTCAGTCACGAAGCGCCGGGCCGCTTCGACGTGGACCGCGAGTGCGAACTCAAAGCCACCGACGATTCCGAAGGCGTGGTGCGTTATTCAAAACACACATTGAACGTCGAGGAAGTGCGCAAGCACATTCAAAGCGGCAAGATGGTGACCAAGCTCGCATTGACGTGGAACGGGCGGGTATCGTTCGTGCTGAACGACGTGCTGCAAGTCAAAAAGCTCAAGTTTTTAGAGGGGGTACTTGATGGCCCCGACAGCGCCAACAAAGACGATGATCGATTCGATTCGGACATCGCAATTGTTACCGGCGAACTGAGCAAACTGATACCCGAACTGATTGAGGCGCTGGGCGGAGAGCTCGCGGTCGGTTAAACGCTTTTAGCGCGCGAGCGCGCCTGCGCCGCGCGCCGCGCGTTTGGCCATCGAGCGTGGCGTCACTAAATTCAGACTACATTGGGTCGTGGGGCGTCGTGCCATAGTACGAGTGAATGCCCTGCGCCCAGGTTTGATCCGACATGTTGGGCCAGTTATCCTTGTCAAATCCTGGTGCCTTTTCCAGACGTTCCTTGTCGATATTCAACACAAATCGCTTGTTGACGGTGTCGAGTTTTAACGCATTCCACGGCACCGCGAAAAGTTTGTCGCCCATGCCCAGGAAACCGCCAAACGACAACACGGCGTAGCTCACGCGACCGGTCGTCATATCGAGCATAAATTCCTTGATGTCGCCGAGATCTTCGTCCTTCTCGTTGTAAACATCGTTGCCATTGAGTGTGTCAGCGCCCATTAAGCGCGGGCCGGGGCCTTGATGCCCATTAGCGTGTGGCGAGCCGTGCGTGCCCACTTTGTACATGCCGTAAGTGTCGCGTTGTTCGTAGTTCATATGAAATTCCATTCAATAGCTGTAGCAGCTTGAGGTGATATGTGACAGTAGCGCCCGCGCCTAAATGGGCAGCGCTATGGGAGGAAGATAGGAGCCATGAGCCAGCCGGTCTGTGCGACATCGAACACAGTGGCAATTACTTGCGGGCAGCGCTTTTTGCAGTGAGGCGAAGCCTCTGGAATAGGTGCAGTTTGCGCAGGCGTTTCGTTGCGCTGGCGATGCGGGCGATGGAACCGTAAGCCCCTTCTCCCTTGAGATCGGCTGCCCGCCCAAAACGAGCTGCGTTGCTAATAGCTTCGCGGCTAATGCGCTTGACTTGCAACATTGACCGCAAGCTGCTAGTCTGTCAAAAATGGTTGTGAGTTCAGTGTTAACTCGGAGGGCGTTTCATGAGCGTACTTGATGCCATAGGGAACACGCCCCTGATCGAATTGACGCGTATCGTACCTGCGGGCAGCGCGCGAGTTTTCGCAAAGCTCGAATCTTCTAACCCCACGGGCAGCATGAAGGATCGGATGGCCCGCGCGGCAGTGAAAGCCGCCATCGAGTCCGGTCGGTTGCGGCCGGGTGGAACAGTCGTTGAATACACCGCCGGAACCACTGGAATTTCGCTCGCACTGGTGTGTGCGGTTCTTGGATTTAACCTTGACATCGTGTTTTCCGACGCCTTCAGTGTCGAAAAGCGACGCACCATGCGGGCCTTTGGCGCGCGCATCATTGACGTGGCTAGCGATGGGGGCCAAATCACCCAGGCGCTGATCAAAAGCATGATTGCCAAAGCTGACGAACTTAGTCGACAGCCTGATTATTGGTACTGCGATCAACTGAACAACCACGATGCCGTGGCTGGTTACGTGCCTATGGGCGAAGAAATATGGTGCCAGACGGGCGGACGCATCGATGCGTTCGTGCACGCTGTCGGCACCGCGCACGCAATCCATGGTGCTTCACAGGCGCTTTGGGCGCACGCACCCCAGATTCGCATTGTGGCGGTGGAGCCTGACGAATCTGCGGTGTTGTCGGGGCGTCCGTCGGGTGCACACAAGATCGAAGGCATTGGGATAGGATTCATGCCGCCGCTTTGGCATCCAGAACTGGTCAACGAAATCGTGTCCGTTCATACGGACGAAGCAAAAGCGATGGCGCGGAAACTGGCTCGCGAGGAGGGCGTATTTGCCGGTGCCTCCACGGGAGCCAACGTCGTCGCCGCGCTCCGAGTGGCACGTCAGCTCGGAGCGGGGGCTACCGTCGTGACCATCGTGTGCGACTCAGGTCTGCGCTACCTCAGTACGGATTTGTTCCAGCCTTCGGCATAACGACCATCGAACGATACTGACCGTGACCACCTGGTCTCTGCGTGCTGCACTGATGGTGCTTGTTAGCGCCGCGCAGTTGCCCAGCGTCGCCGCCCGTTCCCGTCGGGAATACGCGCCAGAAGCCCCGGATCACGACTTGCGCGCCCCACTTAAATGCGCATCCACGCATGTGTAGTCCACTCCGATGCCGGTAGGGAGGAGCGGGTGCGGTTACGGTTCCGCTTGATGTCCACTTCACCTATTAATCTTTTCCCACACAACACGCGCGGACACTGACTTTCCAGGCGACTTGAGGCCAAATATTGAGTTGACGTGAACGGCCTCGCCGGGCGGGCTGACTTATGCAATCGGTAAAGCAACACGCCGCGATCAGCTAGCGTACCGAACCCCGCGCAATAGGGCAGCCATCCGCAGAAGTTCTGCGGCAGGTGCCGCGTCACCTCGTTCGGCGGAACCGCTTCGACTTTTGCCTTAAGCGGGTGGGAGAAGCTGTCATACTGAGATTTGTTTGGTTGAAGTATTCGTCCACATCCACAGCATGAAAGCAGGCGATGATGAAAACTGACCAGCGCGGCAACCC
>JAYSUK010000299.1:0-9324 GCA_043719085.1 Burkholderiales bacterium | reverse complement strand
AATAGCGTGGACATAACAAGTCTCAAAGCCACTTTCTCCGGACGTCTCATCACCGACACGGGTGACATGCAGCCGTTCGTCGTTGACTGGCGCAATCGCTGGCACGGCAGGGCGCTCGCGGTGGCGCAGCCCGACAGCACGGAGGATGTGGCCGCTGTCGTGCGCTGGTGCGCAGCCAACAACGTTCCCATCGTGCCGCAGGGTGGCAATACCGACATGTCGGGTGCATCGGTGCCAGACGAGTCGGGTCGCGCCATCGTTTTGTCGTTGGCTCGACTGAACAAGGTTCGCAACATCGACGCCGTCAATAACACCATGACGGTTGACGCTGGTTGCGTGCTGCAAACGCTGCAAGAGGTGGCACGTGACAGCGGGCGATTGTTTCCGCTGTCGCTGGCGGCAGAAGGCTCGTGCATGATTGGCGGCAATCTCTCGACCAACGCGGGTGGTGTGGCGGTGTTGCGCTATGGCAACGCGCGCGAACTCTGCCTTGGGCTTGAGGTGGTGACCGCGCAAGGCGAGATTTGGAATGGCCTGCGCGGATTGCGCAAGGACAACACTGGATACGATTTGCGTGACTTGTTCATCGGCGCAGAAGGCACGCTCGGCGTGATTACCGCCGCGACTGTCAAGCTGTTTCCGTTGCCCGTCGCCAAGGTCACCGCATGGGCTGCGATTGATACGCTGCCGGACGCCATGCGGCTTCTGGAATCAGCGCAAAACAAACTCGGCGCACGATTGACCGCGTTCGAATTGCTCACCCAGCCCTGCGTTGAATTATTAGCCGAACAAATGCCCGAGTTGCGCTGGCCACTTGAATCGCGCAACAGCCACGCGGTGCTCATCGAGCTGTCTGATTTTGATAGCGAAGCGAATGGGCGAACCAGTCTGGAAGGCCTTCTAGAAGCGGCATTTGAGGCAGGCATCATCACCGATGCGGCCGTGGCATCAAACCTCACGCAGTCGCGTGAATTTTGGTCCTTGCGCGAGAACATGACCGAGGCGCAGCAGCGTGCGGGCAAGAATATCAAGCACGATATTTCGATCCCAATTTCCGGTATCGCCGAGTTCGTTGCGCAAACCAACGCGGCTCTGGCGGCAGCTTACCCCGGTGTGCGAATGATTGTGTTCGGTCATTTGGGCGATGGAAATTTGCATTACAACGTGTCGCCACCCAAGGGCTCTACGGGCGAGAATTTGCTCGACATTGAGGCCGCGATCAATCGCATCACCCATGACGCAGTGCATGCATTTAACGGCTCAGTGTCAGCCGAACACGGCCTGGGAGTATTGCGGCGAGGCGAGGCGGCACGCTACAAGTCTGCTGTCGAACTGAACATGATGCGCGCCATCAAGCAGGCCCTCGATCCGCAAGGCATCATGAATCCCGGCAAGGGGTTGCCGTTGTGAGCATCTTGCAACCGATAACCGTGGGTGTTCACACGGTGTCCACACTGCACTACATCAACGGCGAGCGAGTCGCGTCGAGCGAAACGTTCGACCTGTTCTCACCCATTGACGGACGCGCGCTCGGCCAGGTAGCGCAGGGCTCGGTGCAACAGGTGCATGACGCGGTAAGCGCGGCAATTCGAGCCTTTCCGGCCTGGTCGGCGTTGAGTGCCGCCACACGGCGCGACTACCTGCATGCCTTCGCCGCTGAAATCGGCAAACGCAAAGATGCGTTCTGCGCGGTTGAGTCGACTGACGCGGGCGTGTTGCTCTCACGCATGGCGCACGGCGTGGTGCCGCGCGTGATGTTGAATCTGACCTATTTCGCCGATCATGCGATGACGTTGCAGGATCGCACCATTGAGACGGAGCAGGCAACACACCATGTGCGCCACGACCCAGCAGGCGTGTGCGCCATCATCACGCCGTGGAACGCGCCGCTGATGCTCACCTCGTGGAAGCTCGGCCCGGCGCTGGCCTCGGGCAACACGGTGGTGATCAAGCCGCCAGAATGGGCACCGCTGACCTGCTCACTCCTTGTCGAGTGCGCGCATGCGGCGGGCATTCCGGCTGGCGTGGTGAATATCGTGCAGGGCAGTGGCGCGGTCACGGGCGCGGCGTTGGTAGCTGACCCGCGTTTGGCGCGCATCTCGTTTACTGGGTCGGTGCCGACGGCGAAATTGATTGCCACGGCGGCCGCCGCGAACCTTGTGCCGTGCAGCCTGGAGCTGGGCGGCAAGTCGCCGTTTATCGTGCTGGAAGACGCTGATCTTGATGCAGCCGCTGCCTGCGGTGCGTTGATGTATCGCAACGCCACGCAGGTGTGTTTGGCGGGCACGCGCTTTTTGGTGCATGCCATAGTGCGCGATGCGTTCGTCGAAAAAATGCATGCCATCGTTGCCAATTTGAACGTGGGCGATCCGCGCGAAGCGGCCACTGAAGTGGGCCCGGTGATTCACCCACTGCAACTTGAGCGCATCAAGGCATTTGTGGCACGGGCTAAAGCTGCGGGTGCCGTAGCGCTGTGGGGCGGCGAGCCTCATGCATACGGCGCGCTGTATTTTCAGCCGACCATGCTGACCAACGTGACCCAGGATTCAGAGATTGTGCAAAACGAAGTGTTTGGCCCGGTGCTGACGCTGCAAACCTTCACCGACGACGCTGAAGGGGTGGCGATGGCCAACGGCACCGATTACGGTTTGGGCGGCGTGTGCTATGGCGAGGCGGCACACGCACAAGCCATCGCCGAGCAGGTGCGCACCGGTTTCATCTGGGTGAACAGCTTCGGTATCCGCGATCTCGCTGCGCCGTTCGGTGGTTGCAAGCGCTCGGGCATCGGTCGTGAAGGCGGCCAATGGAGTTTTGAATTTTTTTGCGATGTGAAGGACGTGGTGGTGCCGAAGAAGCCATTCGTCCCGAGCTTTGCGCATAGGTAAGGTGTATGGGGCAAATCGTAGGCGCGGCCATTGTGTCGCATCATCCCGGTCTGTTTCAGACCGATGAATTTCGCGTGAAAATGGGTGACGGCGCAGACTCGGATTTGATCCCCGGTTATGACCGCCTGCGCGCAAAGATTGACGAGGTCAAACCGACTACGCTGATGATTTTTGACACACACTGGTTCACCACCGGCTTTCATCTGATCGATGGCGGTGAACACTATGCTGGCAATTACATCTCGGATGAAATGCCCTGGTATCTGTACGGGCAGAAGTATTCGTATCGCGGCAACCCAGCCTTAGCCCTTTTGATTGAGCAGGTGGCGGTCGAGCGAAACGTGATGTCAAAGGCTATCAACGAGCCAACGCTGACACGCCATTACGCAACCGTCAACGTGGTCAACAAGTTGTGTCGCAATGAAAAGGTGGTCACGGTGAGCACCTGCCAGAATTGTCAGCCGAAGCACTACCTGGAGTCGGGCTCGGTGATTGGTGAGGCCATTGCCCGCAGCAACGAGCGCGTGGTGCTGCTCGCCTCCGGCGCGCTGTCACACAAATTCAACGAGATCGACTGGGTGCAGAAACATCCGCGCATTTATCACGAGACCAACGTGTCGCGAGACGCCAATATTGTGGCCGACAAAGAAGCTGTTGCGCTTTTTGAGCAGGGCCGCCACGCCGACATTCTGACGAACTGGGACACCCGTTATCGACCGTTGCCGTGGGAAGGTTTCGGTGGGCATTATTTGCAGATGGTGGGCGCGCTGGGTGGCGCGAACTGCACCGCCAATGCCACCCGACTATCCGACTACGAAAACGCGCGGGGCACCGGGAACATTCATCTCTGGTTTGACGTCGCTGACCAAAAAAACGAGTAGTGGCGTAGGGTGGGCACCCCGTGCCCACCAAACTGCGGCAAACGAATGATCCGCTTTAGTGACGCCACGGTGGGCAGAGGCTGCCCACCCTACAAAAATTTGCGATTCACCTGCATCGAGTATGCGAACCATTGACGGTCTTAATGAAAGCAGCGCGTATGAGCATTCACGAATTTCCGGTTAGAGAACTGCCCGCCGTGATGCGCGGCCCCCGAGTTGAGCGTCGTCGCGTGCTGTGGCACGGCACGGCCTATTGGGGCACGATGCAGGACGACGACACATTGCGACTGGATGATGGCCGCATCGCCAAGATTGATGAGCTCACGCATTTGCCGCCGTGTGAACCCACGAAGATCATTTGCGTACACATCAGTTATCTGTCGCGCAGCATGGAGACGCGCAACAAATCCAGACCGACCGATACGCCAACGTACTTCACCAAACCGCCGACGGCGCTGAACGGCCACGGCGGCGAACTGGTGAAGCCCGCCGATTGCCAGTATCTCAATTACGAGGGCGAATTTGCGGTGGTGATCGGCAAGGTGTGCCGCAATGTGACGCCTGATGAAGCCTGGGATTACATCGCCGGTTTCGCCCCGGCACTCGACATGGGCTTGCAGGATTTTCGTGATACCGATCAGGGCTCGATGTTGCGCGTGAAGGGCGCGGACGGTATGCTGCCGATTGGCCCCGGTCTGGTCAGCGGAGTAAATATTTTTGAGCAGACCTTGCGTACCTATCGAAACGGCTTGCTTGTGCAAGAGGCGCAGATTGGCGACGAGATGATCTGGGGCCCGCACTACGTGGTGGCCGACATCGCACGGCACATTACCCTGATGCCGGGAGATGTGTTGCTGACCGGCACGCCCTGCCATTCGCGCTCGGTCGATGCGGGTGATTTGGTGGAGGTAGAAATTACTGGGCTCGGTCGGCTTTCCAGTCGCGTGGTTGCAGGACCCGTGCCGCGCGCGGCAGCACTCGGTGTGGGGCACTTGCCCACCGATAGCGTGGAGGTGCGTCGTGTAGCGCTCGGTTTTGATGAGCGCGTGCCGCAGCATTTCAAAGATAACTATCGCACGGCAGCGACCAAAAAGCGGGGCGAGTGATGGCGCTCTCAACGCAAACAATCGCGGCACTCGCCGCCGAACTTGATCAGGCCGAACGCACGCGAACGCAGGTCGAACATTTCTCGCGCCGCTATCCCGAGATGACCGTGGACGACGGTTACGCCATTCAAAAGGCATGGGTGGCGTTGAAGTGCGCCGCAGGCCGAACCATCGTGGGCCACAAAATTGGTCTCACCTCACGCGCCATGCAGATGGCAGCGCAAATCACTGAGCCCGATTTTGGCGCACTGCTCGACGACATGGTGTTCGCGCCCGGCGACATTCCGTTTCAGCGTTTCATCCTGCCGATGGTCGAGGTGGAACTGGCGTTCGTGCTCAACCGCGATTTGCGCGGCCCAAACGTTACGATGATCGATGTAATAAGCGCCACTGAATATGTGGTTCCCGCCATCGAAATTATTGATGCGCGCATCGAACGGCAGGATCGTGCGACCAAGGTTATGCGTCGTGTGTTCGACACGATTTCTGACAACGCGGCGAATGCTGGCATCGTGCTCGGTGCGCATCGCGTGAAGCCGGACGCGATCGATTTGCGATGGACCGGCGCGATCATGGCCAAGAATGCCGTGGTCGAAGAGACGGGCCTTGCAGCAGGCGTGCTCGGCCATCCAGCGATTGGCATTGCGTGGCTGGCGAACAAGTTGTCTGCGCACGGCGAATCGTTAATGGCTGGCGAGATTCTGCTCGCGGGATCGTTCACCCGGCCCGTGTCGGCGGTCGTGGACGACCAGTTCAGTGTGGACTATGGCGCAACGTTTGGCGTGATTGATTTTCAGTTTGTGTGATGAACACGTAGGATGGGTGGAACGAAGTGATACCCATCCATGCACCCGTGACCGGACACGTCCGCCCTCGCGACTGGCGGGTTACGCGGCACGCATGCAGCGGCGTTACTCCGCGTGCCGCGTGAACGTGCCGCTAACCCACCCTACGTTACTGAAGGAATTTAAATGAAAGTATGTGTAGTCGGCGCGGGTGCCATCGGCGGCTGGGTGGGCGTGAAGTTGGCGCTTGCGGGACACGCGGTTAGCGTGCTCGCGCGGGGTGCCACGCTTGCTGCGATTCGGACGAATGGGTTGCAGTTGATCGCAGAGGGCGAGAATTTTTCGGTGTCGGTCAAAGCGGCAGAGACGGCAGATGAACTCGACACACCCGACCTGCTCATCATCGCGGTGAAAGCACCGGGACTGCGCGATGCAGCACACGCCGTCAAATCCTTGATTGGCCCCAACACTATCGTGTTGACTGCCATGAACGGCGTGCCGTGGTGGTTCTTTGATCGTTCGGATCGTCCGTTGAGTGACACGCGGCTCGCGACGGTTGATCCAACCGGCGCAATCGCAGCGAACATTCCTGCGAGTAACGTGGTCGGTTGCGTGGTACACGCCGCGTGCAGCGTGGAGGCGCCCGGGGTGATTCGGCACAAGATGGGGCAACGCCTGATCATTGGCGAGCCGGGTGGTGGAATTTCGTTACGTCTAAACGCGTTGCACGACGCGCTCGCCGCAGCAGGATTTGCGCCCGAATCGAGCCCCGACATTCAGCGCGACGTCTGGTACAAACTGTGGGGCAACATGACCATGAACCCGGTGTCCGCGATCACAGGTGCGACCACCGACAATATCCTCGACGACGAACTAACGCGCGAATTCTGTTCGGCCGTGATGCGCGAGGCGCAGGCCATCGGCAACAAAATCGGCATTCCGATTGAGCAAACGCCGGACGAGCGCCACGCCGTCACGCGCAAACTGGGTGCAATGAAAACATCGATGTTGCAAGACGTGGAAGCGGGCAGAGGAATCGAGCTCGACGCGCTGGTTTCAGCGGTGGTAGAGATTGGACAGAAGGTCAACGTGCCAACGCCCTTCACCAACGCAATGCTAGGTTTGACACGGTTGATGGCGGGGCGTCGAGGGTTGTATTAGGAGGCGATGACGGGCCATGTCAGTAGAACTTTTTGGCGGAAGCCCTTTAAACGTTGCGTATCGAAGGCTCCCGGAGGCAATGACGAAGTGCAACCAATCGCCGGAATGGGAGCGCGAGATGGCAAAGCATCGGGTCCATGTGATTCGCCCCGATGCATGATGTTGCAACGTAGAGGCCGGCAGGTGCTTTAACCCGAACGGTTGCCTCTCAGAGACGCTCGTCAGGCAGCGGGCGCCGCCGTCGCGCGGGCGACCAGCGCGGCCACTGCGGGCAGACTTTTGCCCTCAAGAAATTCGAGGAACGCGCCGCCGGCCGTTGAGATGTAGCTCACCTGGTCGGCAATGCCAAACTTGTTGATCGCCGCAATGGTGTCGCCGCCGCCAGCGATGGAAAACGCGGGTGACGCTGCAATGGCCGCTGCAATAGCTCGGGTGCCGCCCGCGAACTGATCAAATTCGAACACGCCAACCGGGCCATTCCACACAATCGTGCCAGCTTTGGCCAGAATCAAAGCCAGTGCAGCGCTGCTGTCCGGGCCGATATCGAGAATCATGTCGTCGCTTGCGACGTCCTTGATTGACTTGGTCGATGCTGCGGCAGTCGCTGAAAATTCTTTGGCGCACACCACATCGGTGGGCATTGGCACGCTGGCACCGCGCGCCGCCATTTTGTCCATGATGCTTTTGGCTTCCGCGACGAGATCGGCCTCGGCAAGTGATTTGCCGATAGTGTGACCTTGCGCTCGAAGGAAGGTGTTGGCAATGCCGCCGCCCACAATTAACTGATCCACCTTGTCGGCGAGTGACGCGAGGATGGTAAGTTTGGTCGACACTTTGGAGCCTGCCACAATCGCCACTAATGGCCGCTTGGGCGCAAGCAGCGCCGCACCCAACGCCTCAAGCTCACCGGCCATCAGTGGCCCCGCGCAGGCCGTTTTGGCGAAGCGTGCGATGCCCACGGTCGTGGCTTCGGCGCGATGCGCGGTGCCGAATGCATCGTTGGCGTACACGTCACAGAGTGCGGCCATTTTGCGGGCGAGCGCCTCGTCGTTTGTTTTTTCGCCTTTATTGCAGCGGCAGTTTTCCAACATCACCACTTCGCCGGGAGCGACGGTGAATCCACCGTCAACCCAGTTGGCGATGAGTCGCACTGGAAGACCCAGCAGTTCCGACAGGCGCTGGGCAATCGGAGCGAGCGAATCCTCAGGTTTCAATTCGCCTTCGACCGGACGCCCCAAGTGTGAGGTCACCATCACCGCCGCGCCCGCCTTCACGGCGAACGCAATCCCCGGCACTGACGAGCGGATGCGCGTGTCGTCAGTAATTTTTCCCGCATCGTCTTGCGGCACGTTGAGATCAGCGCGAATAAAAACGCGCTGGTTTCGTAGATCGAGATCGCTAAGTTTTTTGAAGTTCACGGTACGCGCCGAGGTAGGGTGTGTCTACAGCTGCTACTTCGCCGCCATCAACGCAACCGTGGTGTCCAGCATGCGGTTGCTGAATCCCCATTCGTTGTCGTACCACGAGCAGACTTTGACCAAACGCCCTGATACTTTGGTACACGTCGCGTCGAACACCGAGCTGTGCGGGTCGTGGTTGAAGTCGCTGGAGACGAGCGGGCCGTCGCTGTAGGCCAACACATTCTTCATCGCACCTTCAGAAGCGGCCTTCATGATCGCGTTGATCTCGTCAACCGTCGTGTCGCGCGCGGCGACGAACGAGAGATCAACGAAAGACACATTGATGGTGGGCACGCGAATGGAGAAGCCGTCGAGCTTGCCATTCAGTTCCGGCAACACGAGGCCAACCGCAGCGGCCGCACCCGTCTTGGTCGGGATCATGTTGTGTGCGGCAGCGCGAGCGCGACGTAGGTCTTTGTGGAACACGTCGGTCAACACCTGATCGTTGGTGTAGCTGTGGATTGTGTTCATCAAACCGTTCACGATGCCCACTTTTTCGTGCAGCACCTTGGCCAGCGGTGCGAGGCAGTTGGTCGTGCAGCTAGCGTTGCTGATGACCGTGTCGCTGGCTTTCAGTACGCCGTGATTCACGCCGTATACAACCGTCGCATCCACATCATTTTCCCCGGGTGCGGAGATGATGACTTTCTTTGCGCCGCCGGTGATGTGACCACTGGCTTTGGCTTTGCTGGTGAACAGGCCGGTGCATTCGAGCACGACATCAACACCATGCGCGCCCCACGCGATCTCAGCCGGATTACGCACCGCGAACACCTTGATGCGATCACCTTCGATCACCAGGTTGTCGCCCTCAACGGCCACCGTCTTGCTGAACTTGCCGTGTGCAGTGTCGTAGCGCGTGAGGTGCGCGTTGGTTTCGCTGTCACCCAAGTCGTTGATCGCCACGATCTCGATATCGGTGCGACCCGATTCGTATAACGCACGAAGAATATTGCGCCCGATGCGCCCGTAGCCGTTGATGCCTACTTTGATTGCCATTTGCGTTCCTTGTAGGGTGGGCACCCCGTGCCCACCGATTCACGAAT
>JAYSUK010000298.1:0-3316 GCA_043719085.1 Burkholderiales bacterium | reverse complement strand
CAGACCTTGCCGGGGCGCTGGTCTCGCGCCTGGATATTAAGCCGGAAGCGCTTCTGAAATTTGTCGTATTCCGTCGCGGTTACGACTCGCGCAAGAAGGCGGATGTTCAGCTTGTTTACACGCTTGACGCGGAGGTTGCACCCGCCCATGAGGCGTATCTCCTCAAAAAATTCCGTAAGGATTTGCACATTGGCGTGACGCCAGATACGTCGTACAAGTTTGTTGCGAAGCCCGAAGCGTTCCCGGAAAAAACGTTGCGGCCCGTGGTCATTGGCCTGGGTCCGTGTGGCATGTTCGCCGCGCTGATTCTCGCGCAAATGGGGTTGAAGCCGATCATCCTGGAGCGCGGCAAAATCGTGCGCGAGCGGACCAAAGATACTTGGGCGTTTTGGCGCAAAGGTGAGCTCGATCCTGAGTCCAACGTGCAGTTTGGCGAAGGCGGCGCGGGCACGTTTTCTGATGGCAAATTGTGGTCGCAGGTGAAGGATCCGAAGCACTATGGTCGTAAGGTGTTGCAGGAGTTTGTGAAGGCGGGCGCGCCTGACGAAATCCTGTATTCCAGCAAGCCACACGTCGGTACATTTCGTCTGGTAAAAATGGTCGAGCACATTCGCGAAACCATTGAGTCGCTCGGCGGCGAATTTCGCTTTCAGCACAAGGTCGTTGACCTTGAACTCGAAGCAGGCGCGACGCCTGACAGCAGCAAACAGATTCGCGGCATCGTGCTGGAATGCGGCGAGACGATTCGCGCTGATCACGTGATTCTCGCTATCGGGCATAGCGCGCGCGACACCTTTCAGATGTTGTTTGATCGCGGTGTGTATGTCGAGGCTAAACCCTTCTCCATCGGCTTGCGCATCGAGCATCCACAGGGTCTGATTGATCGTGCGCGGTTTGGGCCGAGCGCGGGCAATCCTGTGCTCGGCGCGGCGGACTATAAGCTGGTGCATCACGCCAGCAACGGGCGCGCGGTGTACAGTTTTTGCATGTGTCCGGGTGGCACAGTAGTGGCTGCGACCTCGGAGCCGGGGCGTGTGGTGACCAACGGCATGAGCCAATATTCACGTAACGAACACAACGCGAACGCTGGAATTGTGGTCGGTATTACGCCGCAAGACTATCCCGGTCATCCGCTTGCCGGCATTGACTTTCAGCGGCACTGGGAGAGCAAGGCGTACGAGCTGGGCGGCAGCAGCTACAGCGCGCCCGCGCAGTTGGTCGGTGACTTCGTCGCAGGCAAGGCGTCAACCGCGTTCGGAAGTGTGCAGCCGAGCTACACGCCTGGCGTGCACCTCACCGATTTAGCCTCAGCGTTACCGGATTACGCGATCACCGCGATTCGTGAGGCGCTGCCCGCGTTCGACAAGCAGATTCCCGGCTTTTTTATGAACGATGCGGTGTTGACCGCAGTCGAGACGCGCACTAGTTCGCCGATCCGTATCAAGCGCAATGATGCAGATTTGCAGAGTGTGAATGTGCGTGGGCTTTTTCCGGCAGGCGAGGGCGCTGGCTACGCGGGTGGCATCATGTCAGCAGGCATTGATGGGATACGCGTGGCGGAGGCAGTTGCGCTGAGTTTGTTGGCTGTACGCACGCCTGGCGCTAGCGTCTCCCGCCAAAAATAGAGCCCAACACGCCGCGAATCACGCGGCGTCCCACCTCTGATCCGACCGCGCGCGCCGCTGATTTCATAGCGGCCTCACCCACGGTTTGACGACTGCGCGGCGTATTTTTTGTGCTCAGCACATCGCTGATCATGCCGCCCATTTTGCTGAAGAACCCTGGTTCGTCTTCGCTGGTGGCAGGGCCTGCGGATCCACCGGCAGGCGGGGCGGACGCCGCTACATCAGCGGCTTTGTCCAGACGTGCATCAACCCGGCCAGTAAGCTTTTCGTAGGCGCTGTCACGATCCTCAAGGGTGTCGTAAATGCCTGTGACGATGGAAGTTTGGATCAGTGCTGCACGCTCAGCCGGGCTTACCGGACCGATACGCGAGGAGGGTGGAATCATCCAGCAGCGCTCCACCGGGTTGGGGCGTCCTTTTTCATCGAGAAACGACACCAGCGCCTCGCCCGTGGCAAGCTCGGTGATCACCTGTTCGGTGTTGATTTTTGGATTGGGGCGGAAGGTTGCGGCTGCAACGCGCACCGCTTCTGCGTCGCGCGGCGTGTAAGCGCGCAGCGCGTGCTGAATGCGGTTGCCAAGTTGACCTAGCACTACGTCGGGAATGTCGGCTGGATTTTGCGTAACGAAATACACGCCAACGCCCTTCGAGCGCACCAGTCGCACCACTTGCTCGATGCGCGCTTTGAGTTCCGGCGGCGCTTCGTTGAAGAGTAGGTGTGCTTCGTCAAAAAAGAACACTAACTTCGGCACATCCGGATCGCCCACTTCCGGCAAAGACTCAAATAATTCGGAGAGCAGCCACAGCAAAAATGTTGCGTAAATGCGTGGGTTTGACAGCAGCTTGTCAGCCGCCAAAATATTGACTACGCCCTTGCCGTCGACCGTTTGCATCAAGTCGGCGAGATTCAATGCCGGTTCGCCGAAGAACTTCTCGCCGCCCTGCGATTCCAGCGTCAAAATACCGCGCTGAATCGAGCCGATGCTCGCGCCAGAAATATTGCCGTAAGCGAGCTGATACTCCTTTGCGTTTTCGCCCGAATGCACGAGCATCGCACGCAAGTCCTTGAGGTCTAGCAACAGCAAGCCCTTGTCATCAGCGATCTTGAACACAGCCGTTAACACGCCGCTTTGCGTGTCGTTCAAATTCAAAATGCGTGACAGCAATAGCGGCCCCATCTCGGCCACCGTCGTGCGCAGGGGATGGCCTTGTTCGCCAAACACATCCCAGCACGTAACCGGAAATTGTTCGTTGGCAAAGCCCGAAAGTTTCAACATCGATACGCGATCTGTAACCCGCTGATTGCCTCCGCCCGTTTGCGACAACCCGGTGAGATCCCCCTTCACGTCCGCCATAAAACATGGCACACCCAAACGGGAAAAGCCTTCCGCCAGCACTTGCAAACTCACCGTTTTTCCGGTGCCTGTCGCGCCAGTGATCAGGCCGTGACGGTTGGCGAGCTTAGGCAGCAGATTGACGTCTGCATTGGTGTCGGTGGTTTTTGCAACCAGGTAGGGGTTGGCCATTGTGTGTGTCCGGTGAGTAATTTGCGGTAACTGTAGCGTTTTTGCCACCTACTGTGTTGACCGATAATTCGGGGCAAGACAATCACTGACCTCGGAGCGAAAAAATGGATCTAGCAGACAAAGTCATCATCGTCACCGGCGGCGCATCGGGCCTCGGCGCAGCAAC
>JAYSUK010000297.1:0-3318 GCA_043719085.1 Burkholderiales bacterium | reverse complement strand
ACAACGCGCATCACCAGTGCGAAACCGTGTTCAAGGCGTTTGCGCGAGCGTTGCGCGTCGCCTGCGAGTTTGATCCGCGTGCGGCGGGTGTGGTGGTTTCGACCAAAGGCGTGCTGTAACTCGCCGTGGACACCATCGCAATCGTCGATTACGGCATGGGCAATCTGCGCTCGGTGGCGAAGGCGTTTGCGCATGTCGCGCCCAATCAACGCGTGCTGATCACCGCGGACGCGAGCGAAATCGCCAACGCCGAGCGCGTCGTGCTGCCTGGCCAGGCAGCGATGCCCGAAAGCATGGTTGCGCTTGACGCGTCGGGCTTGCGCGAAACGCTTCTTGACGCCTCAAAAACAAAGCCATTTTTCGGCGTGTGTCTCGGTCTGCAAATGCTGTTTGAGACGTCGGAAGAGGGCGCAACGCCTGCGCTCGGATACCTGCCGGGCCATTCGGTTCGCTTCCCAAAGGCACATCGTGATCACGATGGCAGCACCTTAAAAGTGCCGCATATGGGTTGGAACGCTGTACAAATTCCGACGCATGCTCGGGCGCACGCTTGCTGGGCGGGCATCGGCGACGACAGTGCGTTTTATTTCGCCCACAGCTTTTACGTCGTGCCCATCGATGCGACAGTCATCGCCGGTAGCGCAAATTATCCCGATCCAATTTGCGTAGCGGCCGCACGCGGCAACATTTTTGCGGTACAGTTCCATCCTGAAAAAAGTGCTGCGGCGGGTTTGCGAGTGCTTAAAAATTTCTCAACCTGGAACGGCACGTTCTAAACTTTCGCAGTGCCATCCGCTACGCCATGCTGCATCGCTTCTCAGAAAAATTCCCATGCTAGTTATTCCTGCGATTGATCTCAAAGACGGTCACTGCGTGCGCCTGCGCCAAGGCGATATGGACAACGTCACCGTGTTTTCTGAAGACCCCGCCGCGATGGCGAGACACTGGGTGGATCAGGGCGCAACGCGGCTGCATCTGGTGGACCTTAACGGCGCGTTCGCTGGCAAGCCGGTGAATGAGGCCGCGATCAAGGCCATCCTCGCTGAAGTCGGCGAAGACATCGACGTGCAGTTGGGCGGCGGCATTCGCGACCTCGACACCATCGAGCGCTACCTCGACGACGGCATCAACTTCATCATCATTGGCACCGCCGCCGTCAAAAACCCCGGTTTTTTGCACGATGCCTGCAACGCGTTCCCCGGTGCCATCATCGTCGGCCTCGATGCCAAGGACGGCAAGGTCGCCACCGACGGCTGGAGCAAGATCACGGGCCACGATGCGCTTGACCTGGGCAAACGCTTTGAAGACTACGGCATTGAGGGCATCATCTACACCGACATCGGTCGCGACGGGATGGGCACCGGCATTAATATCGAAGCTACGGTGCGGCTGGCAAAACCGCTACGTGTGCCAGTGTATGCATCGGGCGGCATACACAATGTTGAGCACGTGAAACTGCTCAAACCGTTTGAAGCGGATGGCATCGCGGGCGTGGTGTGCGGACGTGCGCTGTATGAGGGGACGCTGGATTTTCGGGCGGCGGTGGCGGCGCTTAAGTGAGTGACCAGCCGACTGTTTTCGTAGGGTGGGCAGCCTCTGCCCACCGTGACGATGGCGTAACGCGAATGGTGGGCACGGGGTGCCCACCCTACGAAAAATGGCTCTCTGCTCAATAAAAATGCTCTGTAAACGAATCATCCCCTGCCTCGACATCAAAGACGGTCGCGTCGTTAAAGGCGTGAATTTTGTTGGCTTGCGCGACGCGGGCGATCCGGTTGAAGTGGCGAAACGCTACAACGATCAGGGCGCGGACGAGCTGTGTTTTTTGGACATTGCTGCGAGCGTTGAGGCGCGCGGTTTGCTGTTCGACTTGATTGAGCGTGTCGCGTCGCAGGTGTTCATTCCGCTCACGGTTGGCGGTGGCGTAAAAGCCGCCGAAGACCTGCGGCCCCTGTTGAATGCGGGCGCGGACAAAGTAAGCATCAACACTGCGGGCGTCAACGATCCGTCGATCTTCAACAAGGCGAGCCATTTTTACGGCGCGCAGTGCGTGGTCGCGGCGATTGATGCCAAGAAAAAATCAAGCGGCGAAGGCTGGGAAGTGTTCGTACACGGCGGACGCACGCCTACGGGCATGGACGCGATTGTCTGGGCGCGCGAAGTGGCCGATCGCGGTGCGGGCGAAATCCTGCTCACCAGCATGGATCGCGACGGCGCGAAGAGCGGCTTCGACTTAGAACTAACGCGTGCGATTGCGGATGCCGTGAGCATCCCGGTGATTGCCTCGGGCGGCGTGGGCAACCTGCAGCATCTCGTGGATGGCGTGCTCATTGGCGGCGCGGACGCCGTTCTTGCCGCGAGCATCTTTCACTACGGCGAACACACGGTTGGCGAGGCCAAAGCGATGATGCATGCAGCGGGCATCCGCGTTCGCATGTAGGCGTAACTCGGTTGGGATGGCAAGGAGCGCGACACGAACATCGCGGAACTCACGAAAAAAGTTGCACACGCTCGCGGCCAAGCACGACGTTTTGCCGAGCAGCACTGACGTCGCCACGCTCGGGGCGATTTGCACGCGTTCCGAAGCAGCTATTGATCGATAGAGTTGTTGTAGATTTGTCCGGTTAGGTAAGCCACACACCAACGTAGCCATTGCGACCGCGGTTGTCGTCGCGCTGGTAATGGCCAATCGCGACCCGGGGTGAGTCGAAAATGCACTTTTCAGGCGCACATGCGCTCTGAGATTGGTGTATCGTTCTTCTTCAAACGGAGAAGTCTTATGAGCGTTCGCCAAACATTTGCCAAATCCAGGGCTTTCGTGGTTCTGCTTACCGGGCTCGCGCTGTTTTCACCGACCGTGACTGGCACCGAGATTCTTCGCACCCTGTGGCATGGCCAGTGGGTGGAGTACGTTGAGCAAGGCGAGTTCGCGGTGACCGACGGTGACATCATCATCGGCCCCAAAGACGCGGTGCGCGCCTGGAGCCAAGCGCTGGAGCGCGGTGCGCAGCAAACCGTCGCCACCCGAAAAGCACTCAGTATCGACACCGTCAACCGATTGTGGTTACGGGCAGCCAGTGGCGTCATTGAGGTGCCATTCACCATTGAGGCCGGCAACACCACCAAAATCGACGCGGCGGTGGCAGAGGTGAATCGTGCGCTGTCCGGTGTACTGCAATGGGTACCGCGAGTCGCTCAACCTGATTACGTGGCGTTTAACGCAACCGCCGCCAGCAGTGGCGGGGCGTGTTCAAGCTCAGTCGGTCGGGTGAGTGGTCGCCAGCAAATCCTGGGCGATCCTGAATGCGCAGTGTCGAC
>JAYSUK010000296.1:0-9376 GCA_043719085.1 Burkholderiales bacterium | reverse complement strand
GAGAGCGATAGGTGGGGTGTCGTGCATGGCGTTCGGCTTAACGGTTGGCTGATTCATGGTGTTGCGGGATCGGGGCGTCTACGGAAGCATAACCACACCTGCCGTCATCCGCGCGAAGCGGGGATCCAGAAGGGTGGCTTCGCGCGGCGCTATTGAGTGGACGCTTCGCGTGGTTTACGCACTGGATTCCCGCTTCGCGAGAATGACGGCGGGAAAGGGAAAATCGCATAACTGCGCATAGAAAAACGGCCACCGAAGTGGCCGTTCAAAATTCAGAATTTGCGAAAGGAGGACGAACGCAAGCCCTGAAAAAACTATGGCGACGTGTGATTACTTGGCGGCCGCTTTCTTGGCGGCGGGCTTGCGCGCCGCTGGCTTCACAGCAGCAGGTTTAGCTGCCGCCGGTTTCGCAACCGCAGGCTTGGCAACAGCGGCTGCTTTAACGGCAACCGGCGCTTTGCCAGCGCTGAGCTTTTGAACCATCCTGGTCAGCTCTTCGACGCGGGTGGTGAGCTTGGCAATGTCGGCCTTGGTCGGCACACCCAAGCGGCCTACAGCGCGGCCTACACGGTCTTCAAACACGGTTTCGAGGCGATCCCACGCGCCGGCGGCCTTGCTGGTGGCTTCGGTGATTTTGCCGGAGACTTCGTTGGTTACATCAGACACTTGACTATCGGCAAATTTGCGGAATTTCTTTTGCAGGCCCGTGCCTTCTTTAACGAGCGCTTCAAACACTTTGGAACCTTCTTCTTGAGCTTTGGAGAATGCACCCAGACCGGCCAACCAAATGTGGCTTGATGACTCTTTGACCGTAGCGAGCAGATTGTTGTCTGCGTTGCTGGATTCGGTGGCGGCGGCTTTGCTGAACTTCTTGACCATTTGATTTACTCCTGTGCGTTGAAAAGTTTTGATGACCGAACTTTATGCTCGCGCCATAGAGCGCACCGCCTAGAAACCTCCTATTTGCCTAGGAAAATGGCTCTAGAATGTTTTAGCGGCATCTAACGCAACAGCGGGCACAACAGCGCCGATGCAAGAAACAAATCAAGGCAAGGAGGCCACATGACTTACTTCGTAACCGGCGCGTCCGGATTCATCGGCAAGCGTCTCGTCAAGAAATTATTGGCTCGAAAAAACACGACGGTGTACTTTCTGATTCGCGCGGAGAGCAAGAAAAAAGTAGACAAAATGATGTCGTTTTGGGGCGATGAAGCCGCCAAGCGCTGCATCCCGATTGTGGGTGATTTGGCAAAGCCAAGCCTCGGTTTGTCCACGGCTGACAAAACCAAAATCAAAGGCAAGATCAAGCATTTTTTTCACCTCGCCGCCATGTACGACATGAAGGCGAGCGCAGCGGACAATCACACGGCCAACGTCATCGGCACGCAAAGCGCCATCACGCTCGCCAACGAGATCAAGGCGGGCCTGTTTCATCACATGAGCTCGATTGCGGTGGCCGGCAATTACGAAGGCGTGTTTAGAGAAGACATGTTCAACGAGGCGAAGGACTACCTCGACCATCCGTACATGCAGACCAAGCACGAGAGCGAGCAGTACGTGCGCGACAACGCGGCTATGCCGTGGCGCGTGTATCGCCCCGGCGTAGTCTTGGGCGATTCAAAAACGGGCGAGATCGACAAGATCGATGGGCCCTATTATTTCTTCAAATTGCTGCAAAAAATGCGCGCAATTTTGCCGCCGTGGATGCCGTCGCTCGGCATTGAAGGCGGCCGCATGAACATGGTGCCGGTGGACTTCGTCGTTGATGCGACTGACCACATCGCACACGCGGCGGGTCACAACAAAAAGGCGTTTCATCTAACCGATCCCGCGCCCTTGCGCATCGGCGACTCTCTTAATATTTTCGCCCGCGCTGCGCACGCACCCCAGATGGCGCTACGAATTAACGCGGCCTTGCTCGGCTTTATCCCGCAGAGCGTGATGAAGGGGATGATGAGCTTGCCGCCGGTGCGCCGCATCAAAAACGCGGTGATGAAAGATCTGGGCATTCCCGACGATACGCTGTCGTTCATCAACTACCCCGTGCGCTTTGATTGCCGAGAGACACTGAAGGCACTTGAAGGCACCAAGATCGCGGTGCCGGCGCTTGAGGACTATGCGTACCGGTTGTGGGATTACTGGGAGCGCAATCTCGACCCGGACTTGTTCATCGATCACACGCTGAAAGGCCAGATCAACGGCAAAGTGGTGCTGATTACGGGTGGCACTTCGGGCATTGGTCAAGCCACCGCGTTGAAGCTTGGAGACTGCGGAACGGCGAAAGCGATCATCGTGTGCGGACGAGATCAGGAGAAAATTGACGAGACGTTGAAGCTCGCCAAAAAACGTGGCGTGAAGGTGTTGGCCTATCAGGCCGACATGGCTGACGAGGCAAGCTGTGGCGCCTTCATCAAACTGCTGGAAGAAAAGCACGGTGGCGTAGATATTCTTGTTAACAACGCCGGCCGTTCGATCCGTCGCGCACTGGAATCGAGTTACGACCGCTTCCACGATTTTGGTCGCACGATGGATGTGAATTATTTCGGCGCGCTGCGCATCACCATGGGCCTACTGCCAGGCATGACGGCGAAGAAAAAGGGTCACGTCATCAACATCAGCTCGATAGGAGTGCTGACCAATGCGCCGCGCTTCTCGGCATACGTGGCATCGAAAGCCGCGCTTGATGCATGGACGCGATGCGCGGCATCCGAGTACAGTGATCGCGGCGTGAGCTTCACCACGATCAACATGCCCTTGGTGAAAACGCCGATGATTGCCCCGACGGCGATCTACAACAACGTGCCGACACTGGATCCGGATGAAGCCGCCGACATGATTATTCGCGCCATTGTCTACAAGCCGGTGAGCATAGCGACCCGACTCGGCACTTCAATGCAGGTGTTGCACGCCGTGGCACCGCGCATTGCGCAGATTGTGATGAACACCAGCTTCAGAATGTTTGGCGATTCCGAGGCCGCGAAAGGCAAGAAAAACGAAGTGGTTGGCCCATCCACCGATCAAATCGCGTTGTCGAATTTGATGCGCGGCATTCACTTCTAGCAACGCTTGAATTGGGCGTGACAGCTTAACGCTGAAACGCCCTATTAACGTGGGCGCCGAGTTGATTTGTGCTGTGAGTCGACTTAATTATATTTCACGCTGCAGCCCGCATTTTCTATCCGAATGACGTAAAAAGCTGATGAATGCGCGAAAAGTGTTGCTTAGAGGGAACGAAACGCGATAAATCAGCAAAATCGGCGCCAAATCCTCTATGCAGCGCGATTGAAATCGTCTTAAATCGTGTTGAACTTTTCATTGCACGCCAGAGCGAAATCAGGGCAGCAATTACCGAAGTTCTACGTTACTCGTGTGCACACTTATCAATCGATTGAGTTCAAGGAGAATCAAATCATGGCAGCCGCCAAAAAACTAGCAGCAAAAAAACCAGCCGCAAAAGCGCCAGCCGCAAAAGCGCCAGCCGCAAAAAAACCAGCCGCAAAAGCAGCCGCTGCAAAAGCAGCCGCTGCAAAACCTGCTGTAAAACCCGCAGCAAAAGCACCGGCCGCTAAAAAGCCAGCTGCGAAAGCCGCAGCCAAGCCTGCAGCAAAGAAACCCGCCGCCGCTAAGAAACCAGCAGCGAAGCGCGCTCCAAGTGCGGCCTTCATGAAGCCCATGACCCCATCAGCGATCCTCGCTGCGGTCGTCGGTGCAATGCCGCTGCCGCGCACAGAAGTCACCAAGAAAGTGTGGGACTACATCAAGAAGAACAGCCTGCAAGATGCCGTAAATCGCCGCATGATCAACGCCGACGCAAACCTCCGCGCTATCTTCGGCAAGGCTCAAGTCTCAATGTTCGAAATGACCAAGCTGATTTCGAACCAGCTTAAGTAGAGACGCGACGAGCACTGCTCGTTCGCGAAAAACCGGCCACGCGCCGGTTTTTTTTCGCCTTCTCACTCGAACGCTGCGACTGCGCCAATGCGCAGCGAGTCATCGTCCTACACGTGATGCAGATGCCCGCTGATATTTCACTAGCACCGCTACAAATATATTTCACTGGTGATGCGCTGGTTCCCCCTCAGCGCGTCACACCCTTTAACGGCAGCAGCGATCTTTAGATGAGCATGCACATGGCGAACACGCGGGCGACTCGACAGACAGTGGCTGCATCGTGCGCGGTTGACCCAATTCAATCCGGCAAGGAGCCATCGTGTTGACACTCAAATTCTCTGTAAAGCCGTCGCGCATGCGTGCACTGACGGCGTTGTCTGCCATTGCGTTTCTACCACTCTTATTGGGTTGTGATACCGCCGATTCGTCGAAGACAATCGGACAAAAACTCGACAGTGCAGTAGCAAAAACCGAGCAGGCTGCGGCTGATGTGAAAGATGCGACCAAGGCTTCGGTTGCCTCTGCCAGCGTCGCGCTTCGTGATGGCGCTGATCAGGCAAGAACAGCCGCAAGAAATACGGCTGATAGCGTTACCGTCGGCGGCGAAGACGCAGCCATTACCGCCTCAGTTGCAGCCGGCCTGATCAAGGATCCCGACTTGAGCGTAATTAAAATTGACATCGACACCAAACAGGGGGTCGTTAGCCTATACGGCCCCGCACCATCCGAAGCGGCTCGTATGCGAGCTACAGATATCGCCAAAGCGGTCAAGGGCGTGTCGAGCGTCGACAATAAATTGACGGTGAAGACGAGCTAATTCTTTCGTGATGATGCTGGGCGTCAACGTGCTGCATGACATGCGCACGCGTCGCCGTGCGCCGCAAATACCAGTTCATGCAATATCCCGCAATCGTTCGTCGCCTGCGTGTCAGAACACTGTTTTCGTAACGCCACCAGTTGCTTTCAAGCGCTCGCATGCTTTTGAGCCTGGCCCGAACCCGCGCGAGTTGACTATCGACTAATACGTTGACGTCGCCGCAGCTAGACACTGGATGATCAAGAAAATCCAGCAGCCGCGATACCTCGGCCAACGGCATGTCCAGTGCGCGGCAATGTCGAACGAACGCTAAACGTTCGAGCTGCGCCGCGCCGTAGATACGGTAGCCGTTCGCGGCTCGCGTGGGCGACGACAACAGGCCTGATTTCTCGTAATAGCGAATCGTTTCAACGTCAACGCCGGTAAGTTCTGCAAGTTCGCCAATACGCATCGCGGTCGTTCGGTTGTAATTTGAGTGCAATCTTGACTCTGTAGCAACTACATGGTTTTTAATACGGCCA
Organism: Burkholderiales bacterium; assembly: GCA_043719085.1. Taxonomy (GTDB): domain Bacteria; phylum Pseudomonadota; class Gammaproteobacteria; order Burkholderiales; family Casimicrobiaceae; genus Casimicrobium. The sequence goes on along the minus strand of JAYSUK010000296.1, from coordinate 4,147 downwards.
TTGCGTTACGAAAAGCAACACCATCATGTCTTCAACTCACGATCACGAAGCACACTCACCAAGCGCACGCTGGTCGTGCTGTGTCGCGATCCCACCCGCAGAAGGGGCAGGCAAAGAAGCGGGCGTCGGACTTCGCGACGCGACCGCATGGCGCATCGCCACCATGGATTGCTCCGCCGAAGAGAGCGAGATTCGTCGTGCGCTGGAGCCCATTGCGGGCATTCGCTCGCTGAACTTTCAACTCGGTGCACGCACCCTAACCATCGATGCGGACGAGTCCGCAGTGCAACTGGCACTGAAGGCAATCCGACGCGCCGGGTTCTCGCCACAAGCTGTTGACGACCGCAATGAACAGGCTGCGACCGCAGGCGATCACGATCACGACGGTGATGATCACGGCAGCGAGACGAGCGGCGGTTGGTCGGACGTCGCGCGCTATGTCGCCGCCCTCGCCTTTGCCGTCGCCGCAGAAGCGCTATCGTTCTTCGCGCCCGACGCGATGGCCTGGAAGATTGCGGGTATGGCGCTCGCCGCCGTTGCCATCGGGCTCGCCGGATTGTCCACGTACAGCAAAGGCATCAATGCCCTGCGACACGGGCGCTTGAACATCAATGCCTTGATGACGGTGGCTGTCACCGGCGCGTTTTTGATTGGGCAATGGCCGGAGGCCGCGATGGTAATGGCGCTCTACGCCATTGCCGAACTGATCGAAGCGCGCGCGGTTGATCGTGCGAGGAACGCGATCAAGAGCCTGATGGCGCTCGCCCCCGAGGAATCTGACGTTCAGCAGGCGGATGGCAGTTATGCGCGCATGTTGTCGAGCGCGGTGCCGCTTGCGGCGGTGGTGCGGGTGAAACCGGGTGAGCGGATTCCACTGGACGGCATGATCGTCAGCGGCAGCGGTGCCATCAATCAGGCCCCGGTGACGGGCGAGAGTATCCCGGTCGACAGGCAACCGAATGATGCCGTATTTGCGGGCACCATCAACGAAACCGCAACGCTTGAAATCAGGATCACTGCGGTCGCAAGCAACAGCACGCTGGCCCGCATCATCCACGCGGTCGAGCAGGCGCAGGGCACGCGCGCGCCGACGCAGCGCTTTGTAGATCGCTTCGCATCCATCTACACCCCGGCCGTGTTCGCGCTGGCGCTGGCCGTTGCTTTGCTCACGCCGTCTGCACTCGGCTGGACGTGGACATTCGCGGCCTATAAAGCGCTGGTGCTGCTGGTGATTGCCTGCCCCTGCGCGCTGGTGATTTCGACGCCTGTCACGGTGGTGAGCGGCCTCGCCGCTGCTGCTCGCCGCGGCATTCTTATCAAGGGCGGCACGTACCTGGAAGAAGCACGCAACCTCAAAGCCATTGCGCTCGACAAGACGGGCACCATCACTGAAGGCAAACCGAAACTGGTGGCGTTTGAGCTGCTTGATGACTCGTCATCGCGTGAAGTGATATCTACGCTTGCGCAAAGTCTCGCGGCGCAATCAGATCATCCGGTGTCCAAAGCGATTGCTGCGGGCCTCGCGGAGTCCGCAGCAGGAGCAGTGCAAGCGGTGTCGTCGTTTACGGCCATCGTTGGCCGAGGCGTGCAGGGCGATATCAAAGGGCAAAGTTACGTGCTGGGCAACCATCGTCTGATGGAGGAACGCGGCCTGTGCAGCCCGACCATCGAGACCAAACTTGCCGAGCATGAAAATCAGGGCCGCACCGTGACGCTGCTTGCGACCGACCGCGTTGTGCTTGCGCTTTTCGCCGTGGCCGATACGATCAAACCGTCGTCGCAACAGGCGGTTGCTGAACTCATCGCACTCGGCGTGACGCCTGTCATGCTGACTGGCGACAACGTGGCAACCGCGCTGACCGTGGCCAAACTCGCGGGCATCAGCGATGCGCGAGGCAATTTGTTGCCTGAGGACAAACTCAAAGCCATCGAGGACATGCAAACGCGATACGGCCCAACGGCGATGAGCGGCGACGGCATCAACGATGCGCCAGCGCTGGCCAAAGCGGACATCGGTTTTGCCATGGGCGGCGCGGGCACCGACACCGCGATGGAGGCCGCTGACATCGCGGTGATGAACGACGACCTGCGCCGCATCCCGGAAACCATTCGCCTGTCAAAACGGACGTACAACATCCTGTGGCAAAACATCACGCTGGCGCTGGGCATCAAAGTCGTTTTCATGGGCCTCGCACTGTTCGGCAATGCGACGATGTGGATGGCAGTGTTTGCCGACATGGGCGCGAGTTTGTTGGTGGTTTTCAATGGGTTGCGGCTGTTGCGCTCCCCGGAACTTTCACAAAAATCGGTACACTAAGGCATCATGCGCCGGTTTATAGCCCTTTTGTTGCTTTGCCTTTTGCCGTTCCAGTTGGTGCTGGCAGCGTCAGTGGACGCCATGAAGCATGCGGACGGCGGTCATCATCATGACAACGCTCCGCACTCGCACGACGTAGGCGCAGCGGCAACTGCAAATCCTGCGGGAATGGATGAATCGTCAGCCCGCGCGCACGGCGAATGTGGTGCCTGCCATTTCTTTCACTCGCTTGCCATGCTTGAGTCGTGCGCTGAATTCAAGCGTGCGTCTGGCGCTGCCTGCATTGACCCAAGCGGTCGCGATGACCACCATCGCAGTGCCGTTAGTGAGCGCCCGGAGCGGCCCAACTGGTCAGCTCTCGTCTAACCGACGAGGACGCACCTAATTTACAGCGCTGACGCGTTTGCGTCAGACGCCCTCCCCGTCGGTTCCTGCCTGATCTTTTTTTTGATTCCGGAGAACCGAGTATGCCTCTATTTCCCCGAGCACCCGTGGGTGCCCGATGCCTGCTGGTCGTCGCAATCTGCGCCAGCTTCATGGCACTACCCGTCGCTGCACAGAACACCGCGACCGCACCGTCCGGTGTGACCGCGTCGTCTGCATCAGTATCCATTACTGAGGCCTTCCAGCTTGCGTTGGCCCTGCAACCCTGGACGCTGGCCGCAAGCGAGCGCCAACGCGAACTGCAATCGCGTGAAGCGCTCGCCGATTCGTGGCTGGCAGACAGCCCAACTATCGCCTCCGGTCTCAAGACTGGCAACCGCGATGGCTTGCGCGAACTGGAAGTCGAAATCAGTGCGCCGATTGCTACCGCCTCGCGACGATCACTTCAGCGCGCCAGTGTTCGCGGCGAATCAGCTGTCTACGCGGCCAACCTTGCGCAGCTTGCGCTCAAGCTTGCAGGCGAGATTCGCGATGCATACTGGGCGGTGCTTCTGGCGGCAAGCGAGTTGACGCTCGCCGACGATGAGGTCAAACGCGCGGAACTGGTCGCAACCGACTCAGCGCGGCGCACTGCGGCGGGCGACTCCGCACGGGTTGACACATTGCAAGCGGAGCTGACCGTACAGACGCTGCGCTCAACGCGCGTCGAGGTGGAGCAACGATTGCTAGCCGCGAGGCAAGTGCTGCGTGGACTGGTCGGCGACGCAGCCAGTCGCGGTTTGTCTGACCGGGCGGAGGCACGCGGCAACGGCACGCAGCAGGTTCGCGACGACCATCCGACGCTCTTGCTTGCCAGCCAATCGTCACTGCTGGCGCGAGCTAAATTGAGCGAAGCCTCGGGGCTGACCAACGCTGCGCCCACGGTGTCATTCGCGCTAACCAACGAGCGCAGTAACGGCGTTGCGAATGCCTCTACCGCGCGCATTGGCATCTCGGTGCCGTTCGGTGGGACGCAGCGCGCGACGCCGCGCATTGCCCAGGCCGGAGCGGAGTTGGCGGAAGCGCAAGCCAGCATTCCGCTGCTGCGCCGACAGTTGCAGGCGGAGGCTGGGAGCACGCAAGCCGCCGTGATCAGCGCAGAACGGCGCATCGACGCATTGACCGAACGCGAGCGTCTGGCCAATGAAGTCGCATCGCTTTACGCCAAAGCGTATCGCCTGGGCGAGCTGGACTTGCCCACCCGTTTGCGCGCAGAAGGTGAACGCGCCAACGCCAATCTGGCGCTCAGCCGCGCCCGCATCGAACTCAAACACGCGATTTCGCGTGCCAATCAATCTTTGGGACTGTTGCCATGATTTCTTCGGTTGTTATCAAAACCTGCGCAGTCGCGGTAAGCGTGCTATTTGGCACACTTGCTTTGGCCGGTGGTGACCACGATCATGGTGC
>JAYSUK010000295.1:0-3341 GCA_043719085.1 Burkholderiales bacterium | reverse complement strand
GTGGAAGTGCGTCATGCACACCGAAACACCAGCCACAGCAAAGTGACGGTGCCACACAAGAACGGGATCTGCGTTAGAGGCGATGACCTTCAACTGGGCATGGAAGAACGGCGGCAGAAAGTGGCTGCCTTTGTGCGATCGGGTCGCTTCGCGAACGCAGCAAGTGGCGCGGGTGTAAGTCCCTCTGGGACTGGCCGTTAGCGGCCTCGCGGTGATGTCAAGGGTTGCGCAGATTTTCAAAAAATATACAAATAATAGCTGCTAATGCATATAGGACGTGGGCTACAGGCATGTTTTATTATTGATTTCAGTACATACAGGACTAATTACCATGACCCAGAAAACCGTGAAAGCAATTCGCCCAGGCACACAAACCGTGGAGCAGCCAACGCCACACAAACCGAAAAAGGCAATAGCTACCAAAAACACGATTTGCCTTTGGTACAACAAGGATGCCGAGGCTGCTGCCAAGTTCTACGCCGAGACTTTTCCAGACAGTGCAGTCACTGCCGTCCACCATGCGCCAAGCGACGATCTCTCCGACAAGAAGGGCGACGTGCTGACGGTGGAGTTCACCATCTGCGGCATCTCTTGCGTCGGGCTCAACGGCGGGCCGCAGTTCAAACACAGCGAAGCGTTCTCATTTCAGATCGCCACCGACGACCAGGCCGAAACCGACCGCTTGTGGAACGCCGTCGTCAGCAATGGCGGGCAGGAAAGCCAATGCGGCTGGTGCAAGGACGAGTGGGGCCTCTCCTGGCAGATCACTCCACGCGTGCTGCTCGACGCGATCTCCGGCCCCGATCCGCTTGCGGCCAAGCGCGCGGTCGAGGCGATGATGCGGATGAAGAAGATCGACATCGCGAAGATCGAGGCCGCGCTGCGCGGCTGAATCAACCACTGACTTCAAGGAGCAACTGATGTCCTACATCGACGGTTTCGTCCTCGCGGTGCCGACCGCGAACAAGCAGAAGTTCATCGCCCACGCCACCGTTTTCGACAGCGCGTTCATCGAGCACGGCGCAACCCGCGTGGTCGAATGCTGGGGGGCCGACGTGCCCAAGGGAAAAACCACCGACTTCCAGGGCGCGGTCCTAGCCACGGACGACGAGACGGTGGCGTTCTCGTGGATCGAATGGCCCGACAAGGCCAGCCGCGACAAGGTGATGCAGCGCATGGATGAACTCGGCAAGACCGACGAGCGCTTCGACCCGGCGAAAAACCCGATGCCGTTCGACGGCAAGCGCATGATCTACGGCGGCTTCGAACCGATGGTCGAGCAAGGGCAGCACACCAGCGATAGCTACGTCCAGGGCTTCATCATCCCGGTGCCCGCAGGCAAACGCGAGGCCTATCGCAAGCTGGCCGAAGACGCGTGGGTGATGTTCAAGGGCTACGGCGCGCTGCGCGTGGTCGAAGCCTGGGGCGACGATGTGCCCGACGGCAAAGTCACCGACTTTCGCCGCGCCGTGAAGGCCGAGCCGGACGAGAAGATCGTCTTCTCCTTCATGGAGTGGCCGTCGCGCGAAGTCTGCGATGCTGCGGCGAAAAAGATGATGAGCGACGGCAACATGAAGCCGCCAGAGGGGATGGAGATGCCGTTTGACATGAAGCGCATGGTTTACGGCGGGTTCACCCGGGTCGTGACGCTCGAGAAGTGAGACTGGTGCCGGTTCAAATTCTCTGCGCGCTGGCTGTCTCGTGCCTTGGTGGCTCGTCTATCGCACGACTCGCTGTGCGGACGTCCCGGGTTGCAAACACGAATTAACAGCTTCCCCTCTTCCAGTGAAAGAACGATGCATGATCAAAAACACAATTTGCCTTTGGTACGACAAAGATGCCGAGGCCGCAGCGAACTTTTACGCCAAGACCTTTCCAGACAGTGCAGTCACAGCCGTCTACCACGCACCAAGCGACTATCCAGGCGGCAGGAAGGGCTATGTGCTGACAGTGGAGTTCACCGTCGCCGGGGTAGCCTGCCTCGGCCTCAATGGCGGCCCAATGTTCAAGCACAACGAGGCGTTCTCTTTCCAGATCGCGACCGAGGATCAGGAAGAAACCGACCGCTACTGGAACGCAATCGTCGGCAATGCTGGTGAAGAGAGCGAGTGCGGCTGGTGCAAAGACCGATGGGGCCTATCCTGGCAGATCACGCCACGCGTGTTGACCGAGGCGCTCGCCGTAGGCGGCGAAGAAGCGCGACGCGCTTTCAACGCTACCTTTCAAGCAAAAACCAAAGCAAACCTTAGAGGCCTTTGCAGACCCGCTGTACGCAATTCGCCACCCATTCCCGCAAAGATTTACACCTGACGATTCCGCGCCAGTGGCGGGTTCTTCGCAAAATAGGCTTCAATGCCGCGCATCAGCGCGTCGGCGAGTTGCTCCTGGTATTCCGTGCTGACCAGTTTGGCCTCTTCCTCCGGGTTGCTGATGAAGGCGGCCTCTACCAGCACACTGGGAATGTCAGGCGCCTTCAGCACAGCAAACCCGGCCTGCTCCACGCGCGGTTTGTGCAGTTTGCCCACGCGGCCAATTTCACTCAACATGGCGCCGCCCAGTTTCAGGCTGTCGTTGATCTGCGCCGTGGTGCTCATGTCCAGCAGCGCGCGCTGCACCTGCGCATCCTTTTTGGCGCCCACGTTGAGGCCACCAATCAAATCGGCCTTGTTTTCCTTGTCGGCCATCCAGCGCGCGGCGCTGCTGGACGCGCCGCCCTGGCTCAGCGCGAACACGCTGGCGCCTTGTGGGCGCGGGGTGAAAAAGGCGTCGGCGTGGATGCTCACGAAGAGGTCCGCCTGCACGCGCCGCGCCTTTTGCACGCGCACATGCAGGGGCACAAAAAAATCCGCGTCGCGGGTCAAAAAAGCGCGCATTGCCAGCGTCGAGCTGCCATTTTTCACCGTCGCCGCGTTGATGCGGTCACGCAGGCGGTGCGCGAGTTTCAAAACCACGTCTTTCTCGCGCGTGCCGCCGGGGCCGACAGCGCCTGGGTCTTCACCGCCGTGGCCGGGATCCAGGGCGATGATGATGAGGCGGTCGGTCTTGTCGCCGGCACTGTTGTTCTTTAAGCCATCTTGGCCCTCAAGTCTCGAATTATTTGCGATACCAGCTCCTGAATTGGTAGCGCCTGCAGTTGATTTTCGGTTGGTCTGCGCGATCAGGTCACCCAGCGGGTCGGCCGCTTGGGGCTTGTCCGGGGCTTTGGTGTTCGCCAAGCCTTTTTCCACTGCCTGTTTGGCGCTGTCCGTCTGCTGTTTGTCCTTGAGCCGTTCAGCGATCAGCGCCGCCAATGGGTCTACCACTTGCGTTGGGTACAAATCAAACACCAGCCGGTGCTGGTA
>JAYSUK010000294.1:0-3348 GCA_043719085.1 Burkholderiales bacterium | reverse complement strand
ACGCCGCCCGGTTTGATCGTCGCCACTAACGACGCGAATGTCGGGCGCCATAAGTAATTGCAAACGATGACGGCGTCGAACATTGCTGCGGCGTAAGGCCACGCTTTCTCCTCAAGGTCGCGGCATTCGGTTACGACATCCGGCACGTCCACGAGCGACAGCAAAGCCGCTGCATCGCGGTCAACGGCAGTCACGTGCGCGCCACGTTCAGCAAAGAAACGCGCATGACGACCGTGGCCGCAGGCGAGGTCGAGCACGCTGCCAGCGGGTACGATCAGCGAAGCGTGGTCAACAAACCAGCGGTTTGGGGTATCTTGTGCATGCATTGGAAACTTCGGTTTCGCGCTCTCTCCAGCAACAGAGGTGAGCGAATCAGGGTTGGAGTGCGGAGGGTTCCGCTCAGAGTTTACGGTGCGAACTCCGCGCGCGTGCATCTACGTCTTGATGTCCTGGCGAAGTTCATTGTGCAGTTCGACAAGCCCGGGGGCGACCCGCCCAGCGCCCACTGCCCGCCCTGGCCGCTGCTGTGCGCCCGTTGTTAGTTCGCGACGGCTGAGTGGCTACGGTGTGCCCTGCCTTACTGAGCCATGGTGATCGCCAATATCTCCGCCGCGCACTCGGGCCGACACAACACCAGCCCACTGCGCAACACTACATCACGCTGATTGAACACAATCGCGCGGCCTTGCAAGTCCGACACATGCAGCCCATGTGCGAGCGCGACGCCAACGGGTGCGGCGGCGTCCCACTCGTTAAGTCCGCCCTCATGCACGTACGCTAGCGCGTCGCCACGCACCACCACTAGCGCCTTCGCCCCCGCTGAGCCCACGGGCTCCACCCGCGCATCCAGCGCCTTCGCAATGTCCGCGCAAAATACTGGCGGACGCGAGCGACTTACAACGATCACTTTTCGCGGTTCGCGCGTCAAAGCTACTGGCATCGAATCAAAAACTTCATCACGCATCGGCTGCGCCACCGCCGCTGCGATCACCTCGCCGCGCGCCACCAGCGCCACATGCACGGCCCAATCGTCACGCCCTTCGCGGTATTCGCGGGTGCCGTCGAGCGGGTCGATGATCCACACCCACTTGGCTGTGAATCGTTTGCCGTCGTCGGCTGATTCTTCGGACAGCACCGCGTCTTCGGGGCGCTCGATTGCGAGGGCGTGGAACAGGAAAAGATGGGCCTGGCGGTCGCCTTCGTCGCCGAGTGCGCGGCCCTCGCAGGTGCCGCTCTCTCGCAGCTCTTTCAGAACGTTGCCTGCTTGGTGCGCTAGCCGTTGGGCCAGCGCAATGTCTTGCCGAATCGAGGGGAGTTGAACCATCACAAGTGGCCAGGCTGATCGGCTGTGGTCACCGCTCCAAGGCGAGGAGAACCCAGAGCGAATGGCGTGCCGTAGGCGCGGACGGGGTCACGTACCGCGTCACCGAACGACGCCACGTCTTCGCTTACCAATGGGGCAGAGAATGCCCTGTTTGGTAAGGTACAGCTTTTTACGGAAAACGTCGTGCTTATGGGAGATAAATGCATTTATGCCTATAACTCGATATATAGCCAAAAACACCTTTAGCCCCCGTGCAGCTTGCAACCCCGAGCAAAGCTGTTGGCAACACGTCCACTAAATACCCAAAATCTGCTGCCGTTCCTCCTTGGTCGGCGCAATGCCCATGCGTTCGTACGCATCAAAAATCGCATCAACAATTTCCTGCGGGTCTTCGAGAATTTGCATCAACTCAATGTCGCCGGGCGAAATCAATCTATCGCGCAGTAGCACTTCGCGCATCCAGCTGTGCAGACCGCCCCAGAACTCCTGCCCTACCAAAATAATTGGTATGCGTCGTGCCTTGCCGGTTTGAATCAGCGTCAACGCTTCAGTCAGTTCGTCCATCGTACCGAAGCCGCCGGGCATGCAAATCAGCGCAGCCGAGGTGCGCACAAATGCCAGTTTGCGATTGAAAAAATATTTGAACGAAATGCCCATATCCTGAAACGGATTGCCGTGCTGCTCATGTGGCAACTGGATATTAAGGCCGATCGACAGGCTTTTGCCGGCAAAAGCGCCGACGTTGGCCGCTTCCATAATGCCCGGCCCGCCGCCCGAAATCACGCTGAAGCCAGAGTCCGACAACAGTCGTGCAATCGCCACCGTGCGCCCGTACCACGGGTTGTCGGCCTGAATGCGCGCCGAGCCAAAAATCGACACGGCGGGTTGCACCGGGCGCAGCTTTTCGGTGGCGTAGACGAACTCCGACATAATCTGTAGCGCGCGCCAAGCCTCTTGCCCCGGCGTCAAGTCGGCCGCACTCACCGCGCTCTTCAAATGCTCGATCTTCGCCTTAGTGCTCTCATTGTGAACTGCCATGTCGGACTCTCGTAAAAAACTGGTTCTGGTCGATGGCTCATCTTATCTCTACCGCGCCTTTCACGCGCTGCCAGACCTGCGCACGAAAGCGGGCGAGCCGACCGGCGCAATACGGGGCGTGCTGTCCATGCTGCGTTTACTGGTCGATAGAGAGAAACCCGATTACTTCGCCGTAATTTTTGATGCACCGGGCAAAACGTTTCGCGACGACTGGTATCCCGAGTACAAAGCTAACCGCTCGCCGATGCCGGACGACATGCGACCGCAGATCAAGCCGCTGCACGACATCATCAAGGCGCAAGGCTGGCCGCTAATCATGGAAACAGGCGTCGAGGCCGACGACGTGATCGGCACGCTTGCCGTGCAGGCCGAAGCCGCGGGGCTTTGTTGTGTTGTCTCCACGGGCGACAAAGACCTCGCGCAACTGGTCACCGAACATGTCATTCTAAAAAACACCATGTCGATGGAATTGCTCGACATCAATGGCGTGAAAGAAAAATTTGGCGTCGCGCCCGCGCAGATTCTTGACTACCTCACGCTGATTGGCGACACGGTTGACAACGTGCCCGGCGTACCGAAGGTCGGGCCGAAGACGGCGGTGAAATGGCTCACCGAACATGGCTCACTAGACGCCATCGTCGCGCACGCCGACAAGTTCACCGGCGTAGTCGGCGAGAACCTGCGCAACACGCTGGAATGGCTACCGAAGGCAAAGCAGTTGCTCACCGTGAAGTGTGATTTGACGCTGCCCTATGCGCCGGCTGGGCTGACGGTTACTACGACGGATACGGCGGCGTTGCTGGCGTTTTTTGAGCGGTTTGAATTCAAGGGGATGGCTAATGAGGTGCGGGCTTCGGGCTCCCTCCCCCTGGGGGGGAGGGCGGGGGGAGAGGGTGTTTCCTTGGGTGCGCGCGTGGACGTGCCAGCCCAGCCTCCAGTTGCGGCCACCACCCTCTCCCCAGCCCTCCCCCCCGGGGGGAGGGAGC
>JAYSUK010000293.1:0-9508 GCA_043719085.1 Burkholderiales bacterium | reverse complement strand
TCATGCTTTGCCTCCTTTGCTTGCCAGTTTGCGTACGAGTCCAACGATGCCTTGCGGCAAAAATAACGTTACGCCGATAAACATCGCACCCAAGAAATACAACCAGTATTCCGGGAACGCGACAGTGAACCAGCTCTTCGTGCCATTCACAAAAAATGCGCCAACGATAGGGCCGATCAGCGTCGCGCGACCCCCAACCGCTGTCCAGATCGCGATTTCAATGCTCGCTGCTGGAGACATTTCACCGGGGTTGATAATGCCTACTTGCGGCACGTATAAAGCGCCCGCAACGCCGCACATGATGGCCGAAAATGTCCAGATCGAAAGCTTGTACCAAAGCGTGTTGTAGCCGGTGAACAGCACGCGTGATTCGGCGTCGCGAATGGCCTGCAACACGCGGCCATATTTGCTGGCGATGATGGCTTTGGACAGCAGGTAGAAGCCAACCAGCACCATGCCGCTGAGCACGCACAGCGTGACACGCATCGAAGGCGTTGCAATGGGAATATTCAGGATTCGTTTGAAATCGGTGAAGCCATTGTTGCCGCCAAAACCGGTTTCGTTGCGGAAGAAGAGCAGCATTGCAGCGAACGTCAACGCTTGTGTGATGATCGAAAAATACACGCCCTTGATGCGCGAGCGGAACGCGAAATATCCGAACACAAACGCCAGCAAACCCGGCACAGCAATCACCAAAAGCATCTGAAACAGAAATGAGTCGCTACCCATCCACTGCCACGGCAACGCCTTCAAATCAAGGAACACCATGAAGTCAGGTAAGTCGCTTTTGTATGAACCATCGCGACCAATCTGGCGCATCAAATACATGCCCATGCCGTAGCCGCCGAGCGCGAAGAAGAGGCCGTGCCCGAGCGACAAAATGCCGGTGTAACCCCAGATCAAATCCATCGCAAGCGCGCAGATGGCGTAGCACATGATTTTGCCGAGCAGCGAGACCGCGTAGTCGGAAAGATGCAGCGCGCTGCTGGCGGGGACGACTAGATTTAGGACTGGGATGCCGACCAAGATTAGGGCGATGATGGCGATAAGTACGAGCCTGCCCCAACTGCCAAGAATTCCAGACTTTGCTGGCAGCGATGGCGTTGCAATAGTTGCTGTGTTCATGCCGAGAGTCTTTCGGACTCCCTCTCCCGCAGCGCGGGAGAGGGTTGGGGTGAGGGCGTTTGCATAGCGCTAGACACGTGAGATTCGTGCGCCACCGCCCTCACCCGGCTTCGCCACCCTCCCTTGCAGGGCGCGCATCGGCTGGCAGGCCGATGCTGTTCGGCGGGCGCGGCGCATGCGCCGCGAAACCCCCACCTCACCCCGCGCTGCGGGAGAGGGTGACTGTTTGCGAATCTGGCTTCTTTCATCTCAAGCCTCAGCACTTCTGCCCTTCAGGGCGAAGATGCCCTGAGGACGACGTTGAATGAAGACGACGATGAACACGAGCACAATGATCTTGGCGAGCACGGCGCCGGTCCAGCCTTCAAGCAATTTGTTCAGCACGCCGAGGCCCAAGCCCGCGTAAACAGTGCCTGCCAATTGCCCCACGCCACCGAGCACGACGACCATGAACGAGTCCACGATGTAGCCCTGACCAAGGTCGGGGCCGACGTTGCCCACTTGTGACAACGCGCACCCTGCGAGGCCCGCGATACCAGCGCCTAGCGCGAAGGCGTAGGTATCAATTTGTGCCGTATTCACGCCCATGCAGGCGGCCATGCTGCGGTTTTGCGTGACGCCGCGCACGAACAGGCCGAGGCGTGTTTTTGTGATCAGCAGCGACACACCAGCGAGCACGAAGAAGGCGAAGAAGATGATCGCGATGCGGTTGTACGGCAGCGTTAAATTGGCCATCACGTCGATGCCGCCTGAGAGCCACGACGGGTTCTCAACGGGCACGTTTTGCGCGCCGAAAAATGTGCGTACCAGTTGAATCAGCATGAGAGAAATGCCCCATGTCGCGAGCAGCGTTTCCAGCGGTCGTCCGTACAACCATCGAATCACCGTTCGCTCAAGGATTGCACCCACCAGCGCCGCCGCGAGAAACGACAGCGGAATCGCCGCGATGATGTAGTAGTCGAACGCGCCCGGTAGGTACTTACGGAACAGGTTTTGCACCAGATACGTGGCGTACGCGCCAATCATCAGCAGCTCGCCGTGCGCCATGTTGACCACGCCCATCAGGCCGTAGGTGATGGCGAGTCCGAGCGCGACGAGAAATAAAATTGAGCCGAGGCTGATGCCGGTGAAGATCACGCCGAGACGTTCGCCCCACACCAGTTTGCTTTCGATGGCCTTGACGGCTGCGGTCAGCGCGGCGCGCACTTCGGGGTCGGTCTCGCCGCCTGCGTTCAGGCGCTCCCGCATGAGTGAACGCACGCTCGGCTGCCCGCTGCTGGTGAGCGCGGCCACGGCAGCCAGGCGTTTTTGCTTGTCGCTGGAATTGACAAGCATCGCGGCGCGAAGCCGCTCCAGTTTGGCTCTGAGCGATGCGTCGGTTTCTTGCGCCAATGCTCTGTCTATCAACGGAAGCTTCCCTTCGTCCGCTGAGTCTTTCAGTTCGGTGATGGCGTTGTTGCGCTTGGTGAGGCTGTCAGAAAACAAGTCGAGCGTGGCTTTAGCGCCCTCGATTTCGCGGCGCATGCGGTTGTTGTTAACGACGTCTTCGACAGTGGCTGGCAGCGGTGTCTCCGCACCTGAAATGGCGTCGATAGCTTTGCCATCGGTGACGATTAACACCTTGTCGCCAGCGATTTTTACCGAGTCGCTAAGCAGCGCGTCGATCAATCGAGACATCTCGGCGTCGGGTTGGGTGAGCGCAGCGCTCAAGGCATTGATGCGGTCATCGCTTTCGCCGACGGCGATGGCGCGGGCTGCCTCAGGCGTTAATGCGTGGGTGGTGGTGACGACAAAGCATGTTGCCGCCAGCGCGCACGCACTTAAGAATCGGGTAACGACTGAGCGATTGTTCATTTCTCTTCGATCAGAAAGCTGTAGGAGCGGCTTTGCCGCGACCACCGTGTTCAAAAAAACACCGATGGATTTGCAGTGTTGCAGGTCGCGGCAGAACCGCTCCTACAGTTTCTCGTGCACAAAAAAACGCCGGGGTTACTGCTGGTGCAGTAACGCCCGGCACACGGAGGACTTGACTGTTAACCTAACCTAACAAACGTAAAACTACATTGACTTGCCGTCCGGCACGTCCTTCTTCTTGTCGTTGCCGGCAATGAATGGACTCCACGGATTGGCGCGTACCGGGCCGGCTGTTTTCCATACGACGTTGAACTGACCGTCCGCCTTGATCTCGCCGATGAAAACCGGCTTGTGCAGGTGATGGTTTTTCATGTCCATCGTTGAGGTGAAACCACCCGGTGCCTTGAACGTTTGACCTGCCATGGCGGCGATCACTTTGTCGGTTTCCGTGGACGTGGCTTTTTCAACTGCTTGTTTCCACATGTAGATGCCGATGTAGGTGGCCTCCATCGGGTCGTTGGTCAAGGGTTTGTCCTTGTGTCCAGCGATGCGCTTTTTCTTGGCGTAGTCCGCCCACTTTTTGGTGAATTCAGCGTTGGCCGGGTTCTTGAGGCTCATGAAGTAGTTCCATGCCGCGAGGTGCCCGACCAGTGGCTTGGTGTCAACACCGCGCAGCTCTTCTTCACCAACCGAGAAGGCAACGACCGGAACGTCGGTGGCTTTCAAGCCCTGATTGCCGAGCTCTTTGTAGAACGGCACATTGGAGTCACCATTGATCGTCGAGATCACAGCGGTCTTCTTGCCAGCTGCAGCGAATTTTTTGATGTTGGCGATGATGGTTTGATAATCGCTATGGCCGAACGGCGTGTATTCCTCCATGATGTCAGCCTCGGCCACACCTTTGGATTTCAGGAACGAACGCAAAATTTTGTTGGTGGTGCGCGGATACACATAGTCGGTGCCCAGCAGCACCCAGCGCTTGGCTGAACCGCCGTCTTTACTCATCAGGTATTCAACAGCGGGGATTGCTTGCTGGTTAGGCGCAGCCCCCGTGTAGAACACGTTTTTCGACAGCTCTTCGCCTTCGTATTGCACAGGGTAGAACAGCAGGCTGTTCAGCTCTTCAAACACCGGCAACACCGATTTGCGCGACACCGACGTCCAGCAACCGAACGTCACCGCCACCTTGTCTTGCGAGATCAGCTGGCGGCCTTTTTCGGCGAACAATGGCCAGTTTGAAGCCGGGTCAACGACCACGGGTTCAAGCTTTCGACCCATCACGCCACCCTTGGCGTTGATCTCTTCAATGGCCATCAGGGCCACGTCTTTTAATACCGTTTCCGATATCGCCATGGTGCCCGACAACGAGTGCAGGATGCCGACCTTGATTGGGTCTTTCGATTGAGCCATTGCGGTCGTCGAAACGGCGGCAATGCCGGCCGAAATGATCGCAGCGGTCAGCGTTTTCAACGCTCCGCGACGGTTGATCTGTGACATGTCTTTTCTCCCGAGAATTTTTTGATGACGATGTTGATGAAACGACTGGACGAAACAACTGATTAGTTTCATGCGCCCACGCCAAGGGTTCGCATTAGCCATCGCTTTTGCAAGTGCCGTGCCACTGCGGGAGTTGTCTGATCACTGCGTTCGCGAGCGAAGTTCGCGCCGCAAAAGTGCGAAAGCGCTGAATTGGGTCGTTTGCCTGGCGAGGTAGCGCAGGGACGCACGAAATTGACGCGAATGCTCGCGGCCTGCACTGATTGCAGAAAATAGGGCGCTTGCCGCGCTAGAGCAGTCGTGCGATCTGGCGTGCCGCGTCTTCAGCGGAGGTGCGCAATGTATCGATGCGAATTTCTGGCCGCAGCGGCGGCTCGTATGCTGAATCAATGCCCGTGAACTGCGGCAACAATCCGGCGCGCGCCCTTTGATACAAACCTTTCACGTCGCGTGCCTCCGCCATTTCCAAGGGCGTGTCAACAAACACTTCAATAAATTCACCCGCGCCGAACCTGGCTCGGGCTGCATCACGATCAGTTCGCATTGGCGAGATGAGCGCGACGATGGCAATGACTCCAGCGTCAACGATCAGGCGTGCCACCTCTGACACCCGTCGAATATTTTCCGAGCGATCCGTTTCAGAGAAACCGAGATCACGATTCAGGGCGCGCCGTACCGCGTCGCCATCGAGCAAGACGGATGGACGCCCAAGCGCGAAAAGCTCAGCCTGCAAATGCGCTGCGATGCTTGATTTGCCTGCACCGGAATAGCCGGTGAGCCAGATGACCTTGGAGGATCGGGTGCTCGACATTGCACTTGAGATTTAAGTTCGAATGCAGATTATCGTGTGCGCGCGACATGCAACGTGCGCCGAACGCTTATGAAAATGCGGGTTCGGCCCGACCGATGTAGCGCAGCTGCATTGAACCATTCTGGGCTCTGTAGACGCGAACCTGGCCGCGCAAGTTCTACAGAGCGACGCCAACTCGTCGCCTGCCGATCTGGTGTTTCACGCTGGTTTGGCGCAGTTGGCGGAAGCAAATACAATCCAAGGATTATCTGAACGCTTGTACACGTTCATCCATCCTTCGGTTGCTTCTCGACGTGACGCCCAACTCTCCCCAAAACCGTTCCAAATACCACTTCATCTCCGGCCTGCCTCGCGCTGGCACCACGCTTTTGGCGGCGCTGTTGCGGCAAAACCCTCGTTTTCATGCGGGCATTTCCTCCCCGGTTAACGCGCTCTTTCAAGGCGTGCTCAACACCGTGAGTGTGGCGGGCGAATTTGGCTCGACTGTCTCTGCAGCCCAGCGGCGTAATCTCATGCGCGGGCTGTTTCACAGCTACTACCAAGACCTGCAGCTCGCGGGCGACACGCCGGTGATTTTTGACAACAACCGCGGCTGGAGTGCCCGCATGGCAGCGCTTGCTGACGTGTTTCCGCAGGCCAAGGTTATCGCCTGCGTGCGCGATGTGGCGTGGGTGATGGACAGTTTGGAGCGCCGCTACCGCGCCGATCCGTTTGAGCACAGCCGCCTGTACAACGACGAGATTGAGCGCAACACCGTGTACAGCCGCGTCGATACCCTCGGCCAAAGGAATCGCTTGGTGGGCTATGCATGGTCGGCGTTGAAAGAGGCGTTTTATGGCGAGCAGGCGGGCTCGCTGCTGATCGTTGACTACGATTTGCTCGCGCAAGCGCCTGAAAAAGTGCTGCCGCTGATTTATCAATTTATTGACGAGCCCTATTTTGCGCACGACCTCACACGCCTGCAATTTGACACGCCCGAGTTTGATGCGAACCTCGGCTTGCCGGGGCTGCACACGGTGCGTCAAACGGTGAGTTTCGAGCCGCGCACGACGATTCTGCCGCCTGACCTGTTTGCAAATTATTCAAAGATGAATTTTTGGACCGATACGGCCAACAGCCGCGCCAACGTCATCACCATTCAGAACACGTAGAACAGCACACCAACATCGCCGACACCGAGACAACCATGAATACCGCAATCCACGCCACCCCCAATCTCAAACTGCGCACCCTGGTCGCCGCCATGGCCGTGATGTTCGGCGGTGCCACGCTCCACGTGCAGGCACACACCGCCAGTGTGGCCACGGTTGCGCAACTCAAAGCCGCCATCACCGCGGCGGAAAACGATGCGCAAGACGACACCATCACGCTGACTAGCAATATCACCTTTGCCGCTGCTGCGGATGCGATCAGCATCGCCGTGACTGATGGCAAAAAGCTCACCATCGTGGGTGGTGGGTTCACCTTGAGCGGTGCCAACTTAGCTCAAGTGCTGGATGTCAACACCTCGGGGGCGGGCTCTGCGGTGGCCATCAGCAATTTAACCATTCGCAACGGATTTGTAACCGGTGCGGGCGGCAACCGTCAGGCAGGCGCAGGGCTTCCGGGCGAAGCAAGTTTGGGCGCAGGCATTCGCAACGCGGGCACCTTGACCATCACCAATAGCACCATCACCGCCAATAAAGCTGCGGGCGGCGGCGGCGCTGGAGGCAATACGTATAGCGGATCTGCCGCGGGTGCGGGCGGCGGCGGCGGTGGCTTCGACTCAACCTTCGGCGGTGCGAGCGGCACCAATTTTGGTGGCGGCGTCCAATCCGGGCCATCAGCCGGTGCGGGCGGACGCGGGCATGGCTTCGGCGGCGGCGGCGGATTTCTCGGCGGCGCCGGTGGCACCGGTGGCACGGGTACGGGTGTGGGCGGCGCAGGCTCAAACTACGGCGGCTACAGCAGCGGCGGCGCGGGCAGCACCGCTTCCAATGGCACGATCGGCATTGGCGGCGGCGGCGGTGGCGGAGGATATGACGCTGCTGGCGGCGCTGGAGGAAGTGCAGCAGGCGGCATCTACAACACCGGTACGCTGACCATCACCGGCAGCGCCGTCACTGGCAACATTGCTGCGGGCGGCGGCGGTGGTGGCGGTGGTACCGTCGCTGGCGGCCTTGCGGGCAACGGTGGTGCAGGCGGCGCAGGTGTCGGCGGAATTTGGAATGCTGGCGGCACCGTTAATCTCGATAGCAGCACCAACACCACGTTGAGTACGGCTAACTCCGGCTCTGGCGGCATAGGCGGCGCGGCCACCATTTTGGGCAGCTCCAGCGGCGCAAATGGAAGTGCAGTTTCCACCATCAGCACCACCGGCGGCGGCACCACCAACACCAACTACATCCCGCCCGACACCACGCCACCAACGGTGACTGGCGTTACATCATTCACCCCCAACGGCACTTATAAGCTGGGCGACGCGTTCGGCGTTCAGGTGAGTTTTAGCGAGGCGGTGATCGTGACCGGCACCCCACAGCTCACTCTAGCGACCGGAGCCGTCCGAGTGGTCAACTACGTCGCGGGCAGCGGCACCAGTACGCTCACCTTTTTTTACACCATTCATCCCGGGGATGCGTCGGCGGACTTGGATTACCAAAGCACCGCCGCGCTCGCGCTGAACAGCGGCACCATCAAAGACGCTGCGGGCAACGATGCAGTGCTCACACTTGCCGCACCCGGCGGTGCTACCTCGCTCGGCGCAAACAAAGCCATAGTGATTGACGGCGTGGTGCCCACCGTGACCAACGTCACGTCCAGCACCGCTAACGGCACCTATGGTGTCGGCAGCGCGGTGAGCATTCAGGTGAGCTTTAGCGAAGCGGTGACCGTGACCGGCACCCCTCAGTTGACCCTTGAGACCGGCACCGTCGACCGAGTGCTCAACTATGCGTCTGGCAGCGGCACCGGTACGCTCTCCTTCACCTACAGCGTGCAGTCGGGCGACGTATCGCCCGATTTAGATTACCAAAGTAGCAGCGCGCTCGCATTGAACGGCGGAACCATAAGAGACGCAGCGGGCAACAATGCCACGCTCACGCTCGCCGCCCCCGGAACCGCCAATTCGCTCGGCGCGAATGAAGCCATTGTGATCGCCGCGACGCTAGCCATCACAAGTGCCACCTACGATGTAAGCACAGGCTTGTTGATCGTCACCGCAACCAACATGGCTGTGAGTGACTTGATCGATGTGAGCAAACTGACCGTCACCGGTCAAGGCGGCAGCTACACGCTCACCACGGGCAACGTCACCGCGATCAGCAGCACCGCCTTTGCGGTCACGCTCAATGCGGTCGACAAACTTGCCGTGAATGGCGTTCTGAACAAAAACGGCACGACAGCTGTTGACGCCACTACGTTCAACCTCGCCGCCGCTGCGAGCTGGGACGTGACCACGGTATCCGGTGCCGATCTCACAGGCAACGGCATCATTGTCAGCAACGTCACCGCACCCACCATCACCAGCGCCACCTACGACGGCACCACCCATGTGCTGATTGTCACTGGCACCAATTTGGTCAAAACCATCGGTGCCACCAACGACATCACCGTCTCCAAACTCACGCTTACGGGCGAAGGCGGTGCCACTCGCACGCTGAGCACGACCGGCAACGTTGAAATCACAAGCGCCACCAGCTTTGCGCTGACTTTGGCAGGCGCGGATATTGCCGCTGTAGGTGCGTTGTTGAATAAAAACGGCGGCACCTCTGCCTCGTCTGGCACCACCTACAACTTAGCGGCTGCCGACGACTGGAACAGCGTCATCACCGGTGGCAATATTCAAGACCTGTCGGGTAACGACATCACCGTGAGCAACGCCGCCCCGAGTATTTTGAGTGCTGCGTATAACGCGGCAACGGGCATTTTGATCGTAAATGTTGTCAACATCGTGGGAGGCGACACCATCGACGTGAGCAAGCTCAGCGTCACCGGCCAGGGCGGCAGCTACACGCTCACCACCGGCAACGTCACCGCCAGCAGCGCCACTTCCTTTGCGGTCACGCTCAGCACCGCCGACAAGCTTGCCGTGAACGGCATTCTGAACCTCAACGGCACGGTGGCCGTTGACACGACAACCTTCAACCTCGCCGCCGCTGCGAACTGGGACCAAACCACCACGTCAAGCGCCGACCTGACCGGCAACGCCATCACCGTCAGCAATGTGGCTGCACCCACCATCAC
>JAYSUK010000292.1:0-9517 GCA_043719085.1 Burkholderiales bacterium | reverse complement strand
CCGGCTGGCACACCACGCAGGCGGCCATCGCCATCGGTTCGGGTGGCCTGTTGGGCAAGGGGTGGCTGAACGGAACGCAAACGCATCTTGAATTTTTGCCAGAGAAACACACCGACTTTATCTTTGCCGTTTACGGCGAAGAATTCGGCTTGCTCGGCGGCGTGGTGCTGGTGGTTTTGTACCTGCTGTTCATTGGTCGCTGTTTCATCATCGCGGGCAATGCATCAACCCTGTTTGGGCGACTCATGGCGGGTTCAATGTCGCTGATGTTTTTCACCTACGCCTTCGTCAACATGGGCATGGTGACCGGCATTCTGCCGGTGGTGGGCGTTCCTTTGCCATTCATGAGTTTTGGCGGCACCGCGTTGATGACCCTATTCATCGCGGTGGGCATCATGATGAGCGTCACCACGCACCGGAAACTGGTGAATTCGTAATGCGGTTGCCGACCGCATCACAGGTCGCACTCGCTGGTCTATGCGCCCTGCTCGCGAGCTGCGCCAGCAAACCCCTCACCAATTCAGCATCCGGCGCGCTGCGTCCAGGGGCGTATTACAAAGATGATGGGCCGGCTGCTGTGACCCCATCCGATCTTGGCCGGATACCGGACGCCCAGCCGCGGGACGAGCCGCTGCACCGCTTCGCCAACCGTCCCTACAACGTGTTCGGCGTTGACTACAAACCGTTGACGTCGCTGTCGGTGCTGCGGCAACGCGGCATCGCTTCCTGGTACGGTCGCAAATTTCACGGTCAAAAGACCGCCAATGGCGAGGTGTACGACATGTTTGCGATGACGGCAGCACACCCCACCGCGCCGCTGCCAAGCTTCGCCCGCATCACCCACCCGCGATCTGGGCGCAGCGTTGTCGTGCGCATCAACGACCGTGGCCCGTTCCACGCGGGGCGGATCGTGGATTTGTCGTATGCCGCAGCGCATCGTCTGGGCATCGCGCAGGGGGGCAGTGGCGAGGTGGATTTTGAGTTGCTGCACCCGCCTTTTGCTGCGGTCGCCCCACTGCCCGTCGTTGCCAGTGCATCGCAAATCGGCGATGCACCGCCGCTGTTAGCGGTTGCTCCGCAAGTTTCGGCTGCGCTGCAACCACGCCAGGTGGGCTCGCCGCGAGAGTATTTCGTGCAATTGGGCGCTTTCGGAAACTTTGCGAACGCTCAGGCGTTCCAACAGCGGATGAATACTGAATTGAATACCTTGCCGCGCGTTCAGCAGATTGATTCGCTGTATCGGGTACGTCTGGGACCCTATTTGTCCCGCGACGACGCCACCGTTGCGCGGGATCTTGCGCAGTCCGTGCTATCAATCACCTTGCCGATCACTTCAAGCGCTGAACGATGACCCTATTCTCTCCTCGCATTTTTACGTTGCTGTGCGTTGCACTGACGTCAATGGCCGCGTCGCTGGGTGCCCACGCGCAGTTAACCATCGATATCGTGGGCGTCGGTGCGCAGCAAATCCCGGTCGCGGTGGCCGGTTTTGCGGGTAGTGACGCGGCCCAGGCTCAGCAAATGTCAGCCGTTATTGAGGCCGACCTGGCGCGCAGCGGTCTCATAAAGACCATCAGCAACAACGGCTTGCCAAAAAGCGCCGAGCTAGCTGCCATCGCGTTCAACGAGCTTAAAAGTCGGGGCGCAGACGCAACCGTCATCGGCGCGGTGACGGCGGAGGCCGATGGCAACTTTGCGGTCAGCTTCCGTCTGGTCGATGTGCCCAAGCAGGAGCAGCTCACGGGGCTCGTTTTTAAGGTCGCAGCGAAGGATTTGCGCGCCACCGCGCATCGCATCGCCGACATCGTTTACGAGCGACTTACTGGCGAAAAAGGCGTGTTCGGCACGCGGTTGGCGTATGTTGCCAAGTCGCCGGGGCGTTTTCAACTGATCGTCGCGGATAGCGATGGCTTTAATGCGATACCGGTGGTGAATTCGGCTGAACCGATCATTTCGCCGTCATGGTCTCCGGACGGCAGTCGCTTGGCCTATGTTTCGTTTGAAGGGCGCAAGCCCAGCGTTTACGTGCAGAACGTAAGTAATGGCCAGCGCACGCTTTTAACCCGAGCCTCAGGCAATCAATCGGCACCATCGTGGTCACCCGATGGCGGTCGTATTGTTTTCGCGTCCTCGCAAGCCGGCGGCACCCAGCTTTTTGTGGCCGGTGCCGACGGCAGCGGCGCGCGTCGCCTGACCAGCAGTGGGGCTATTGATACCGCGCCAAACTGGGCTCCAGATGGTCGCATTTATTTCATGAGTGATCGCGGTGGTTCGCCGCAGATTTATCGCATGTCAAGCGAAGGTGGCAATGCCGACCGGGTAACTTTTGAAGGCAGTGACAATGCCAATCCGCGCGTGGCTGCCGACGGCAAGAGCATGGTGTTCGTCAAGCGCGAAGGTTCGCGCTACATGCTCGCGGTGCAGGATTTCGCCTCGAAGCAAGTGCAAGTTTTGACGCAGGGGCCGGTTGACGAGTCACCCTCGTTTGCGCCAAACGGCAAGCTCATCGTTTACGCGTCGGTGTACAACGGAAAGGGTATTCTTGCAGCGGTGTCTGCGGACGGACGGGTAAAGCAACGCCTCGGCGCCACCAACGCTGATGTGCGCGAGCCGGCGTGGGGACCTTTCCCCAAATAATCAAGTGATACGGCGCTCGATCCTGTTGATGCGCTTCGCCTCGTAACCGAAAGGGAACTGTATGAAAACAATCTGGAAACTCATTCTCGCCGCCGCTGCTGCCACCGCGCTTGCCGCCTGCAGCTCAACCCCGGAGACTGTCGCGCCGGTTGAAAATCGCACCGACACCGGCAGCACCACCGTGACGCCGGGCGCAGGCGCCACCACCAGCGGCGTTGCGGGCAATGCCAACGCCGCGGGTACTGCAACTAATGCGGGGGGCAACATGGCAGCCAGCACACTTAGCGGCGGCAATGCGCTGCGCGACCCGCGAAGCCCGCTGTCGCGCCGCGAAATTTATTACGACTATGACAGCTTCACCGTGCGTGATGAATACAAGCCGTTGCTCGAAGCACATGCCGCGTATCTGAAATCCAATCGCAACGCGCGAATCAAGGTTGAAGGCAATACCGACGAACGCGGCAGCCGCGAATACAACTTAGCACTCGGCCAAAAACGCGCTGAAAGCGTCAAACGGGTGTTAACGCTGCTCGGCGTTAGTGACGCGCAGATTGACACCGTGAGTTTTGGCGAAGAAAAGCCGAAAAACCCGGCCAGCAGCGAGGCCGCGTTTTCTGAGAATCGGCGCTGCGACTTGGCCTACGCGGGAGAGTAATTGATGCGTGGTGTAAGTTTTTACGGCGGCGCTTTATCGCGTGCATCACTTCGATCCGTAGCGTGCGGAATGGCGTTGTCCGCGCTGGCGGTCACGGCGGCCCATGCTGGCATGTTCGACGACGAAGAGGCGCGCAAGCAGATTTTGCAGTTGCGCAGCCAAACGGCCGAAAGCCAGCGCGTGCTTGATCAGCGTATCGCGGAGCTTGAAGCGCAGGCGCGCAATCGCAGCATCATCGACCTTTTCAATCAGGTTGAAACGTTGAAGGCCGAAATTGCCCGGCAGCGCGGGCAGATTGAACTGCTACAAAACGAACTAGAGAACACCCAAAAGCGTCAGCGCGATCTGTATGTAGACCTTGATGGGCGCATGCGCAAGACGGAGGCGCAACTGGCGGAGCAAATCGCACGCGCTGCACAAGCCGCCGCGGCTAACGCTGCTGCCGCAGTGGCCGTGGCCGTACCCGGCACCGGCACGCCCTCCGGAAACATCACCGCACCCGCGCCGGGCAGCACGCCGCCCCCCAACCCTGCGGACGTCAGTCGGTCATTTCCCCCCGCCAGCGGTATGCCGCCGAGCGTGGTTGACCCCGTCGCCGAACAACGCGCCTACGATCAAGGCCTTGAACATTTTCGCGCTGGACGCTTTGCCGAGGCCGTTACGGCGTTTCAACTGTTCACCCGTACCTTTCCACGCAGCACGCTGGTGCCATCAGCTCAATACTGGATTGGCAATTCACTCTACGCGGTGCGCGATTTCCGCGGTGCCATCAACACCCAACGCCAGCTGATTGCCCAGTATCCTGACAGCGCCAAAGCGCCCGACGCTTTGCTCAACATCGCAACCGTGCAAGCTGAATTGGGCGATTTGCAAGCCGCCCGCGCCACCCTGCAAGAAGTCGCCAGCAAATACCCTGCGTCTGAAGCGGGCGCTAAGGCCAGACAACGTTTGGGCATCAGGTAACGTGCAGCTGGTTGGAGCGGCTCGCCGCGACCCGCTGGTACCAGCAGTTCTGAGTCTCAACGTACGGGTTGAATAGCGAAATTAGTAGCGACAAACATCTCACTTTTGCCCGCCGCGTCGTTGACTGGCAACGCATCCACGGTCGCAACGATTTGCCGTGGCAAAACACCCGAGATGCCTATCGCATCTGGCTCTCGGAAATCATGTTGCAGCAAACGCAGGTGAGCACCGTGCTGCCGTATTACGCACGGTTTCTTGAACGATTTCCTGACGTCACTGCACTTGCAAACGCGCACGACGACGAGGTGATGGCGCATTGGGCGGGGCTCGGTTATTACAGCCGTGCGCGCAATCTGCATCGCGCAGCGCGTCAGGTCGTGAGTCAGCATGGTGGACGCTTTCCAGCGGACGTTGCGCTACTCGCAGAACTACCTGGAATTGGCCGAAGTACCGCTGCGGCCATTGCCGCATTTGCCTACGACGTGATCGCACCGATTCTTGATGGCAACGTGAAGCGCGTGTTAGCGCGGCATGCGGGCATTGAAGGTTATCCTGGCGTGAACGCGGTCGAGAAAAAACTGTGGTTTGAAGCAGAGTCGCGGCTGCCGACGTTCGCCAAAGACATGGTTGCCTACACGCAGGGGTTAATGGATTTGGGCGCCACGATTTGCGCGCGCAGCGAGCCGCGTTGCCTGCTGTGCCCGGTGGCAGACGATTGCACAGCACGCGCGAGCGGACGTGTAGCGGATATTCCAGCGGCGAGGCCGGCGAAAGTGTTGCCACAGCGCACGCAGCGCTACCTGCTACTTACCCACGCGGAGCAGATTCTGCTGGTCAAACGACCGGCACCGGGCATCTGGGGTGGGCTATGGTGTTTACCGGAAATTGGCGATGACGAAAATGCAGAAGCGACTGCTCACATTCGCTACGGCGCTTATGGATTAAGCCGCGCCGTGGCGCTGCCGCCGATTGCTCACGCATTTACTCACTTTCGTTTAACGATCAATGTCGCACATTTAATCGCCGATAAAATCGAGTCCCGAGCAATGCAACCGGGCGCCATGTGGATCGCGCGCAGCGAGCTGGCGAAGGCCGCCCTGCCGAAGCCGATATCGCGATTATTGGCTAGTTTGTCGGTTCAGCTTTAGCGTGAAACCGCCGTTCATTAGGGGCTTAGCGTTGGTTTACGTCTAAGTTCGATACCTTGATAAATCTACGCTTCAGCCCATATTAATCGGCGCTTTCAACTAAAAGTTGACATCGAAAATCCGCCATTGCCAACGCCCATCGAGCCAAATTCAAAGCGGCTCGACCGCATTCAAATAACCGCGACAGCTCGCAGCGCCGCAGTGGCATTGCAGGCGCGGCCCGTTGGCGTTGATTCGATAGTCGAGCAACAATTCCTCAGTCGCTTCGATGGGTCGCACGCTCATCAGGTACAGCCGTCGGCGCGACACCGCAGCGCGCAGGTTGGGCTCGCAACTGTGGTTGATGTATTCCGCGCCACTGCCGCCGATCGCCCCGTCAATCTGCTGCGCCGGACTCAAATAAAACAGGTAGAGCTGCGAGCGGAGCGTTCGGCGGGCCGCCTCTTGCGGTGAAACTCGCTCGCCGGTGTACTCGATCACGCGACGTCCCGCGGCAATCGGCTCGACGGCGAAAATGCCCCAGCGATGAATCGGCGAGCGCGCATGATGCAGCGCAAAGTAGCAAGACTCAGGGCGCAGTGCCGGTCGCGCATCAGGCCCACCCGGCAGCACCACGTCGCGCACGAACGCGGTTGCCTCGCTCAGCCGTCGCAGACGTGCCCGTGCGATCACGGCTGTCCGCTGGCATGGCAGGCCGGTGGCAGCGGCTGCGACGGATACGGGTCATGGGTCAATAGCGCGTGAAACAGTTGCCGATTTGGCTCTACACCAGCGCCAGTCGACCCGCGCCGTACGCGCTGAAACCGGATGATCGCCCGCACCGTACGCGGCCCGCACACGCCGTCCACCACCAGTTCACGCGTCGGCCCACCACGCGACACGGGCACGCAATTAAGCAGGTATTGCACCAGCCGAACGTCCTCAAAACGGTTCCATGCGGAGTGGCCCACGCTGCGCGAAAGTGCTTTGTTCATCATGACGCTGGCGTTAGATGCGGATCAGGCGAATAGACCGAGATTATTTATTAGCTCTTTTTCGTCGCACCTGCGCAGGCAGGGGCCCAGCGTCGTTTGAGCACGCAACAACTGTGACCAAGCGCCCAAAGCCGCTGGGTTCCTGCCTGGTCGTCACCCCGGCGAAGGTCGGCGAGGAACGACGATGAGGGTAAATTTTCTATAAAAATCATCGTCGGATGAATACAGCTATTTGTTGGACGCTATATTTCACAGGGGCAGCGTGACGATTTATCGCATAGTCGATAAATACAAAATATTGCCCGTAGCCCCTTAAAAATAAGTATTTCAGTCAAAAGCTGTTGACGTGTGCACAGCTCATTTCGCGCAAGAAGCCATCCGAAATTCAACCCGCCGATCCTGCAAATCCGAGAGATCGTCGGCCCCACTGCCCACCACGTTTTCGCGGTAGCCGACGCCGCTGGCTTTGGTGCGGCTGGCGAGCGCTGGCACTGCGGCGTCCATCTTGCGTTTCACGTTTTGTGCGCGGGCCAGGCTGAGGCGGTCGTTGGCGGGCTCGGTGCCAGATCGGCTGGTGTGCCCGACGATCTCAACACAGTTATTGGCCTTGGCCACCCTGGTGGCGATTTGTCGCAGCCAGATCGGATACGGGCCGCTGACGTTCGCATCCGCCCAGAACTCGGTGCTGCGCGGCTGAAACAAAAATTTCACTGAGAGTTTTTTTGCCGCTAAGCCGTGGTCGACGATTTTGCCGAATGCGGTTTCTGCGTCGGCCCTCTTTCCAAGCTTCCAGTTGGCCATGTACAGCCCGCTATGAACGCGCAACTGGTCTCCAGTGGCGGCACGAACGGCGCGTACATACAGATCAAGCGCTTGCCGAAAATTGCGCTTTTCATAGGCCACGATGGCGTCTGAAATAACCGTGGCGGTGTCGATGCGGTCACGATAAATCGGGTCAATCGCATCGCCCACTTTGGTGCCCTGACAGGTTTTGATATAGGCGTCCACCGACTCGTCACGCACCCACACCGGGGTGTCGGAAAAATACGGTGTGGGGGTGGAGGTCACGCCGTCAAGCGTTGAGCGAGCCACCCCTTTCGACACAATTTTATTGCTCGCAAAATCAGCCAGCGCGAGACAAATGCGATACGCCTCGGGCTTGCCGACGGTCTTATTGTCAAGCGTGATCGGGGTAAACGTGCCGACCAGAACCATCGGGTTCTGCGCCACGTTGGCCGATGAAAATTCGCGAATCTCGAGCGCTGGAAACTGATCACGCGCGATGTCGCGCAGCCGTGTCTCAATGTAGCGGCTGGCGGTGGTTTGCTGGCCGTTGACCCCGTCAATCAGCGGATCAATCACCACCACGCGATTGCCCCCAACGCCAACCGTCGCACTGGCGTTTTTAAACAGCGCGGTGGCAGCGTTAACAATGGCGATGTCGAACGGCACCGCCACAGGCGGTGGAGGTGCGGCGGGCGGGGGGGCGGGCGGCGGTGCGATCACGGCAACCGGCACCTGAGCGAGCGGCGGCGGGGCGGGCGTTACGGCTGGGGCGGCGTAGTTGGTGGTGGGCGTGGGCGTGCTTGCGCAACCGCCCAAACTGAGGCCGCCCAGTGCTGCCAGCAGGCAGCAGCCCATCAACCCGACGGTGGTTGAGCTCGGTGATGATGTGGGTAATCGGGTGTTCATTTACAACGCTCCCTGATAAATTGTTGCTCTTCCGTGCTTAACAGCTCACCGAGACCAAAGCGCTCAATGAGTGAGCCGCAGCGCACTGGTCGCGCGCCGCTCGTGGCGGGCGGTCGCCCATCCTCGCTCCCGGTCTGCGCCTGCTTTTGCCGCGCTGGCTTCGGCGGTTGGGCTGCTACCTGCTCGCGGGTCGCCTTCAGGGCGGGCTCCTGCACTGGGGGCGCTGCTTCACGCACGGGCTCTGAAGGTAAAGACGTTTTTTTTGCTCCAAACGTGTCAGCAGCCGCCTTTATTTCCGTAGGTGGCGCGGCGGATGGCGTGAGGGGTGCGGTTGGCGCGGTGGTTGGCAATGCAGCTGCTTTGGCGGGCGGATTGCCGCCGGGTTCGCGGGGGGATTTATCGAGCAAAAGTGCAGCGGTGACCCCGATCACCACAACGATTGCGAACATTGCCACCCACGCCACAGCAAACCCGCGTCGAGACGCGGCGGGTGGGGCTGGTTGAGCAGGCGCGATGACGGCGGCAGGTGCGCGCTGAACGGGGCGCGCGGCCACCACCGTGCGCTCGTCGTCGACGGCGCGGTTCTCCGCTAACGTTACTGCCCGCGTTTCAGGCGGAGCCACGTTCGCGAGGGATTGCATTTCATCCCAGCGAAACAGCTCGCGAAACGCGCTGATGTCCGCCGGACGCAAGTCGGGTTTGACCGCAAGCGCCGTCTCGATGGCATCTAACCAATGCACGGGCAATCGCCCGCCGAACGCTTCACGGGGCCGCGGCATTGCGTCTTTGATCATGCGGCTGATGGCAGTTGGCGGCGCGCTGCCGGCCAGCGTGAAATGCACCACGCCCGCCAGCGCGTAAATGTCGGTCCACGGGCCTTGCTTTAACTCACCGTCGCCGTATTGCTCAATCGGTGCATAGCCGGGTTTCAAAATCGCGGTGAACACTTGCGTGCTCTCAATGGCTTTGCGCGCCGCGCCAAAATCGAGCAGCACCGGCACCACCCGTGCGCCAACGTCGACCAGCATGATGTTGTCCGGTGCCACATCGCGGTGATAGCAGTGCGACGCGTGCAGCAGATCAAGCGCATCGCACAGGGGTGCCAACAGTGCGTGCAGGCTCTCCTCATTGGCTTGCCACTGCCCGCCGAGCACCGCGTCGCGCAGCGTGATGCCGGTATAGAGTCGCATCGCGAGATACGCCGTGCCGCGCTCCTCCCAGCAGCGATACACGCGCAGCAATGCCGGATGGTCGAACGCGGCCAGCAACTTGCCTTCGTTCAAAAAACTCTCGATACCTTTGCTGAACGTGGCAGCGTCGCGGCTGTGCGGATGCACACCGCCTTGGGTGTCGCGCAGCGCTAAGGAGCCGGGAAAATATTCCTTGATCGCCACCTCGCGTTGCAGCGCGTTATCGAGCGCCTTGTACACAATGGAGAAGCCGCCCAT
>JAYSUK010000291.1:0-3367 GCA_043719085.1 Burkholderiales bacterium | reverse complement strand
TTCTGCGCGAAGGGCAGCGCCGCGAGTATTGGGCGGTGCCGTACAAAGAGCGCTACATCTGGGGGGCAACTGCGGGCATGCTGCGCACGTTTCGTGAGGTTTTGTTGCAGCCGTAGTTTTTGTAGGAGCGGCTTGCCGCCCCCAAACCGCTCCTACAATTCGAATATGACCATCGCGCTCAACCCCTCCCAAGCCAGCCCCTACCTTCTGTTCGGCGGCGACCAAGGCGTTCGCATGCTGGTCGACGCGTTCTACGACCACATGGATCTAGATGCAGAGTTTGCCGGCATTCGTGCGCTGCATCCCGAAGTGCTCGCAGGTTCGCGCGACAAGCTGTACTGGTTTTTGTCTGGTTGGATGGGCGGCCCAAGTTTATACACCGATCAGTTCGGTCATCCGATGCTGCGCGCGCGGCACCTGCCGTTTGCCATCGGCAACGCCGAACGCGACGCGTGGGTTGCGTGTATGCGCCTTGCGCTGGTGGATTGCGAAATCGACGAAAAATCGTCGGCGTGGCTAATGGGGCAGTTGTCGGGGACGGCGGACTGGATGCGGAATAAAGCCTAGCGAATATCGGTGCGGTTTTGCTCCCTCTCCCGCAGCGCGGGAGAGGGTTGGGGTGAGGGCGATTGCCAAGCGCAATTAGCGTGAATGAACGAGCGATCAATCCACTCGAAATGCAGCGTCTGCTCCGACTGCTACGGCCCTCACCCTCCGCCCTCTCCCGCCCTGCGAGAGAGGGGATCTGCATCACGCCACCGGCGGCTCCCACAGCTCAAACTTGTTACCTTCAACGTCGTACGCCCAGCCAAATCGCCCCTGCTCCGACGCTTCAATCTTGTCTTCAACGCGGATGTCGGCTAGTCGCAACTGATCGAGCATCTTGTCGAGATTGGCGACTTTCCAGTTGATCATGGTGAGCTGACGTTTGGGCATGTAATCGCTCTTCTCCTCGAACACGCTCCAGTAGGTTTCTTCGCCCGTGGTTTGAGCAAACGCGGCGCCGCCCCAATCAGTGATGTCAATGCCAAGATGGCGGAAATACCACTTGCGCAGTCCCTCCGCGTTTTTTGCACGGATGAAGACTCCACCGAGGCCGATTACTTTTTCTCTAGCCATGCTCTGCTCATTTCTCGCTCATCATCTTTTGAATTTTCCGGCCCAGCTTCAGCAAATACCACGTTAGGAGCAGCGCCCCAAGCGCCGCTCCAATCCACTTGCCGGGCCCCGCAAGCTTTAACGGCGTACCGACCATCACACCGACCACCATACCCAGCGCACCGCCCGACAGCACGCCGGTCAGCACGCAGGCCATGTACAAGAACCAGCTCATTTGCGAGCTTTCATTTCTGCGATCGCCTTGTTCGCCAGGCCGTCTACATACCCGCCATAAAAGTCGAAATTCACCAGACCGACAATGGGGTCACCCAGCAACTCCCCGTTGCCGTCGACCACCATCACGGTGGGCGCAAAGGTGCCCTTTCGTTTGTGCGCAAACGCGATATTCTCGATGCGGTTACCATCAAAATCGATCAGCGATTTTCCATCGTCGATGGTGATCTGGCGAAACTCCAGCGCTGCACGCCAGCCCGCATTGCGAAACATCGGCACGATCACCTCGCGCAACGCACCACGACAGTAATGGCAGCCGGTGAGATTAAAAAAGAGCAGGATCGGTTTTTTGGCAGTCGTGGCAGCAATGCCGTCGGCTTTCAGGTTTTGTGCCTCGGGCAGGATTTTTTCCCACTGGCGACTGCTGGGCGCTAACGCTTCGGCCGATACCTGCGCGTGAACCATCGTGGGCAGCGGCAAAAAGCCGAATGCCATAATCACCATCGAACACCGTGCGACATTCGCGTAACCAGCAACTAAAAACTTCAAGCACCGCATGAGCGAATCCCTCATCATTGCCACTCGCGAAAGCCCATTGGCACTGGCGCAAGCCCATCACGTTAAATCAGAACTGGAGAGTGTAATTCCCGGCCTGTCGGTAACGCTGCTCGGCATGACCACACGCGGAGATCAAATCTTGGACAAGCCGCTCGCCAAGATCGGTGGCAAGGGCTTGTTTATCAAGGAGCTGGAGGTTGCGCTGCAAGAAGGCCGCGCCCATCTCGCCGTGCATTCGCTGAAAGATGTGCCGATGACGCTGCCGAAGGGCTTTATCCTGGCCGCAATTCTGCCGCGCGAAGACGCCCGTGATGCCTTTGTTTCGTCGAAGTACGACTCGCTCGCAGCCATGCCCGCCGGCGCGATTGTCGGCACCTCCAGCCTGCGCCGCGCAGCTGTCCTCAAGCGTGCCTATCCAACGCTCAAATACGAGCCGGTACGCGGCAACGTGAATACCCGATTGGCCAAGCTCGACAGTGGCGAGTTTGATGCCATCATTCTCGCCGCTGCGGGCCTCATCCGGTTGGGCATGAAAGATCGCATCACCATGTGCATTCCGATTGAAGATTCGCTTCCTGCGCCAGGTCAAGCCGCGCTTGGTATCGAGGTGGTCAGCGACGATGATGACACCGCCGAAATCGTGTCCGAACTCGACCACGCGCCCACCGCAATTGCCTGCACCGCCGAGCGCATGGTCAGCCGATTGCTGGGTGGCAGTTGCGAACTGCCGCTCGGTGCGTACGCTGATTTTGTCGAAGGCGACAAACCCCTGCGCCTGCGCGCCTTCGTCTCGAATCTGGACGGCAGCGAGGTGGTCAGCGCGCAAGCGTTTGGCACGCCAGATATGCCGGAGGCGCTTGGAGAGATCGTTGCGAACCTCTTGAAGGCGCAAGGGGCGGATCGGATTATTGCGAGTTTGAGTTGAGCACGGATTTTCATCTCGGCGGAACGGCGCAAACCAACGCTGGCCTGCTAGCGGGCGTCAGCATCCTCATCACGCGCCCCGTCATGCCTGCGTCGCGCACTGCAACGCGGCTCGCATCACTCGGCGCAACGCCTTTGGTGTTCCCAACCACCATCATCGAACCGCCTGCCGACGCACAACCGCTTAATGCTGCGCTCGCCACACTAAGCGACTACTACGCAGCCATTTTCGTCAGCCCCAGCGCTGCTGAAATGACGCTGGCACCGCTCGGTTCACTCCCCAAAAAGCTACCCGTCGCGTTGCACGTTTTCGCGCCCGGCCCTGGCACTGCGGAAGAGTTGAATATTCGCGGCGTCGCAAGCGTGGAAATGCCGGAAACGTCCTTCGACAGCGACGGTCTGCTCGCATTGCCGTCGCTGCAAGCGAGCGCAGTAAAAGGCAAACGCATCGTGATTTTTCGTGGCAATGACGGGCGCGAGTCGCTGCGTGAAAACTTGATCAAGCGCGGCGCATCTGTGGATGCGATCACCGCCTACCACCGCCGCGCACCGA
>JAYSUK010000030.1:0-20211 GCA_043719085.1 Burkholderiales bacterium | reverse complement strand
AACAGATCTGACACGCACAATCTCGATCATCGTACCTACAAATCGGCTAGATCATGACTTCTCCGATTACGTAAACCTTCTGCCGCGCACACTCCTAGGTTTGAATTAAGCCGTGCTTGCGTTACGTCCGAACTGCGAATGCTGCAACCGCGACTTGCCTAACGAGTCGCAGGATGCACGCATTTGCACCTTTGAATGCACGTTTTGTGCGGACTGCGCGGCTCTAAAACTTGCAAATTTGTGCCCAAACTGCGGCGGCGAATTGGTCACCCGACCGCGACGCCCCGTAAACAAGCTAGGCAAGTTTCCCGCCTCAATCGAGCGTATTTACAAGCCGTCGGGCTGCGCTGCGTAGTTTTCCCTCGCGCTCCAGGAGCGGCTCTGCCGCGACCAAGCTTGCCTTTAGCCAACGCTGGCCGCGGGCGGGACGCTCTAACACAATCAATACGCAGCATTGCTTTGCACGGCGTGTGCCGCCACTGCGACTTGCTCATCGGGGCTCAATTCGATCGATATCGTGGTCGCGTCGCCGGGTCGTTCCATCGCTTCAAACTGGCTGCGCAGCAACGCCTCTGGCATATAGTGATTTGGCCGTTCGCGCATGCGCGAAGCGATTAACTCAAAACTGCCGTCGAGAAACATCCACTGCGCGTGCGGCATCGTCGCAGCAATGGTTGCGCGATATTTTTCTTTGAGTGCGGAGCAGGCGAGCACCACGCGCTCTCCTCGTTGGCCGCGCTCTTTTAACTCGCGGTTCAACGTGGCGAGCCAAGGCGCCCGGTCCTCATCGTTGAGAGGTATTTCGGCGCGCATCTTGGCCACGTTGGCTTCGGGATGAAAGTCGTCCGCATCAAGGAATGTGGCGTTCAGGCGCGCGGCCAACGCGCTGCCCACCGTAGTTTTGCCGCAACCTGACACGCCCATGACAATGATGGGCGCGAACCTCCTGCGTTCGTCAATTAAGGTCTCCACGCGACCGCCCTCACCCTAGCCAAGGCAAGGCGCACACTCGCGCCAGCCCGCGCTCGCGCTCGCGTGTGAGGGTGCTTATTGTTTTTTGACCGCATGTCCACCAAATCCGGCGCGCATTTGGGCGAGCAGTTTTGCAGCGTAATCGCCCTTGCCTTGCGTCGCAAAACGTGTGGTTAGTGCCAGCGCCGTCACAGGTGCGGGTACACCCAAATCGAGCATCGCTTCAACCGCCCAGCGGCCTTCGCCCGAATCGGCCACATAGGGCGCAATCGCTGCGATCTCTTCCGGCTTTTTCAACGACGCGGCGGTGAGATCGAGTAACCATGATCGCACCACTGAGCCATCGCGCCATGCCTCAGCGATATCCCCGATGGGCATGGCGAAATCCTTTTTTGCTTCCATCAGCGCAAAGCCTTCGGCGAGCGCCTGCATCATGCCGTATTCGATGCCGTTGTGAATCATCTTGGCGTAGTGGCCCGCGCCGACTGCACCCGCATGCACGATGCCTTGCGACGGTGACGGTGCGAGCACCTCCAGGTACGGCTTGAGTCGTGCGTAGCTCGCTGCTGTAGCACCAGTCATTACACAATAGCCGTTCTGCAAGCCCCACACGCCACCGGACACGCCGACATCCGCGTACTCGATACCAACCGCGTTTGCCTTGGCCGCGCGACGCAGAGAATCTTTGTAATTGGCGTTGCCACCGTCAACGAGTAAATCACCTTTGGTGAGCATAGGTAACAACCCGTCAATCGTTACCTCGGTGATCTCACCCGCAGGCAACATCAGCCACACCACGCGGGGTGCTGCCATCGCTTGCAAACCGTGCTCTAGAGACTCCACCTGTGTTACGTTGGCCTCAGCCGCCGCAGCTCGCGCCTCAGCGCTTTGATCGAACGCGACGACTTGAACGCCGCCGCGAGCCCAGCGCCGCGCCATGTTGGCACCCATGCGACCGAGGCCACTCAATATGATTTGCAAAACTTGTCCTCCTGTTTTGTTATTTCGTAGGAGCGGCTCCGCCGCGACCCACGGTTAGTCTGTAGCAACGTCAGGTCGCGGCAGAGCCGCTCCTACAAAAGCTTACACCGGCGGCGCAACCCGCTCAACCTCTTCCACCGTGGTGAGCCCGGTCGCAATCTTGTGTGCGCCGGAGGCGCGCAGCGGTTTCATGCCATCGCGAAACGCCTGCTCGCGCATCTCATCGATACCCGCACCGGCCACAATAAGTTTTCTCATCTCGGGCGTCATTTGCATCACCTCATACAATCCGGCGCGGCCTCGATAACCAGTCATGCGGCACTCCAGACAACCCACCGCCTTGTAAGTCACTGCGGGCTTGCCGGCGCGATACGGTTTCGTCAACGCAGCCCACAAATCTTCATCCATTGGCGCGGCAGGTTCCTTACATGCCGTACACAGCGTGCGCACCAGTCGCTGCGCCATCACACCCAACACGGTGGAGTTGACCAGATACGCGGGCACACCCAAATCTATCAACCGCGTAACGGCTGTGGGTGCGTCGTTGGTATGCAAGGTAGAGAGCACCAGGTGCCCAGTGAGTGCAGCCTGCACGGCCATCTCGGCGGTCGGTAGATCTCGAATCTCGCCGACCATAATGATGTCTGGATCCTGCCGCATCAGCGTGCGCACACCGCTTTCAAAATTCACGCCAATTTGCGTCTGCACCTGCATCTGGTTGAACGCGGGCTCTACCATCTCAATCGGGTCTTCGATGGTGCAGACATTCACCTCGGGTGTGGCCAGTGTTTTGAGCGTGGAATACAGCGTGGTGGTCTTGCCAGAACCGGTCGGCCCTGTGACCAGAATGATGCCGTTCGGTCGCGCAATCATCTTCTCCCAGCGCGCCAGATCATCATCGCTGAAACCCAGATCGCGGAAGTCGCGAAGCAGCACCTCCGGGTCGAAAATGCGCATCACAATTTTTTCGCCAAACGCAGTAGGCATGGTCGCCACGCGCAGTTCAACTTCAACGCCTTCGGGCGAAACTGTCTTGATGCGACCATCTTGCGGGCGACGTTTCTCGACGATTTCCATGCGCGCAAGCAGCTTCACTCGACTGACCATCGCGGTTAGTACCGCAGGCGGAATTTGGTAGACCTGGTGCAGCACGCCGTCGATCCGAAAGCGCACCACGCCGAAGTCACGACGCGGCTCAATGTGGATGTCGCTTGCGCGCTGCTCGAAAGCGAATTGCCACAACCAGTCAACGATACGCACGATGTGGCGATCATTGGCGTCGGGCGTCGGCGCATTCGGGCCACCCACCTGCACCAGTTGCTCGAAACTAGAGATCGCGCTCTTGTCGTCGGTCGCTTTTTCTTGCGCGCGGCGCACCGATTGCGCGAGAGCAAAAAATTCAGCAACGTAGCGTTTGACGTCGAGTGGATTGGCAAAAACCAACTCCACGCGACGACGCAACAAGTTGGACAGCTCCGGAATCCACGACCGCACAAACGGCTCGCTGGTGGCAACCGTCACGATTTCTGGCGTCACCGCGACGGGCAAGATGCGATAGCGATTGGCGTAGCTGGTGCTCATCATCGAGCCCACGGCCGTGAAATCTATCTTCAGTGGATCGATATGCAAATACGGCACGTTGAGCCGCCCGGCGAGCCACGCAGTCAGCGCCTCCAGCGTCAACACCCGCTTGGGCGGTTTGTTGCTGCGCCATTTTTGCTCGGCAATAAGCGTGAGCGGGTGGTCGTAACTGCGGAACTTGGCGTTGACGCGCAACGCCTCGATCAGCTCAGCATCCACCAAGTCGTCAGCGACCAGCTCGCGCAGCACGTGTTCAAGCGTCAGTGTGCGATCTCCTGACGCCTCGGACGCGGATGCTCCCTTTGCGATTGCAGAGGGCGAAGGAGAGACGGAAGGGGACTTGACGGCTGCCATCAGCCTATTTTGCTACAGGGCACGCCACCAGAGGGCAATAGCGCAGCATGTCAATCAAAGCATAACGCGACCGAGTACGTGCAAACCTGCCGACGTTACGCGAACCAGCACCCCTTCACCCGACGCCGGGGAGATACCAGTGAGCGCAGCAATATTGACTTGATGGGTGACCAGCAACCATGACTCATTTGCAGGTGAGGTGCGCAGTAAGCGCAAAATTTGCTCGTTTGCATCAGCGATTCGGGGGTTGTCCGCGAACTGAGAATTCAGCACCGGCCAGTCGCGCGGCGGGGCTGTGGGTTCTGCGAGCAACTTTGCTGTGTCACGACATCGACACCATTGGCTCGTGTAGACGCGAGGGAAACGTATGCCACTTTTTTTGGCACGATCCGCCATGGCGCGGACTTGCGCACCCCCGTCACTCGACAAATTACGCTGCGACTTGCAGTCGTCCAGCGTGAAACCGGGCGGATCGCCCACACCCGCGTCCGTCTGCCCGTGCCGCAACAACAACGCCACCCCGCCTGCCTTCAACAACCACGTCGCATCAGCGGACGACAAAGGATCGCCGGGTGCCGCCCACGCTGACAAACTAAAAAGTGGCAGCGCCAACATCGAAAACACAATTGCACGGCGCATGATTCGATACTTCCTGAATTACAACGCGAAACTAGACCCTGATCTGGGTGGCAAAGTTCAACGCAGTCCTACATCTGCTTGAACAAATGTGAGAACGGGCGGCTGACTTTCAACTGCTCTTTGTGTTCTTTGACCTTGACCGTCGCATCGCCACGAAAATCTCGCGTTACACCCGCGATGGCGTTAACGTTGACGATGGTGCCGCGGTGGATTTGCCAGAAGATATTGGAGTCGAGCTCATCCAGCAGTTCACGTAGCGGTTTTCGGATCAGCGCCTCTTCGGTTGCCGTGACGACGCGTGTGTACTTCTCGTCCGAGTTAAAAAAGAGCACATCTTTCACATCGATCAGCTTAAGGCTGGACCCTAGCGAGGCCTTGATCCAGCGCATGTATTCAACCGGCGCGCCGCCCGCGCCAGACCCCGCTCCGCGCATTTCGCGCTTGAGCGTGGCGATGAGTTGCGACAGATTGTCGGGCAGCGTCGGCGCGTCCTGATCGTCGGTTTCGATGCGCTCTTTGAGCCGCTCGATGGTGGTGATCAGCCGGTCTTCCTGAATCGGCTTCAACACGTAATCCACCGCGCCACGATCAAACGCGGCCACCGCATATTCGTGATACGCGGTGACGAAGACGATATGCGTATCCGGGCTTTCCTCGGCGATGCGCGTTGCCACCTCGAGGCCGGTCAACTCCGGCATGCGGATGTCGAGAAACGCGACGGTGGGCTTGAGTGTGGTGATCAGCTCTACCGCTGCAAGGCCGTGCTCGGCCTCGCCAACCACGGAGAGTTCAGGCCACAGCTTTTCCAGCTTTTTCTTGAGGAACAGGCGCAGAACGGCTTCGTCCTCTGCCAGCACCGCTGTCATTGTCATTCCCATTCGCTGACCCACTTTCCTTCGTTGTCTTTGAGCTGCCCGCTCGCCACGATCACTATGTCGATTAACCACCAAATGCCGAGGCCGCCGAGCGTAAAGAGCATACCCAAAGCGGTGCCTGTGCGGCCCACATAAAAGCGATGTGCTCCCACAAACCCGAGCAGCAGCGTCAGTATCAGTGCAATCGCTCGCGAGTAGCGTGAGCTCGAAGCGTTGCGCGCGGTGCCCAGCCCATGATGTGCGCGCGCTCCGTTGCCTCCGTTGTAATGACGAAGATCTTCGCTGTTCAAGCGCGCAATGCGGGCTCCGCTGCCATCGCGAAACTCGCGGGTAATGATCCACACCACATCGAGCACGACCCACATTAGCATCGGCATCCAAAACACCGGCACACCGCCCGACAAAATGCTCAGCATGCCCAACGCTGTCTGCACCGCGCCAGAACGCATGCGACCCACATAAAAACGATGCACACCGACCCAGCCGACGAACACGGCCAACAACCCTACGGTCTGCATAGTGAAGGGTGAGACGCCGCTGGCCAAAAGCTCTGCCTCAGTCATCTCCTCGACCACTTCTGGCACCACTGTCGGCACGCGCAAAATCGCGCGCACGCCGCTCGGTGCGTTCGGCTCCACCACCAATTCGCCGGCGCCGCCATAGAGCATTTTCAGCCGTTCGCGGGTGTTGGCGAGGCCAATGCCGGTGCCCCCGGTTTCAGCCCCACCGAGACCGAGTCCGTCGTCCGCAACCAAAATTTCTAGCGTATCCGTGGCGCCATTCAGGCCCGGCAGAACGCGCACGTTAATGGCAATTGTTCCACCTTCTTTTTTGGGCTCAAGCCCGTGTTTGATGGCGTTTTCTACCAGCGTGGCGATCATCGTCGGCGGCAGTGCAATAGTATTCAATTCCACCGGCACGTTGATCACCGAGCGCAGCCTGTCTCCCATGCGAATCTTCAGCAAATCAAGATACGCGCGCACGACCTCTATCTCACGGCCCAGCGTGGATGTGGTCTCGCGCATGGTCGGCATCGCCGCGCGTAGATACGAAATCAACCGCTCCAGCATCACGCCAGCCTGCGGTGGATCGATCTCCTGGAGAGCCTGCACATGAGCCAGCGTGTTGAACAAAAAGTGCGGCTCGACCTGCGCGCGCATCACCATCAACCGTGCCTCAGCGAGTTGCCGCGCGTAGGTCTCTGAGCGTTCGCGCGACTCGGCGATCACTACGCGCTGCTCACCGCGAGCGGCGCGCCCGGCGAACGCTCGCGCCACCAGCATCAACAAAAACAGCGTCAATAGCACCAAGAACGACACGCCGCCCGCGATGAGCTTTTGCGCATCTCGTTGCACCGTCGTACTTATTAGCGCACGGGTATCGGGATCCAGATTGATCGGGTCGGCCACCGTCCGATCTTCGACATTGATCACTGCCTGCGCTTTTTTGCCGAAAACACTGATGGTGATGGTCTTGTCCTTCGAGCCTTCCACATCAGCGTCAAACTCGCTGATGCGACTTTGCATCTCCTGCAACTGCGAAACGCTCTCCTGCAGCGCCTCCAGCTTAGTGGCGAACAGCTCGATGTTGTTAATCGCGTCGGGTGAATCGTTATTGCCGCGCAGCTTGCCGGCTACTTGCTCCAACGCGCTGCTGGTCTTCTTGATTTCGTCCTGTTGCGCGTTAATCAGCGCCTGCAATTCGGTGACGTTTTTGACCACCACCTGATGCTTGGGAGCGGACAGCTCACGCTCCACCTCGCCAATTGCGTCATCAATTTCTTTGACCGACACCGGATCGTTGGTGATGGCACGAAAACTCAGCAAGCCCGACCGCGCACGCTCCAGAAACTGCTTTTGAACCGCAAATTTGAATGCCTGCTTTGCGGCCGGCGACTTAAGCATCGGCTGCAAACGTAGCGAGTCAAACGGCACCGTAAACAACGCTACGGCGAGCAGCACGATCACCCCGCCGAGTACCAACCGCCACCAGGGCGTGCTGCCAAAACGCTTCCAACCGCGCTGGCCCAGAGTGGGCGGCACGATAATTGTCATGGGTGCGGACAACGTGCGGTCGGGAGTATTCGTGGGTGGGGTGGAATTCATCGCGGCTTGGTCAATCACTGATTGGTGCCGAGTGTGCCAGCCGGCGCGCTCGGTTGCGCGGGCGTTGCGACGGACTGGAGGGTTGGCGGATCGAACGCGGAAAAGCGTCCACGACGACTTTCAGTAACAGCTTTTTCTCGAAATGCCCGTGGTATATGGGCTAAGGTCAATAATCGCTATTTTTCGACTTTTAGCAAAAATAGCCTGTAGGCTACGTAAATTAACGCTTACAGAGAAAAGCTGTGAATCCGGAGCGGCGCTTTTGTTTGCGCTTCTACTTCTTGCCCGGCTCAGCCGAGAACAATTCAAATTTGTTCGGCTTATCGCGCCAATCATCTGCATCCACAGGAGCTGCTTTTTTGCGCGCAATATTCGGCCAGATCACTGCGTATTCTGCGTTCAGTTTGATCCACTTTTCGGCGATGTCTGAGTCGGGTTTGATCGCGTCGACTGGGCATTCCGGCTCGCATACGCCGCAGTCGATGCATTCGTCGGGGTGAATGACGAGCATATTCTCGCCTTCGTAGAAGCAGTCGACCGGGCACACGTCCACACAGTCGGTGTATTTACATTTGATGCAGCTATCGTTTACGGCGTAGGTCATGGTGCGTGCGGTTCAGGATTCGAGCGTTTGCGGAGTTGCGCCCTGAGTCAGGCTGTGGCGCGAGCCTGCTATTTTGCCGTAGTTGCCACAAATCCATATGCCGAAAAGGGCCTAAACAAATCTCCCTAGCGGGCCGACTGGGCCGACCGGTTCGCCGTCAGCGAGTGCGCGCACTATTAGCGATCCAGCAGATCGCCAAGCTCAGCGCCCCGATTTTTAGCCGCACGAACCGCCTGCAAAATCGCCCCCGTCACATCGCGCTCGTTCAACACAGCAAGCGCAGCGGCGGTGGTGCCGCCTTTTGACGTGACGCGTTCGCGCAACACACCAGGCGGAACATCGGACGCCTCCGCCAACGCGGTCGCGCCCTTGAGGGTGCCCAACACCAGGGTGCGCGCGTCAGCCGCGTTGAAACCCGCGTCGTCTGCTGCCGCCAGCATCGATTCAATCCAATGGAAGACGTAGGCCGGGCCGCTGCCCGACACAGCCGTCACCGCATCGATCATGGCCTCGCTCTTCACGCTGATCACCACGCCGGTCGATTGCATCAATTCAGTGGCCATAGCGAGATCAGCTGGCGCCAACGACGGCGGCGCATACATGCCGGTCACGCCCTGACCAATAAGCGCAGGTGTGTTCGGCATGGTGCGCACGATTCGCAGGTGTCCACCCAGCCAGCGACCGATTGTCCCGATGCGAACACCCGCTGCAATGCTCACAATCAGCTCGCCGTTAAGGCACGGCAGTAGTTCGCCACACACCTGCCCTAGCACCTGCGGCTTAACCGCTAACACCACCGCCTCCGCCCCGGCAACGGCGGCGCGAACGGCGGCGGGGTACAGCGTCACATTCAGTGCTGCCAGTTTTTCGCGCGCTTCGGCGAACGGCTCGATGATGTGGCAATCAAGCGTGGGGTGTGTTTTGCGCAGCCCGGCAAGCATGGCGCTGGCCATATTGCCGCCGCCTACGAAGCAAATTTTTTTCACGGATTTCCTTTGCGGGTTTTATTGCGTCGGCCGCACGCCAAATAACGCGGTGCCCACGCGCACCATCGTAGAACCGCATGCCACAGCGATTTCAAGATCATCGGACATGCCAATGGATAGCGTATCGACCGACGCCAGCCGCGACTGCGCTTCCGCAAACAGTGCCGCGAGCGTCATAAATTGCTGCCGGGTCGCCGCCTCGCCAATCAATGGTTCTGGCATGCCCATGAGCCCACGCACCAACAGCTGCGGCATCGCGCTCGCGTCGAGCATCAGCGCGAGCGCTTCGTCGGGCGGGCAACCATTTTTTGAGGTCTCGCCACTGATATTCACCTGAATGCAAATATTGAGTGGCGGCAAATGTGCGGGGCGTTGCGCGGATAACCGCTCGGCAATTTTCAGCCGATCCACGGAATGTACCCACTGAAAATGCTCAGCAACGACGCGCGTCTTGTTCGATTGCAATGGGCCGATCAGGTGCCAGACGATGTCGGCGTATTGAAGCTTCGCGGCGAACCCGTCGATCTTGTCGACTGCCTCCTGCACGTAGTTTTCGCCAAATGCGCGCTGCCCAGCGGCGTAAAGCGACTGGATTTTGTCGGCCGGCTGCAACTTGCTCACCGCGAGCAGTACGACTTTTTTGGGATCGCGCGCCGCAGCCCGCGCAGCGGCGTCAATCCGCGAGCGCACCAACGCCCGAGCTTGCAGGGGATCAAAGCTTCCAGTCATAATGCCCGTGTATTGCAATCACTCAGAACCCCATTCAATCGGTGCGCCGCGTCAGCTGAATCTCTAGCGGCTCACAACTGGGGACGGGAAAAAGGATTATAGGGATGGATATTTCGGAGCTTCTGGCGTTCTCGGTAAAGAACAAGGCGTCGGACTTGCATTTGTCCGCCGGTTTGCCGCCGATGCTTCGGGTCGACGGCGACGTGCGGCGCATCAATTTGCCTGCCATGGAGCACAAGGACGTGCACAGTCTGGTGTACGACATCATGTCGGACCAACAGCGCAAAATTTTCGAAGAAAACCTTGAGGTCGACTTCTCTTTTGAAATCCCAAACCTTGCACGTTTTCGCGTAAATGCGTTCAATCAGGAGCGAGGCGCAGCGGCGGTGTTTCGAACCATCCCATCGCGCGTGTTGACGCTTGAAGAGTTGGCCACGCCAAAGATTTTTGCCGACCTGGCGCTTAAACCTCGCGGGTTGGTGCTCGTGACCGGCCCCACGGGCTCGGGCAAATCCACCACACTGGCGGCGATGGTTAACCACGCCAACGAAAACGTGATGGGGCATATCCTGACGGTCGAAGACCCGATCGAATTCGTGCATGAAAGCAAAAAATGTTTGATCAATCAGCGCGAGCTGGGAGAGCAAACGTTATCGTTCTCCAACGCGCTGCGCTCCGCATTGCGCGAGGACCCGGACATCATCCTGATCGGCGAAATGCGCGACCTTGAGACCATTCGCCTCGCACTCACCGCAGCCGAAACCGGGCACCTGGTGTTTGGCACCCTGCATACCTCGTCGGCCGCAAAAACGATCGACCGTATCGTTGACGTATTCCCCGCCGCTGAAAAAGACATGACCCGCTCGATGCTCTCCGAATCATTGGTCGCGGTTATTTCACAGTCGCTGTTGAAACGTAAAGACGGTGCGGGTCGAATTGCTGCGCATGAGATCATGATTGGCACCTCTGCCATTCGCAATTTGATTCGCGAAAACAAAATCGCGCAGATGTATTCGGTGATTCAAACCAGTCTTGGCGCCGGGATGCAAACGCTTGATCAATGCTTGCAAGAGCTGGTTCGGCGCAATCTGATTAATCCGCAAGAAGCCAAACTCGCCGCCCGTCAGGGCGAAATGTTCGCGTAACCCTCACCACCCAAAAACCGGGAGCCACAGCGATGGAACGCGAACAAGCCACTACTTTCATGAACTCGCTGCTGACCATGATGGTGCAGCGTAAAGCGTCCGATTTGTTTCTGACTTCCGGCTTTCCGCCGGCGCTCAAAGTGGATGGCGAGATCACGCCGGTCTCTAAGACCGCATTGACGCCGATGCACACCATCACGCTGGCCCGCTCGATCATGAACGACAAGCAGGCGGCCGAATTTGAGCGAAGCAACGAGTGCAATTTTGCGATCAATCCGCCCGGTGCTGGACGCTTTCGGTGCAGCGCCTTCATGCAGCAAAATCATGTCGGCATTGTGATCCGGACGATCAACACGACGATCCCACGCTTCGAAGAATTGATGCTGCCGCCGATCCTGCGCGATAT
Organism: Burkholderiales bacterium; assembly: GCA_043719085.1. Lineage (GTDB taxonomy): Bacteria > Pseudomonadota > Gammaproteobacteria > Burkholderiales > Casimicrobiaceae > Casimicrobium. Next base: position 8,834 of record JAYSUK010000030.1, on the reverse strand, counting down.
CGTGATGGCAAAGCGCGGATTGGTGATTTTTGTCGGCGCTACGGGCAGCGGCAAGACCACATCAATGGCGGCGATGATCGATCATCGCAATCGCAACTCGCGCGGCCACATTATCACCATTGAAGACCCGATCGAGTTCGTGCATGAGCACCGCAACTGCATCATTACGCAACGCGAAATCGGCACCGATACTGATAATTGGGGCGTAGCGCTTCGGAACAGTCTGCGCCAGGCGCCAGACGTCATCACCATTGGCGAGATTCGCGACCGTGACGCGATGGACCACGCTATAGCCTTCGCCGAAACAGGGCACCTGTGTGTCGCCACGCTACACGCCAACAATACCAATCAGGCGCTCGACCGCATCATCAACTTCTTCCCCGAAGAGCGGCGTCAACAATTGCTGATGGACCTGTCTCTGAACTTGCGCTCATTTATTTCGCAACGGCTTATCGTCAAGCGTGACGGCAAGGGCCGCGTGCCAGCGGTGGAGGTGCTACTGAACTCACCGCTGATCGCCGACCTGATTTTCAAGGGTGAAGTCAGCGAGATCAAAGAAGTGATGAAAAAATCCAACGAGTTGGGCATGCAAACCTTTGATCAGGCGTTGTTCCAACTGCACGAAGCCGGACACATTAGCTACGAGGACGCGCTGCGCAATGCCGATAGCGTGAACGATGTGCGTTTGCGCATCAAGCTCGAAGGCCATGAGGCGCAGGGCCGCAATTTATTGGCAGGACTCGAACACCTTGACATGATGAAGTGATGCAATTGGCCAAACTTGACGCGCTTGCGCGACGCAGGTTTGGCCAATTGCGTCATCCTCGCGCAAGCGGGGACCCAGTTCGTGAACTGCCGCGCAGCGGCAAATCGGTACCCACTTTGCTCGCCTACCTAAGCCTTGCCAGCGCCATGATGATCGTGGGCGCGTATGTCGGATTCTCCAAGCTTCTCGTTGCTGTATTTCCAGTGTTTCTGCTCGCGTGGTTGCGCTTCGGAATAGCTGCCATCGCGATGGCTACGTGGTTGAAAGCAGCCCCGAACGCCGCGCCGCTGGACACCCGGACGCGCTATCTTGTGTTCCTCGAATCCTTCCTCGGCAACTTTCTATTCTCGATCTGCATGCTGTTCGGCATGCTGCATGCCACGGCGATTTCAGCCGGTGTGATTATGGCGGGGATTCCGGCGGTCGTTGCCCTGCTGTCACGCGTCTTTCTAAAAGAGCGGCTTTCCCTGCGTATGATGATCGCTATTGCCCTGGGCGTTGCGGGCATTGTGGTGCTCGCCGTGTCGCGCGGCGGGCATGACGACAGCTCGACCTCTTTGCTTGGCACCCTGTTGTTGCTGGGCGCGGTATTTTGTGAGGCGAGCTACGTGGTCATCGGCAAGCGACTCACCGGCAAACTGTCGCCCAAGCGCATCAGCGCGCTCATCAACCTTTGGGGACTTTTGCTGGTGACACCGTTTGGAATTTATGCCGCGTGGTCATTCAACTTTGCGGCGGTGAGCGTGAGTATCTGGGGCGGACTGGTGCTTTACGCCTTAGCAGCGAGCATGTGGACGGTGTGGCTGTGGATGACGGGGCTCAAGACCGTGCCCGCTGCCAAGGCCGGCGTGTTCACCGTGTTTTTGCCGATCACCTCGGCACTGGTGGGGGTGATTTTTCTTGGCGAGGCTTTCACCGTCGCGCACGCGCTTGCCTTCGCCTGCGCCCTGGCGGGCGTGGTGCTGGCGACATGGCCCACGACCGCGGCCGAATAACAAAAACAGGCGAAAATAGCAATCCGCCGCTTTTCCTGTAGCCACTATGCCCGGTCTCGAACACGACACGCCGATTCCCACTGAGATCACGCTGGATCGCAAGCGCCATGTGCTCGCTTTGGCGTACGGTGACAAATCGCACGATTTGAGCTTTGAACTGCTGCGTGTGTACTCACCCTCCGCCGAAGTTCGCGGCCACGGGCCGGGGCAAGAAGTATTGCAAGTCGGCAAACGTGCGGTGGACATCACCGAGCTTGAACCGGTGGGCATGTATGCCGTGCGTCCTACCTTCAGCGACGGGCATAACTCGGGAATCTTTTCCTGGGATTATTTGAACAAGTTATGCGTTGAGAAAGACCTGCTGTGGACGGAGTATCTGGCTCGCCTGGAGCGCGCGGGAGCGTCACGTGACTGAGCAGGGCCAAACCCATTTCGGCTTTGAAACCGTCGCGGAAGGCGAAAAACAAGGCAAAGTGCGCGGCGTTTTCGATTCAGTCGCCTCTAAGTACGATGTGATGAACGACGCGATGTCCGGTGGTTTGCATCGCATCTGGAAGCGCTTCGCGGTTGCTCAGTTGCAGCTGCGCAAGGGTGAGCGCGTACTTGATTTGGCCAGCGGCACGGGTGACTTGATTCGCCTGATGCAGCCGCAAGTCGGCACGACCGGCATGGTGCTGCACACCGACATCAACGCAGCGATGCTGGCCGAAGGCCGCAATGCCCTGCTCGATCACGGCGTGGTGACGCCGACCACGCAATGCAACGCGGAGGCACTGCCGTTTGCTGATCGCAGCTTTGACGCGTTGACCATCGCCTTTGGCCTGCGCAACGTCACCCACAAAGACCGGGCGTTGGCCGAGATGCATCGTGTGCTGAAAATCGGTGGCCGCGCATTGGTGCTCGAGTTTTCGCGGCCGAATCCATTGCTTAAAGTGCCCTACGATTGGTACTCGTTCAGTATCCTGCCCAAACTTGGCGCAAAAATCGCAGGTGATGAAGCCAGTTATCAGTATTTGGCCGAAAGTATACGCATGCATCCTGCCCAGGACGAGCTAAAAACCATGTTTGAGGCAGCACACTTCAAGCGCGTTGAATACTTCAATTTGACCGGCGGTATCGTGGCGGTGCATCGGGGCTATCGGTTTTGACATTTCAATCACGTTACTCAGGGTTTTTGGGGCTGTTATCCAGGACTAAACCCTGTTAACCTTCGCTTGAAATTGTGTCAGCTCCCCTCAAATACTTAAATGTCACGAGACAACCCACCTTTAGGAGGATTTATGTTCAAAATTATTTCGATAGCGATCACGGCAGCGGCGCTAGCCCTAGGTGGTGCCGCTTCGGTTGAAGCCAAGAAATTAGGCGGCGGCAAATCTGTCGGCACACAGCGCAGCGCGCCCACTGCCGCCCCCGCAGCCGCGCCGACAGCGGGCGCCCCTGCCGCAGCGGCAACCGCAGCGCCTGCTGCCGCAGCAGCAGCAGCGCCAAAAACCGGCATGGCTAAATGGGCAGGCCCACTCGCCGGCATCGCAGCAGGTCTCGGCTTGGGCTACCTGTTCTCGCAGCTGGGCGGCGGTGCGGCCAGCATGATCATGATGGTGCTCCTTGCAGGTTTGGTTATCGGCGGTTTGTTTATTGCTGTTCGCATGTTCATGCGCAAGCAAAATCCCGCCACGGCCACTCCCTACGGATCGGCCAACCCCAGCCCGTACGGCGCGCCGCAGAATCGCGTTGAACCTGCTGCCTTTTCGGGCACGGGCGCACTGGGCGGTGCAGCGCCTGTGATGGCGGCAGCTTCGAGCGTTGGTATTCCTGCCGATTTCGACAAAGCAGGCTTCGAAGCCAACGCCAAGAGCCAGTTCGTTGCGTTGCAAGCAGCCAACGACAAGGGCGACCTTGACGCTGTGCGCGACTTCGCGACCGATGAGTTCTACAACCAGATCGCCAAAGACGTCGTCGGTGGCAACAAAGACGCAACACACGTTGACGACCTGCACGCTGAATTGATCGGCATCGAAACCGAACGCGGACAATATTGGGCGAGCGTACAGTTCACCGGCAAAATGCGTGAAGACGGCATGGTCATGGCCTCAGATTTCCGCGAAACCTGGAATCTGACCAAACCGCTGGACGGCAGCAAAGGCTGGTTGCTGGCTGGCATTCAACAAGCATAAATTCAGCCACGCCAAAAAAGCCGACCTTGCGTCGGCTTTTTTACGCCCGCATGGTTTGATCGCCTTGTAGGCGACAGCGCGGCGTCGCGCGATGTAGGCGGCGACTTGGCGTCGCTAAGCGCTTCCCTGCGCGGCCAAGTCCGCGCCTACAACTGGGGGCATCGACTCTGCGAAAATACCAGCATGCTTCCCTCTTCGCTCATCGCCCGCGCTTTGTCCAAACTCCTCTCGCACGACGACGCGGCGCGCAAACTGCTCGCAACACATGCGGGTGAAACCCTGCAAGTGCGCATGCCACCGTTTTCCACCACTCTGAAAATCAGCGAGGCGGGAGATTTCGTCGCGGGCGACTCATCGTTAAGTGACAAGGAGTTATCGGTCAGCGTTGAATTTCCGCTGACCTCGTTGCCACTCATTGCGCAGGGCAAAGACGCAGCACTTCGCAGCGCAAAAATTTCTGGACAAGCCGCGTTGTTGCAAGATATTTCAAAAGCGTTTGCGTCGTTACCGCTGGCTGCCGAGGCGGAGCTTGAACGAGTCGTCGGGCCAATTCTGGCGACCGAAGCAGTGCGTTTTTTTAAGGCACTAAAAGCGTTAGGCGACAACGCGCAATCTAGCCTGCACGAAGCAGGAAAACGCTACCTCCATGATGAAGCTCAGCTCGTAGCCGAGCGCGATGATGTGTCGCAGTTTGTGAGCGACATTCAGCGATTGCGCATCGATGTGCAACGTCTACAGGCGCGTGTGGCCAAACTAGCGTAGTAGCCAGACGATCGGTCTCACGCCTTCGTCGCAGGCGCCTCAAACACCAAGCACGTCGTCGACGCGTGTGCATACAACGTGCCATCCGCGCCGTAGAGTCGGCCCTCTGCCGTGGCCACCTGCTTGCCCACATGCACCGTGTAGCCCTCGGCACGCACCAGTGGCACCTTGAGTGAAATGCTGCGCACGATATTCATCTTGAGCTCCAGCGTGGTGTAGGCGCGGCCCACGGGCATGGTGGTGTGTACGGCGCACCCTACGGCGGAATCGAGCAGCGTGGCGTACCAGCCGCCGTGTACCGTGCCGAGCGGATTGAGTAATTTCGCCGACGGCTTTCCCTGGAATATCGCGCGGCCCAACTCCACGCGGATCAAGGCGAAATCCATCGTCTCGGAAATTGGCGACGGCGGAAAATCACCGGAGAGCAGCTTCTGCATTTGCTCCAGCCCGGTGAGACCCATCAATTGCTGCGGTGTGGCGACGCCACGCGCGCCGAATCTTGCGCGCACCACTACTTCGTCTTCCTGCCACTGTTGCAATGTTTCTTCTGTCGTCATCACGCTACTCCTGTTTGCCAACAAATTATGATGTAGATACAATTGTTGCATATGCAATTGATATTGCAAGCTCTCCCAAACTGTATGAAACACGAGCAAGCGCTGTGACCACTGCAAAACCATCTCTTTCGCCGCGTGGCTGCACCAATTTCAAACTGCGCCAACTGTTGCGCCGCGTGTCGCTGGTCTATGACCGGGCGATGGCCGAGTGCGGTTTGAAGATCACGCAATATTCGCTGCTGACGCACGTTGAGAAACTAGGCCCGATTACGCAGGCTGATCTTGCCAAAGCAATGGGCATGGACTCTTCGACCCTGTCACGCAATCTGCGACCTCTTGAATCGGCGGGTTGGGTGGCCGTGCATGCGGGCGACGATGCGCGCAGCCATGCGCTGTTCATGACCACGAACGGGCGCAAAAAGCGCACGCAGGCGCAGACCTTGTGGAAGCAAGCGCAACTGCAATTGAACGACACCGTGGGTGTGGACGACGTGATCGCGCTGCACACGTTGATTGACCGCATGACCGACGCGCTGGCGACCGACGCCATTGAAGAAAAGGATGCCGCATGAGCGACGCCATCAAAAAATATTCGATGTGGGTGGTGTTGCTCGCTGCGGCGGGCACGTTTGCGTTGACGATGGGCACGCGGCAAACGATGGGGCTCTTCCTCGCTGACGTGAACACCAGCACCGGGCTCGGCATCGCCAATATCAGCCTCGCCTTTGCCTACGGCCAATTGTGGTGGGGCCTCACGCAGCCGTTCGCGGGCGCGGCGGCGGACCGCATTGGCGCGGGTCGCGTGCTGTTCATCGGCATCTGCCTCGTCGCAGTAGGCACGATCCTCACGCCGTTCATGACCACGACTCTCGGGCTCATCTTCGCCATTGGCATCCTTGCTGCGGGCGGCGCGGGCATGGCGGGGCCGTCGGTATTGATGGCTGCTACCACGCGCTTGTTGCCGCCTGAAAAGCGCGGTATGGCAACCGGCATCGTCAACGCAGGTGGATCGTTCGGGCAATTCATGATGGCCCCTATCGCGGCGGGGCTCACGGCAATGACGGGCTGGATGACGTCAATGCAAATCCTCGGCTTCATCGTGCTGCTGGCGCTGCCTGCGGCGTGGGTACTTAAAGGTAATTCGAATGCTGCGCCCGTCGCTGCAGGGGCGTCCACTACGCCGCTGCCTGTGCGTGAAGGCACCGGTGCTGCGATCAAACGCGCGTTGAGCGACCCGAGCTACCTGATGCTCTCGGCAGGCTTCTTCGTCTGTGGGTTTCACGTCGCATTTCTCGGCACGCACTTGCCGAACGTGGTCGCGATGTGCGGCCTGCCGCCGTCGATCAGCGCATGGTCGCTGGCAATCCTCGGGCTGTTCAACATTGTCGGCAGTTTGCTGATGGGCTGGGCCGTCGGACGCTGGCGCATGAAGTCGTTGTTGTCACTGGTTTACGCGGCACGCGCAGTCGGTGTGATGCTCTTTCTGGTCGCGCCAAAAACGGCCGAAGTCATGCTCATCTTCGCCGCGTTTATGGGCTTGACCTATCTGTCCACCGTGCCGCCGACCGCAGGCCTAGTGGCCAAACTATTCGGCACCGGCAACATGGCCACTCTGTTCGGCCTCGTGCTGCTAACGCATCAAATCGGTGGCTTCCTCGGCGCATGGCTGGGCGGCAAAGTGTTCACCCTAACCGGCAGCTACGACACCATCTGGATCATAGACATCGTCCTTGCCATCGGCGCAGCGCTAATACACATGCCGATTAAAGAAGCGCCGTTGGCGTTGAGGGCGCAAGTGCCGTAGTCAATGCCCTTGTGGGAGCGGTTCCACCGCGACAAGCATGCGGATTGATCCAATCGTTGACCAGCGCAGTTACAACCAAACTGAATTCCAAAACGGATAGTCGCCCAAACGATCAACGAGTCCAGCTCTCAACGGGTTGGCAACGACGTAGCGGGCAACAGCAACGATGTCTTCGTCACTACGAATTGCACGATCATAAAATCTGTCTTGCCAGGCAGAACGACCCTGATTCGACGCGTCCAACCCGTTAATCGCAGATGCGTTGCTGCGCTTCATCGCGGCAATCGCTTTGCTCAAGTTTGCGCCGCCGCCAAGTTCAATCAACCAATGTGCATGATCAGGTATCAATACCCACGCCAACAACGCAATCTTGCTTTGCGCGGCGGCGGAAACGAACGCACGACACGCAGCGCGTGCGGCCGAGAAATCTGCGAAGCTCTTTGCGCCGTCTTTTGATCGTGCAGTGACGTGATAAATCTGCCCGATGATCGAGAGCCTGCCTTTCCGAAGCGCACGACTTCCAATTTGTTCATGCGACGACATCGCGCGCTTCACCAGTCGCGGTGGAACCGCTCGCACAAGAACAACCGAGTCGCGACGCCTATTCCATCTCCGCCTTAGCCGCCGCTACATCCAGACATTCCATCGCATCCTTAGGCTCAGAAGCCGCAGCCTCCGCGTAAAGCGCCTCTACATCCTTCATCTTCTTGTCTCCAAACAGCTTGTAAAGCCCGTCCGCTTTTTCCGTGCGGGCAACGGCTGATTCGGGGTTGAGTTTTAGCGCTTTGTCGTAGTTTTCGACGGCAGCTTCCTTGCTCACGCCATAGGTCATCTTGCCGATCATGCTGCCTACTTTTTCGATGACTTCGGCGTTGAAGGTACCGAGTGCGATGTGCGCGTCGGCGTGTTTCGGCTCCAACTTTAGCGCGGTGTTGAGCGCGTTGCTGACTTTTCCGCCGATGCCTTGGGTGAGCGCCTTGGCGACGCCGATCAGTTGGCCGTAACGTCCGAGCGCGTAGGCCGCGAGATAGTACGCGTTGGCGTTTTTCTTTTGTGCGGCCTGCAACTCTTCGCAACGAGCGGCGACTTCTTCGTATGCTGTTTGCTTTTTGGCGTCGCTGGTTTCGAGGTAGTTGTTGTAGATGCAGGCGGCCTTGTTGGCGGCGTTGTAGCCGTCGAGTCCCGCTTTGATGCCTGCATCGTACGCGCCCTCGAAGTCACCAGCGTGATACAGCCGCCAGGCTTCCTCAACCGCCTTGTCGGTCGGGAACGGTTCAGCGTCGCCTTTGTGCAGCCGAGCCCAGTTTTTCTTGAGTGCTGCGCCGTCGTAAACAAACGCTGCGTTGTCGTGTGGGAATGCGGCCCAGCCGCCTTTTTTTGCCATGAGTCTCTCCTTGATTTCCTATCGGTATTCGGCCGCAAGCTTTTCAAACAACAAGCGCGCGTCGCCGTGCAAATACGGCGCGAGCAGCACCATCACCTGAAATACGCCTTGGCCCATTGCGTTGGCCTCGTCGAGCTTCCTCGGATTCATCACGTACGAGTACGAATGCCAGTAGGTGGCGAGCATGACCAGGTTGGTGGAGACGGCCTGGATTTCGCCGTCGGTAGCTTTGAGTTCGTTGATCGAGCGCATCTCGGTCATCAACCGCACCGTGTTCTTTTGCGCGTTTTGCAGGATGGTTTTGAAGTGCGTTTCGATGATGCGATTTTTCGACAGCAGGTCGTTCAAATCGCGATAAATGAAACGGTATTTCCAGATTTTTTCGAACAGCA
>JAYSUK010000290.1:0-3376 GCA_043719085.1 Burkholderiales bacterium | reverse complement strand
CCAGTGCACCCCCTGTGACTTGGCAGAAAAAGCAGATGATGAGCGGCTGAATAAGATCGTTGTTGGGGTACCGATGTTCGTGTGCTTTTCCGCCGATTACGCCAATAAGGTGGGTTGCAGTGACGATCAAGCCGGTCTCTTCGAGCGTCTCTCGCTCAACGGCAATCGCGGGCGTTTCGTCGGGGTCAATATGTCCGCCCGGCGGATCCCACTTGCCGTCGTCTCGGCGCTTCAGCAGCAATACCTCACCGCGTTCGTTGTGAATGATTGCGCTGGCCGCAGGGCAGAGCAGCAACTCGTGCCTGATAACGCCGCGAATGCGGCGCACGTACGGCGACATGCCATTCGTAGGCGGGTTGGACGCGACCGTGGATGCGATTTCAACGCGAAGCTTTGACATGAGGGGATTCAGTTTAAGGTGTCGCGAGACGGTCGGATTGGCGAATTATGTAGCGCGAGTTCACCCAGATATTTTTATACAGCTTTTTAGCAAGATACCCTATTTAATTGGGTTAATGGCTATTTTTATGCAAATATCAATAATGTGACTAAATTGCCTACGCCCCACGTATGGTGGTTGTTCTAGCGAAAAGTTGATTCTCTCGGTGATACCTCAATACGTCTCTGGCAATGCCGCGACGCATGGCGGTAGCGCTTAGCGCTTCAACTTCTTTCGGCCAAGCGGTGGCTCACCAGCGAGTTGATTTTTCAGTCGGGTGTTGTTGGGCAGCTTGTAGATTTCGAAATCACTGTCGATGGAGGCAATCTCGCTCAGATCCATTTGCGTGGCTAGCGCCACCAGCGACGCGTCCGCCAAATCCATCGGACGGTCGCGGTATTTTTCGGTGTAGAGAATCATCTGTCGCACGGCCTCAACGTCAACGTGGCGCACATCGAGGCCACCACGTTCAATCCATCTGAGCAGCGCAATCTGCGAATCAATGTTCGCGGAGAGCATGTGCGATGCCTCGGTGATCACGGGCCACGTGGTGACAAAACTGCCCGTAAATCCCCGCAAAAACGCCACGCATCGCGCGTGGTCGTGATCACGCGGATTAAGCGCGGCGATCAGCGGGCCTGCGTCGATTAGTGTCGCGTTGGGCATAGTATTCGTTCAAATATTGCTTGCGGTTGCGCGCTAAATCAGCGGGCAGCGGTGTCGCGACAAGTGCGTCTGTACGCTCCAAATCGGCAACCAAGTCCTTCACCAAATCCCACGCGCTAGGCTTCGGCAGCGCCTGCTTCGACAAGTACTCTGCGAGCGCAAGTTTCACCACATCGCTTTTGGTCTGGTTTGTCTGGACGCAATATTGCGCTAACGCGTCCGAAACGCGATGGTCGGTGCGCACGGTCAAAGTCATAACGCCTCCGATGTGTAATACGTTAATGTATTACAGCACTTATCTGTGCAGTGTGCAAGTTTTTTTTGCGGCTTGATCGATGACGAAGCGCATCTATTCCCAGCCTTGTCGTACCGGCTAGTTTGAAATCGTCTGGATCAAATCACGCGCAGTGAGCTGGAGCACGGATTCCAATGCATCGCGAGGACGAGATAACAGCGAGACCGCGCGCTGTTAAACGCACCCAGCGTCTTGTCGCCAGCACCTACGTTTTGCTCGAATCACTCTTGTCATCCAGCAAATTAGCTGCCCCAGTCCCCGCAGGCAACATCCCGGCCTTCGCATACACGCTCAACTTATCTCGCGAGTCCGAAATATCAAGATTGCGCATGTGCAGCTGCCCGATGCGATCCAGCGGCGAGAAGGCCTCGTCTTCGACGCGCTCCATCGACAGGCGCTCCGGGTGATAGGTGGCGTTCGGGCTTTGTGTGTCGAGCAGCGTGTAGTCATCGCCGCGACGCAGTTCTACCGTGACTTCACCCGTCACCGCACGACCCACCCATTTTTGTAGTGTGTCGCGCAGCATCAGGCTTTGTGGGTCGAACCAGCGGCCTTCGTACAACAGGCGGCCGAGGCGGCGGCCCATCGTGCGGTAATTTTCAATCGTGCCTTCGTTGTGAATCGCCGAGATCAGGCGCTCGTACGCGATGAACAGCAGCGCCATGCCGGGGCCTTCGTACACCCCGCGGCTCTTGGCTTCGATGATGCGGTTTTCGATCTGGTCCGAAATGCCCAGACCGTGGCGACCGCCAATCTTGTTGGCCTCCAGCACGAGATCCAACGGACTCGTAAACGTCTTGCCGTTCAACGCGACCGGAAAGCCCTCGTCGAAGCGAATCGTTACTTCTTCCGGTGCAATTTCAATCGACTGATCCCAGTGTTTCACAGACATGATCGGGTTGACGATGCGCAGGCCTTTGCTCAAAAATTCAAGGTCTTTTGCTTCATGCGTCGCGCCCCAAATATTTGAGTCCGTTGAGTATGCTTTCTCAGTGCTCATCTTGTACGAAAAGCCGTTGTTGTTTAGCCATTCGCTCATCTCTTTGCGGCCACCCAGCTCTGACACAAACGCCTGATCAAGCCACGGTTTGTAAATTTTCAAACCCGGATTCGCCATTAAACCGTAGCGATAAAAACGCTCGATGTCGTTGCCTTTGTAGGTCGAACCGTCGCCCCAGATGTTGACGCTGTCTTCCTGCATGGCCTTCACCAGCACAGTGCCTGTCACGCAGCGACCCAGCGGCGTGCTGTTGAAGTAAGTGCGACCCGCAGTGGTGATGTGAAAGGCGCCGCATTGCAACGCGACCAGGCCCTCGTGCACTAGCGCTTCACGGCAGTCAACCAGGCGCGCGCCCTCAGCGCCGTACTCCATCGCTTTTTTCGGTATGTCGTCGTAATTCGTCTCATCTGGCTGCGCTAGATTCGCCGTGTAGGCGTAAGGAATCGCGCCCTTGTGCCGCATCCATGCAAGCGCGGCAGAAGTATCAAGGCCGCCAGAAAAGGCGATGCCGACCTTCTGGCCGACAGGGAGGGAGAGGAGGATTTTGCTCATGTTGCGCGCAATTTTAGCGGGCACGGCGGTGAGCTGGTTTTGTAGGAGCGGCTCTGCCGCGACCCACGTTGGGTGCGTCGTCTCAGGTCGCGGCAAAGCCGCTCCTACAGTCGCATTGTCAGCACTCCACCTGCGCCAACGCCAGCCCACCTTGCGACGTCTCCTTGTATTTCGACTGCATGTCGGCCCCGGTGCGGCGCATGGTGTCGATGGCTTGATCGAGCGACACGCGATGGGTGCCGTCGCCGCGCATGGCGAGGGAGGTGGCGCTGATGGCTTTTACTGCGCCCATCGCATTGCGCTCGATGCACGGAATTTGCACCAGGCCGCCGATAGGATCGCAGGTCATGCCAAGATGGTGCTCAAGCGCGATTTCGGCGGCGTTTTCGATCTGTTCGTTACTGGCTCCCAACGCAGCGGCGAG
>JAYSUK010000289.1:0-30779 GCA_043719085.1 Burkholderiales bacterium | reverse complement strand
GCGGGCGAGCGCAAATACGTGCTCATGGTGCGCTCGGGCACAGCGACGGAGCAAGAAGTAAAGATTGGCTTGCAATCGTTGCAACGAGTTGAAATTGTTTCCGGATTGAGCGCCGGTGACGCCGTGATTGTTGACAGAAAAACTCGCACGGGCCAGCGTGTGCGCGGTGTGCCGGTGTCTACAGCGGTACGACCGAAAGGCGTCGATCTGCCGATGCCGGGGCAGTGATGGCCTCGGTTTTTGTAGGAGCGGCTCTGCCGCGACCCTCGTACCCGGGCGGCGGGGTCGCGGCGGAGCCGCTCCTACAAAAGGCATTTAGTCATGCGCTTTGAACTACAAATCGCGCTTCGCTTCTTGCGAGAGGGACGCGCGCAGTCAGCGCTCATCGTGGGCGGCGTGATGGTTGGCGTGGCAGTGGTGATTTTCATTTCTGCGCTGGTGGTTGGGCTGCAATCCAACACCATTCGCCGCACGTTGGGCGCGCAGGCGCACATCGTCGCCAAGCCCATTGAACCGGTGGCGCGGTCACAAATTGCGGTGAGCGACACCAACGTGGCCACGGTGCAGACCGCGCCGCGCAAGGTGCGCTCCATCGACAATTGGCAGCAAGTGATTGCCGCGTATGAGGGTGTGTCCGGCGTGGTAGCGGTGTCGCCAATGGTTTCTGGCGCGGCGATTGCCATTCGCGGCGAAGGACGCAACTCGGTGGCCGTGACGGGTATTGCGCTTACGCAATATGACCGCATTGTTGATCTCGCTGACAAACTGGTTGCTGGCAATTTACGGCTGGAGCCGGGGGAGATCTTGGTGGGCGCCGAGCTGGCACGCGATCTAGGAGCGACCATTGGCGACCGCATCACGCTTGCCACTGGAACGGCTGCTAATGAAGGCGACCAGTTCCGCATCTCAGGCACCCTTGATCTTGGCAATCGAGAGCTAAACCGCCGCGCCGTGTACCTGCCGCTGCGCACCGCACAGTCTTTGTTCGGACTGCCTGGAGGGGTCACCTCCATTGATTTGCGCGTTCAGGACGTTTTCGCGGCCGATGCGGTTGCCGCCAAAGTTGCGAGCGTCACCCCACTGCTGGTGGAGAGCTGGATGACCACCAACAGCCAGTTGCTCAGCGCGCTCAACGCGCAGTCTGCGTCAACCGCAATCATCCGCGTGTTTGTATCCATCGTGGTGATGCTCGGCATTGCCAGCGTGCTGGTAGTCGCGGTGGTGCAAAAAACCCGCGAAATCGGCATTTTGCGAGCCATGGGCGCGTCGCGCGGGCAAATGATCCGAGTGTTCCTGTTGCAGGGCTCATTGGTCGGTCTGGTCGGCTCGCTGCTGGGCGCCGGGCTTGCCACTTTGCTGGTGTTTATGTTCACCGCGTTTGTGCGGGGCGCAGACGGCAGTGCGTTGTTTCCGATTGAATTGACGGGGCAGTTGTTGTTGATTTCTTGCCTGTTGGCAACGCTTTGCGGCACCCTCGCCGCCATTGCGCCAGCGCGACGCGCTGCAGCACTCGACCCGGCAACAGCGATGCGCGCATGAGCACCGCCGTACTCGCGATGTCGGCGATTCGAAAGTCGTACAACATCGGCAAGCCGGTGGAGGCAGAAATTCTGCACGGCATCGACCTGACGCTGACCGCTGGCGAATTCGTTGCACTCATCGGCCCGTCGGGTTCCGGTAAAAGCACGCTACTCAACATCATCGGGCTGCTTGAGCCCCCCACGTCCGGCATCGTTGAGATCGCCGGTCGCGCGGTGAGTTATGGCGACGACGACACGCTCACGAGGTTGCGCGCGGAAACGCTCGGGTTCGTGTTTCAGTTTCATCACTTGTTGCCGGCATTTTCAGCGCTTGAAAACGTGTTGATGCCGCGCATGATCGGCGGCGAAAAGATCACCCAAACCGTGCGTGCAGAGGCCGCACAGCTGCTGGCCTCGGTCGGGCTCAAAGGCGCGGAATCAAAAATGCCCGCCGAGCTTTCCGGCGGCATGCAACAGCGAGTGGCCATTGCCCGAGCGCTGGCGGTCAAGCCCGCACTGGTGCTGGCAGACGAGCCCACAGGCAATCTCGACACCAAAACCGCCGACGATATTTTTGTGATGCTACGCGCCTTCAATCGTGATTTCGGCACCTCATTTCTGATCGTCACCCACGACTCACGCCTGGCGGCCACCTGCGACCGGCGCATCACGCTGGCGGATGGAAAAATACTGTCTGACGAGCGGCAATGAACCCACTGCACGAGTTGGCATTACAGCATTCAACTTTCGGCATAGATGCCCGTTTCATATGGTCTTAGCCATATAAATATTTAAAGTCGACAATGCGGATTTGCACCTTCCACCCTAAGTAGAGAAACACTTTCGACAGGAAGCTATAGCACTCTTCGCGAATCATGCGATCGTGACGCCACAGCCTCATCGCGCGCTGGGTGTCCCAATATCAGCGAATTGATGGATACGGCCTGTTCTCCTACGAAAATTCATGCCGCCGAGTGTTAACCTGTTTAAGCACTTTGTCATATTTTTTGCGGGAATTATCTGAATGAATCACTTGTACTTCACTTTGCCAAAGATGCTCGCCTGTTGCGCGGCGGCCCTCCTGATGCCGAACACTTTCGCGAACGCAACGGATGCCACCTACGGCAGCAACACCACGCTGATTGAAGCGGGTGTTGATTTGGGCGAGTACGTCGAGTCCGGCACGGCACCCCCGCTCGCGCTCGACGCACAGGGCAGCGCATGGACCGTCATCACCAAGGGTCGCGCCAATCCTGCGCTGCAACGCTTCGACACGTCAGGGCGGCTGGCCAACCTGATGCCGCTGCCAACGTTGCCGCTGCCCGCTTCGGTCTCGCTCAAGTCAACGGCCAACGGCGACATGGTTTTGTGCGCGCGGACTCGCGACTCGTTTGACCTGCATGTGCTGCGACTCCATGTTGATGCCGCGTCCGCGGCAAGCCTGCGCTGGCAAGCCACAGCCCGCGTGCCCGGCGCAACCACCACGGGCGACATCATCAGCGGCGGGCAACGACCGGTGACCGTCTATCCCATTGCCTGCCAGCTTGCCGCCGATGGCAGCGTGTTGCTGCACTACCAAAAAACAGGCGGGCTGAACAACACTCTGGTGCTGCATCGCTTTCTCGCTGACGGCGCGCCAGACGCAAGCTTTGGCACGGCGGGAATGATGCAATCGACCGGTACGTTTCCGTTGGGGCAAACGATCCAGTTCGGCGGGATTTCGCTGGTATGGAATTCAGCCGACGGCGCCATCAATGTGGTCTCAGAGGGCGCACTGCTGCGAGAGACGGCAAGCTCGCCGGTGCTGCATCCGGTGTTGCTCACTCGAATTACACCGCCCACCACGACGACTGGCGCATGGCAATTCGCGCAGACCGATTTGAGCTTCACGGTGGGCTCGTTCGACGTACTTCCGCTTGCGCGGTTTGCCGACGGTGACGACATCATATTTTTCGGCCAGAGCTTGGGCTTTGGTGCCAAGGCTCGCGGCTATCTGCGCCGTGTTAATTCAAAAACAGGCACAGCGCTGTTTACGGCTGAAGACGTGGTGCTGCCCTCGTTCGGTCCTGCGCAAACCTTTTCCAATGTGGCGCTGGTCAACGGCACCTACCTTGTGATGAGCGGTAACGGCGAGTATCAGTCGGCGGGCACGTCCGGACGTACGGCCCGCAACACGACGTGGATCAAGCGCTTTAGCACGGGTAGCACGGTGCAAAGCGTGGCCGGGGGCTTGGCAATTGACGCGATCAACGGCGACACCCAGATCACGCCGCTGCCGACTGGCGGATTTTTGCTCGCGGCGGCAGCGCTCAGCCGCAAAGACGGTTCGCGCGCGGTGCCGGGGATTCTGCGCTTCGCTCCGGACTACCTGTTGCCGCGCACGGTCGAATTTCGAGACCCGCAACGCGACACCTATTTTTTCACGGCCAATACCGACGAAATCGAGCAGGTGTGGGCGTGGATCAGATCTGGCGTTTTGCCATGGCAGGCGCCGCACGAGTTTGGCGGAGCGCAGAGCTTTAAAACCTGGCCTCTCGATGCGCCCGTCGGGCAGACGCTGCGTATGTGCCGTTTTTTCATTCCGAGCTTAAGCACCCATTTTTATAGCGCCCGCGCAGACGAATGCGCCAAATATTCGCAAGCGCCTTTTGCAGGCACTTTTGTGGCCGAAGACCCACAATTTAGAGTCTTTCCAACCCTTTCTGATCGGGGTGTCTGCAGCGATGACAAAGCGACCATTTCGCGGCTATTTCGCCCCGCGCCCGGTGCTCCGAATCATCGCTGGGTAGCAGGCCGTGACGCCGCAAGGGCGCTGCAGGCGCGAGGCTGGGTTGACGACGGGGTGGTGTTTTGTGAGGCGCGCTAATTTGGGCGCTGGTGCCGACCCGAGAAGCACGGGCCCGTCGCGCCGACGCCAGCTACACTGTGCCCCTTCGCGATCCACGTTTTTTTCCACATCATGCCATCGTTTGACACCGTCTCCGAACTGAACTGGGTTGAAATCAAGAACGCGCTTGATCAGGCGAACAAAGAGATCACCAATCGTTTCGACTTCAAGGGCTCTGATTCGCGCGTCGAGTTGAACGAAAAAGAGAAGACGATGACGGTCTTCGCGGATGATGATTTCAAGCTT
This sequence comes from Burkholderiales bacterium, assembly GCA_043719085.1. Classification (GTDB taxonomy): domain Bacteria; phylum Pseudomonadota; class Gammaproteobacteria; order Burkholderiales; family Casimicrobiaceae; genus Casimicrobium. The sequence goes on along the minus strand of JAYSUK010000289.1, from coordinate 26,126 downwards.
GGGCAGGTGGATGAGGTGCTGCTCAACAAGTTCGCCAAACGCAGTGTTGATTCGCGTTCGATTGAAAAGGGCAAGCCAGGAAAAATCGGCGGCGACAAGATGAAGCGTGTCGACACCTTGAAAGACGGCCTTGAGACGGAGATCGCAAAAAAAGTCGTCAAGCTGTTGAAAGACAGCAAGCTGAAGGTCAGCGGCTCGATTCAAGGCACAGCGGTGCGCGTGACCGGTGACAAAAAAGACAATCTGCAAGCTGCGATGGCGTTGATTAAAAAAGATGTCCTCGATCTGCCGTTGCAGTTCAATAATTTTCGGGATTAATCATGCGATTGGCGCTGCTCGTTTTGTGCGTGTTGTGCATGTTGTGGCTGACCGCGTGCCAACCTGCAAATCCCCCGCCAACGCCGTTGCCGACCAAAGAAAAAACGATAGACAAGGTCAAGGACGAGATCGACAAGGCGCTGAAAAAGGCCGAAGAGATGCGCGACGCCGAAGACCCGATGAAGAAAGGTTACTGATTCAATGACGCTGTGGAAACCACTTGCTGCCGTGACCATGACCGTGGCTCTTTGCGCCGCGCCGTCTTTTGCGCAGATATCGCCGACGCTCGCCAATGCGGTCACCGACGGTCGAAGCGCTAACACCTGGCTTCGCGATGGTGACGTGCTGTTCATTCAATATGCACCAAAAACCATTCACTTCAGCCCGAGTCCGAACCACGCGAAGTGGACGAACATGGTGAACGTCGAAATTCACTCGAAGTACGACCGCGTCTGGGGTGCAGATCAAACCATCATGGGGCTTGCACTGTTTGACAACTCGTTTGGCCAATTTTCTCAATACGTTTATTGGGGCCAAAGGTGGGACTTGCACCCTAAGATTTACGCCAAGGTAAGCGCCGGACTGCTGCACGGATACCGTGGCAAATATCGCGACAAAATTCCGTTCAACAAAGCGGGGGTAGCGCCTGCCGTCGTGCCATCCCTCGGCTTCCGAGTGGGCAACGCAAGCATTGAAGGTATCTTGCTCGGCGGTTCGGCCTTCATGTTCGCTGCCGGATATACCTTCCGCTAGGCGTCATTGCACATGGCATTGCGCGCGGGCTACACCGCTGAATCAATGAAAGATCGTGGCGTCGGCAAGCTGCCGGGGCTGCTCGGCATCACGCTGGTTTCGGTAGAAGAAGGACTACTGATCGCAGAGCTAAAGGTGCGCGAGGAACTGCTTGCACCGAACGGCTACCTGCATGCGGCAAGCGTGGTGGGCCTCGCCGATACGATGTGTGGCTACGGCTGCATTTCGCATTTGCCGGAGGGTGCCAAGGGCTTCACTACGATTGAACTTAAAAGCAATCACCTGGGCACCGCGCTCGACGGCACCATCTACGTCGAAGCGCGACCGGTGCATCTAGGCCGCACCACGCAGGTGTGGGACGCCGTTGTCAAGCATCGCGAAACGGCAAAGACAATTGCGCTCTTTCGCTGCACGCAGATGGTGTTGTGGCCGATTGAAAAGTGAGCGCAGACGCGCTGGTCGCTGCGGCACGCGCGCTCCGCGACGCCGTCGATGCACTGCAATTTTCGGCCCCTGTTACGCACACGTTAAACCCGCTCGATTACGCCTGGGCGCCGCACGAGCAGTACCTGCGTAAATTTGGCAACGGGAAAAAGCGCGTCGTATTTTTAGGTATGAACCCCGGCCCGTTCGGCATGGTGCAGGTTGGCATACCTTTTGGTGAGGTCAACGCTGTGCGTGACTGGATGAAGCTCGACGCACCCGTCGCGCAGCCGAAAACGCCAAACCCATCGCGCCCCGTTGACGGCTTCAACTGCACCCGATCCGAAATTTCCGGGCAGCGTTTGTGGGCGCTTTTTTCGCAACGATTTCCGAACGCGGACGATTTTTTTGCTGAGCATTTCGTGCTCAACTATTGCCCACTCGCCTTTTTCGAAAAGGCTAAAAACTTGACTCCAGACAAACTCATGCGGGCAGAGTCGGCACCACTGTACGCCGCATGTGATGCGCACCTACAAGCGAGCGTAGTGGCGTTAAAACCAGACTGGATTATCGGCATTGGCAGATTCGCCGAGACGCAAGCTCGGGCGGCTTTAAGCTCGCCACACCCTCAACTAAACGTTGGCACGATCCTTCACCCTAGCCCCGCCAGCCCGATGGCCAATCGTGGTTGGGCACCGCAAGCGACCGCTCAGTTAGCGGCGCTGGGAATCTGGTAAGCGGCTAACTGTCGATCTGAAGGAGCGCCCATCGACACGCTGAGGCGGGCGTTCCTCCGCACCGGGTCGAACACGATACGGACTGGATCGCTCGCAACTATGGATGGATCAAAGCCAATGCGGGAAAGTAAGTTTTGTAGCGCGCCACATCCCGCGTCAGCAGCGTGTAGTTTGAAGCTTGTGCGTGCGCGCCGATCAAAAAATCGGGCAGCACTCCAGTCTTGACGCCTTTCCGACGGCGATATTTCATGAATGCGTGCCCTGCGGCGAACGCAGCCTCTTCAGGCAAAGCCTTGGTGACAATGCCCACCGCGTCGAGATAAACCTTGATCTCGTCCAAAGTCTCGTAATTCACCGAAAGCTCGGCAAGAATCACCGCATTAATCGCAAGTTTTTGCGTCGCCCGTGCTCGCTGCAATTGTGCCGCTGACCAGTCGGCCCAAACCGGATCGTCCTGCATCACGTCGATCAGCACATTGCTGTCAACGAGAATCACGGCTTGTTCCAGTCGTCCCCACGCGTCATGCGCATTACCGAGTCTGTTTTCAGTTTTCGCGACGCCGTTCCACGCATTGCCGTGACTGGATCGGTGGTCGCCTTAGCCGTTGGATTGGCCGCAGCAATAGCCACGCGCCCATCCGGCAGCGGTTCAAACGAAACACGCTCCCCGGGCGAAACGCCCAGATAATCGCGGATCGCTTTGGGCAGCGTGACCTGGCTTTTGATGGTTAGGGCGGGGTTCATTGGGGAGCTTCGCTGGCTGGTATTACTTGCCCAATTGTAATACTTAACTACGACCTAATTTGTGCGCATCTACTCCCACGTAATGCGCCTACGAGCAAGGCGCTGCAAACCCCCTCGTCAAGCCACGCCAAAATCGAAAACGATGTCCTGATCGGGCGAGAAAAACATGTATTCGCCCAGTGCCTAAGGTCATTGCGGACGCGCAGCGAAGATGGGCAGTGCCCGCGAAATTTGCAAGAAAATTTCACGGTCTCGTAATCGAGCGCCACCACTTGGTCATCATGGCGCACGTTGCGCGTTTTTGAGCCCCCGAACAATCACACAGATGCCCGTGCCCTTTGTACCGTGCGCTCATTCTGGTAAGTCACGAAATCAGCCCACGGGCGTGGAAAAAGCTTGTTAAACCACTCGCGGCTCGGGCTCTAGCGTGATCCCGAATTTGGATTGCACGTCCGTTTGCACCGCCTCGGCAAGCGCCCAAAGCTCAGCGCCAGTCGCGCCGCCGTGATTGACCAGCACCAGAGCGTGTTGGCTGTGGACGCCTGCGGCGCCCAGGTTGCGGCCCTTCCAGCCTGTTTGTTCGATGAGCCAACCCGCTGAGATTTTTACTTGTCCGCTTGCCGCAGCATAGTGCGGCATGTCCGCAAAGCGCGATTTGAGCACGGCGGCTACATCCGCGGCGATGAGTGGGTTTTTGAAGAAACTGCCGGCGTTACCGATGACGGCAGGGTCGGGCAGTTTGCGCGAACGAATTGCAATCACTGCCCGGGACACGTCTGCGGCGGTTGTAGCCACAACTTCAGCGCGCTGCACCTCGGCTTTGAGGTCGCCATAATCCAGGCGCGGCGTAAATTTTCTTGACAGCCGGAATCGCACCCTCGTGATGGCATATCGATCTCTCGACCCATCGCCGGCACTTTTGAATGCGCTGTCGCGATAGCCAAATGCGCACTCCGAATTGGAAAACTCGCGCGGCTCACCGGTTCGCGTGTCGATGGTCATTACGCTATCGATAGTTTCGGCAATTTCAACGCCATACGCGCCGATGTTTTGTACTGGTGCCGCGCCGACAAAGCCCGGAATCAGTGACAGATTTTCGAGTCCGCAGAGGCCCTGCTTTAGCGTCCACATCACAAATTCATGCCACGGCTCGCCGGCCATGGCCTCGACCAACACGTTGTGGCCTTCGTCGAATACAACACGGGTGCCGCGTGCTGCCAGCTGCAGGACGGGCGCTTCTATGTCGCGGGTGAGAAGCAGGTTGCTGCCTCCACCGATCAGGAATGGGGGGGTATTTTTGCCATGTGCGGAGCACCATTGCATGAGCGCCTGCTCGCTCGACACCACAGCGAACTGTCGCGCCGTGGCTGCTACGCCAAACGTGTTGAACGACGCGAGCGGAAAGTCGCGCAGGAAGTACATCAAATAGGCAATATTACGGCGTGAGCCCAACCGGAACGCCGTTCGGGAAAGCGCGCGCGATTACCTCGTTTATCTTTTGCACGCGATTGGCCGGCGCCGGATGTGAGCTTGCAAATTCTGGCTGGCGCGAGCCGCCGCTGGCGCGCTCAAGAATCTGCATGACCTTGATCAGCGATCGCGGATCGTAGCCCGCTTCCGCCATCAATCGCAGCCCCAGTGCGTCAGACTCGAGCTCGTCATCGCGGCCATATTTCATCATTGCCATTTGCCCAACGACGCGGCCAATTTGCGCGGCGTCCATCGAGCCCGCGCCCATGGCGAACGCACCCGTAAGGCCTTGCGTCAATTGCTCTTTGGCGATGTGTTCAGCGCTGTGTCGCGCCAGCACGTGTCCGACTTCATGACCTAATACGCCTGCAAGCTGGCCTTCTGTTTCAAGCCGCGACAGCAACGCCATCGTGATGAAAATTTGGCCACCCGGTAACGCGAACGCATTAACCGTACGCGGGTCGGCGAGGGTGTGAAACTTGAACGGATAGCCTGATTTCGCGGCCACTGATTGCGCCACCACTTTGGCCCCCACCTGCGACACCAGAGCCCGCGCACGCGCGTCCTGCGTGAGGCCACCCATCTGCTGCGCCATTTGCGGCGCGGATTGCAGCCCCATCGCCACTTCGTCTTTCGGCGTCATGCCGGCAACACGCTGTTTCTCACCGGTAATTGGATTGATCGACGATGAACCGAAATATGAAAACAAAGAAAACGCGGCCACCACGAGCGCGATGATCAATTGAATTTTGTTCATAGTGCGCCCCTTTAATTACGGTAGATTGAGCGACGGTCGCGCTCAAGCGATTCATAAATGCCACCGCACAGCGCGCCATAAACAATGTGCAGACCGACCATAAACCAGCTTCGGTAAAAGAAGAACTCGGGGAAGAATCGGCTCATCGTGTAAGTGTTAATCGCGTAGAGCGCCAAACCAAACAAACCGCCGCCAATCAGGCCTACCCAGAAACCCCAGCGATGCAGAGTGAACGAGATTGCAAAGGCGAACAAGAGGCCCAAAACCAGATGCACAGCCGTGCCAACACCCATCGCGGTGGCGGCGCTTGTCAAGTCGGCGTCGAGCGCGCTGCGGCCCAGCACGATGGTGGCGAGCAGGCGCGGCAAGCCCATAGCGTTGTCATGCAGGTATTGCAACACCCCCATGCCCAGTGCCAAGCTAATAATCGCAGCAAGAAGGCCAGCAATGATGGCAGCGCGTTTGTCCATGCGTTTCCTCGTCTTCCCGTAGATCTGTAGTATTTTTTCTACCGGGGATTGTAAGCTCGTGCTTTGCCCTCAGACTAACGGGTTGAAGCATTTATGTGGAGCCGTATCGTGGGACTTTTCGGAAAATCATCGGCAATGGTGAGCAAAAGCCAGGCGCTGCCCGGTCGCACGCAGGCGATCGTGGTGTCCCGGAAGCATTTCGCTACCGGCCACGACATCATTGCGCCGTTTCCTGAGGGCATGCAGCTTGCGCAATTTGCCATGGGCTGCTTCTGGGGAGCAGAGCGTGAATTTTGGGAACACCCAAGTGGGGGCGTGTATTCCACGGCGGTCGGCTACGCGGGCGGCTACACCCCGAACCCAACGTATGACGAAACCTGCACTGGGCAAACCGGCCATACCGAGATCGTGCTCGTCGTTTACGACCCCAGCAAAGTGAGCTACGAGCAGCTGCTTAAAGTCTTCTGGGAAGCGCACGATCCGACGCAAGGCATGCGGCAAGGTAACGACACGGGTAGCCAGTACCGCTCGGCCATTTATTGCTACACACCGGAGCAGCGTGCGGCTGTGGACTTGTCGAAGGCGCAGTTTCAGGCGGCACTGACGGCACGAGGATTTGGGCCAATCACGACCGAGATTCTTGGCGGCAAACCCGGTGAGGCGACGCCGGAGTTCTTCTACGCCGAGGAATACCACCAGCAGTATCTGGAGAAAAACCCAGCGGGCTACTGTGGCTTGGCGGGGACAGGTGCGGTGTGTCCGTTGCCGACCGGGGCGAAAGTGGCGGCGTAGTCGGGCGAGTAGGGCGCTGGCCTGAGAGTGACGCTCAGTGCAAGGGAAACGCAGATTTAATCCCGTCCGCCCCCGGCCTTCGCCGGGGCAGGCTCTGAACGTAGTGAAGGGTTTGACGGCCGCATGCGAGTTTCAGACCCTTCGCGTTGCTCAGGGCGAACGGATATCGATTTATTCAGCGCTTTCCAAGGAAAAATCAGTCGCTCACACCCGCGCATCCTGCACCACAGAATGAATAAAGTGCAGCTTGGAAACCGCGGCCCTGGGCAGGGCAAACGGATAAAAATCAGGCTGGCCCATGCTGCGCGCCAGCTCATTCATCACGCCGGTGATGCGAATCCATGAATTGATGAATCCTAAAAATTCCTCGGCATTTTTCGCCTGCGGCCACCACACGTCGTCCAGCGTATACGGCTCGTAACCCAGCTCCACGTTGCCTGCGTCGAGCCCGAAACTCAGTGACGTGTCGAGCGTGTCAACCATATGCAGATAGTGCGCCCAGCTTTCGGCCCAATCCTCCCACGGATGGGTGCTGGCGTAGCTGCTGACGAAGCGCTTTGGCCAGTCCTGGGGCGGCCCGTTTTCGTAGTGCGTCTTCAGCGCGCCCGGATAGTCCAACCGCTCATCACCGAACAGCGCGCGAAATGGCGTAAGCCACCGCGTGTCCCACACCAGACGATCCCAGTAATAGTGCCCGACTTCATGACGAAAATGGCCGAGCAGCGTGCGATACGGCTCACGCAGCGACGCACGTATCTGCTCGCGAATGGTGTCGTCGGCTTCCTCGATATTGAGCGTGATGATGCCGCGCAAATGCCCGGTCATGATCGGAGGCTCGCCTGCTCTGACACGCAAAAAGTCGAAGCAAAGGCCGCGTTCGGGATCAGCTAATTCCTTTGACAAAACAGGCAAGCCCAGCGCAATCAGCGACGACACCAATCGCCGCTTCGCCAGTTCAATTTTTCCCCACAGCTCACGATTATTTTCGTCGTCCTGATCGGGAATGGTGCGATTCAGTTTGCAGGCCACGCACAGGCCATCATCGTCGGGTGTCAAGCTCGACAACGGCACCAGCCAGTTGCACCCTGCGGCCGATTCAAAATTGGCGCACCGCCGGTAGGCGGGCGACTTCCCGCCGCCGCCATACATGCGCCACGTTCCCACCTCGCGCCCCGGTTCCAGCGGAATCATGTGCCCCTTATGCACCTCATAGCCAAGCGGCGTTTCACACGCCAGGCACTGGCTGTTGGGAAAGAAAACCGGGCGACCACACTGACAGCGATACGAGCGCATCACAATCGGTGTCGACTTTGACGGCGCAGCCGATGGCTCGCTCCAATGCGCGTGTAGCCGCGTGGTTAGTTTGCCAATCAGTGAATCCATGAACGCTTTAGATAATTTGCAAGTGCATGTCCTATTGGAACACTGCCTGCGATTTTTGTCGGCGAGAGCGTGAAGAAACGCTGATTTAACCCCGGTCGCGCTGAACGAAGTGAAGGGTTTAACGGCTGGATGCGAATTTCAGACGCTGCGCGTTGCTCAGCGCGGACGGACATCGATCCATTTAGCGCGTACTTAATGTCGCAAAACGCTAAACTGCTCCGTCTTTGCAAGGAGCGGCTTGCGCTAGCAATCCAATCCCTCACTCTGCAATTTTCGAGGTTTTTCAATGAAACGTATCGCGCTCTCGATTTCGCTTTTTTTGGCTACTTTTTTCACGATTACCAGCGTGGCCCGTGCCCAGCTTCCCAAGTTCGACACTTCGCCGGGCAAATGGAGCTACACCACGCGTACTGAAATACCCGGCATCGGCAGTATTCCGATGAGTTTTGACCAGTGCGTGTCACAAAAGGACATCGACGAAGGTCGCAACCTCTCTGCGCAGAAAGACGCCGGGATCGATTGCAAGTATTCAGATATGAAGCAAACCGGAAACCGCTATCAGTTCAAAGCCACCTGCACCGGCAAGGACCTGCCCGAGCCGATGGTGATGACCTACGACATGACTGTCACTGCAACCTCGATGGATTCAAAAATGACCATGACCGGCGGCAACACCAAAGCCATGGGCGGCAAGATGAATATGAGCATGACGGCGAAACGCCTTGGCGGATGCTAGTCCGGGTTTTACTGGCGCTAGCGGTGTTCGCATCGGCTAGCGCCAGCGCGCAAACACCTGGCCAGTGGCGCTACACCATCGCTACTGACCCAGCAAAAATCCCCGCTGACATGCGGGTGAATTTTCCGACGATCTCATTCGATGTGTGTCGCAGCGCGGATGACTTTGCCAGTGGCCGCGCATTTGCGCTACAAACGTTAGCCAGTAGCGCTGCGCGCTGCCCGAGCAGCGCCTTCGCGCGCGCGCCAGAGGCCGACGGCCGAGGCGATTCGTTGCAATTTGTTTACGCGTGCGACGATGGCAAAACCTTAACTGGCACCGCCGACGGTCGAGTACTGTCCACGCGGTTCAGCGTTACGCTGGAATCGCGCTACCAGCCCACGGTCAATGGTGTGGAACTGGTCAGGCAGACGATGCGAGGCGAGCGCATTGGCGCATGCAAAGTGGCCCCAACGCCGGGGAAATGAGGGTGCATTAAGCATGGGCAGTCGACTCAATCGCGCCTTGTAAGGACACAATACCCATCTCCGACTATGCTCGTAGGGTGCATCGACAGTGGTAACCATCGGGTGAGCAAATATGACGGAGATTGCAGTGTTGTTGGTGACGCTTTTGCTTGCTTATAGCAACGGTGCCAATGACAATTTCAAGGGCGTAGCCACACTCTACGGCAGCGGAGTGCTCAGCTATCGACAGGCACGGTTGCTGGCAACTTGTGCGACGCTTGCCGGAGCACTCGCCGCATTCGCGTTGGCTGAAGCACTGCTCAATGCATTTTCAGGGCGCGGGTTGGTTCCCAATAACGTCGTCAGCGATCCCGCGTTTGCCGCGTCAGTGGCGCTGGCAGCGGGTCTGACGGTAGCACTCGCGACCCGGATCGGCATGCCCGTTTCAACCACCCACGCGCTGGTCGGCGGGCTCGTTGGGACGGGTTTGGTGGCGACCGGTGACTCGCTCATTTTGAGCGCCCTCACCCAGCAGTTTTTGGCACCGCTGCTGCTCGGTCCCGTGATCGCATTCGCAATTGCCGCAGCCTTGGCCAGTTGGCAACGGAGATTCTGGGCAGCCCCCTCGCGCGACGAGTCTTGTGCCTGTGTTAGTCCGCCTGTAGCCGCTGCCAACACGCCAGGAGCCACCTCGACTGCATCATCATTACCCATCGCGCCGGTACTGACCCTGGGCACCACCCAGGGCGATTGCGCCCCTATGCTGAACGCGAGCAACGCAATGGTGGTCACTGAGTCGCGGGCCATCAATGCGGCTCACATCGCGAGTGCCGCGAGTGTGTGTTTTGCGCGCGGCCTCAATGACGCGCCGAAAATTGCCGCGCTGCTGCTGGTCGCCACGAGCGTTGGCACGTCTGCTTCGATCACCGGCGTCGCGATGGCAATGACGCTGGGCGGTTGGCTGCATTCGCGCCATGTAGCAGAAACAATGAGTCACAAAATCGTCAAGCTCGAACCGCGAAGCTCTTTTTTAGCGAATCTCTGCACGGCGGCTCTGGTCATATCAGCCAGCAGATATGGCCTGCCGCTGTCAACGACTCATGTTTCGGTGGGCGCAATTTCGGGGCTTTCGGGTTTTGGGACCAGCGGCGAAAAAATCTCCAGCGCTACACTGAAACAAATTTTGCTGTCATGGGTGGCAACTCTTCCCTGCGCGGCGGCAATCGGTGCGATCGCCTATAGCCTGCTCGCACAAATTCTCAATTGATCTACACAAAACCCGCATGAACGACATCGTCAACCCAAGCTACCTGCTCACCACGCAGGACGTTTACCGCGAAGCCGCGCTCAACCCCGACGTCGGACTGTGCTGCACTACCACGCCGATCTGGCAATTGCCCGATCTGTCGATCCCGAAAAAAATGCTGGCAATGAACTACGGCTGCGGCAGCACCGTGCATCCGCGCGACCTTGTGGGCACGCCGACCGTGCTGTACGTGGGCATCGGCGGCGGCATGGAGCTATTGCAATTTTCGTATTTCAGCCGTCGCCGCGGGGCCGTAATCGGTCTTGATGTGGTTGATGAAATGATCACCGCATGTGATGAAAATCTGCAAACCGCCGAGCGTGAAAACGCGTGGTTCAAACGCGATTTCGTCGACTTGCGACGCGGCGATGCGCTGAACCTGCCCATTGCGGACAACAGCATTGATGTGGCCGCACAAAATTGCCTGTTCAATATTTTCCATGAGGCCGATCTGACACAAGCGCTTGCTGAGATGTATCGGGTGCTAAAGCCGCATGGTCGATTGATTTTGTCCGACCCCACCTGCGAGCAACAGATGCCCGCCGAGCTCAAGGCCGACGAGCGTTTGCGCGCACTGTGCCTCACCGGCGCGATCCCAATGCGCGACTACATCAAGCGACTAACGGACGTTGGTTTCGGCACGGTAGAAGTGCGCGCCAAACGCCCGTACCGCGTGCTGGCGCCAGGCCAGTATGCAACCGACACCTTGCTGGTGATCGAGAGCGTAGAAATTTGCGCCATCAAAGACCCGATGCCAGCCGACGGCCCATGCGTGTTCACCGGCAAGACTGCGATTTACTACGGCAATGACATTCTGTTTGACGACGGAAAAGGTCACTCGATGACGCCCAATCAGCCGCTCGCCGTGTGCGACAAAACCGCTGACGCGCTGACGGCGCTGGCTCGCAATGATTTGTATATTTCCGAATCGACGTATCACTATGATGGGGGTGGGTGCTGTTGATCGCTCCGCCCTTTCGCTAGTAGCTCGTAGGCCGGGTTGAAACCCAGCACCGCCTTAAAACGGAGCGCAAGCGAGCGCTGGGTTTGACAACCCAGCCTACTTTTTTCAGTAAGGTTTTTCATGCACGCAGTTCTTCCCCGCCTTGACGCTCACCGCACCACCTTCCCGGCGCTGCGCCGTCGCTCGGTGGCCACATTGCAGGTAAACCTTGGCTACAAATGCAATCAGTCCTGCGTGCATTGCCACGTCGCCGCGAGCCCTCAGCGCACCGAGATGATGGATTCGGAGACGGTCGATCTGGTGATCGACACGCTCAAACACACCGGCGCAAAAACGCTGGATCTCACAGGCGGCGCACCCGAACTCAATCAATATTTCCGTGCGCTGGTGCAGGAAGCGCGCGCGCTCGGCGTTAAGATGATTGACCGTTGCAATCTCACCATTTTGTTTGAACCAGGTCAGGAAACGCTGGCCCAATTTCTTGCCGACAACCAAGTGGCGATCACCGCGTCACTACCTTGCTATTCTGTTGAAAACGTCGACAAACAACGCGGCGAAGGCGTGTTCGACGACAGCATCCGCGCGCTGCAATTGCTCAACTCATTGGGCTACGGCGACGCTGAAAGTCCGCTCGAACTCAACCTCGTCTACAACCCGCAAGGTGCCGTGCTTCCGCCCAATCAGCAATCGCTCGAGGCAGACTACAAACGCGTGCTCGGTGAAAAATTCGGCATCACGTTCAACCACCTGTTCGCCATTGCCAACATGCCAATCCAGCGCTTCGGTTCGACGCTGATTTCCAAGGGCACCTTCGACGGCTACATGGACACGCTGCGCGGTGCGCACAAAGATGAAAACGTCGACGGCGTGATGTGCCGCGATCAGTTGAGCATCGACTATCAGGGCTACGTGTACGACTGCGATTTCAACCAGATGTTGGGGCTCGCAACGCGCGCTGGCGGTCGCCCACGCACGCACCTGCGCGACGTGATCGCGTCCGCGTCCAATGCGCTGGTTGGGGGCCCGATCGTGGTGCGCGACCATTGCTACGGCTGCACGGCGGGGCAAGGCAGCTCGTGTGGCGGGGCGCTGGCTTAAGTCCGCAGCAGTTCACGTGGGCAACAAGTTGCCCACCCTACGCACGATGACGCTCTCCATCATCATCCCCGTACTCAATGAGGCCGGGCGCATCGCGGTGGCGTTAATGGCACTGCAACCCTTGCGTGAACGCGGCGTTGAAATTTTGGTGGTGGATGGCGGCAGCACCGATGGCACCGCAGACATCGCCGCGCGCGGCGCCGATCACGTTGTCACGGCACAGCGCGGGCGCGCATCGCAGCAAAACGCTGGCGCGCAACAGGCAAGGGGTGAAATCTTTCTATTTCTGCACAGCGACACGCAATTGCCTCTTGATGCGGACGGCTTGATCGCCCACGCACTCAGAAACAAGGCCATGCAGTGGGGACGCTTCGATGTGCGCTTTGACACTGACAGCACGATGCTGCGCGTGGTCGCAACCATGATGAATGCCCGCTCGCGACTCACCGGTATTGCAACCGGCGATCAATGCATATTCGTGCGCCGTACTGCGTTCGAAGCGGTTGGCGGATTTCCCGCTTTGCCGCTGATGGAAGACATCGCGTTGAGCGCACTCCTGAAGCGGCAATCAGCACCGCAATGCTTGCGTAGCAAGGTGACAACGTCCGCACGTCGCTGGCAGAAGCATGGCGTCTGGCGCACGATTTTTTTGATGTGGGGCTTGCGCCTTGCCTACACACTCGGGGTGTCGCCCGCGCGGCTCGCGCGCTGGTACGGGCGCAAGTGATGGGGCCATCTTTTCACATCGCAATATTCTGCCGACCACGGGTCGCGGGACAAGTCAAAACGCGCCTTATCCCGACGTACGGTGCGGACGGGTCTGCGCGCATCTATGCGCAACTGGTTGAACGCACATTGCGAACGGTCGCCGAGACTGAAGCCTCCGCGTCGCTGTGGGTCGCGGGTGAGGTGACACATGCGTCGGTTACGGACTGGTCTGAACGCTATTCGCTGCCGGTACATTCGCAATGCGATGGTGGCCTCGGCAAACGTATGTCACAGTGCCTCACCTTCCTTGCTGAAACAAACGAACGCGTATTGCTAATCGGCACCGATTGCCCTGCGTTCAAAGCGGAAGATTTGCACACCGCTGCTGCGACACTCAGCGACTCCTGCCACTGGGTATTCACACCCGCCGAAGATGGCGGGTATGTGCTGGTTGGCAGTAACGCACCCCGCCCCGAGCCGTTCGCCAACATCGCGTGGAGCACGTCGCAGGTGATGACGCAAACGCGAAGCGCGTTGCGGGCGAGCGCGTTGTTGTGGGAAGAACCGGCCACGCTTTGGGATGTTGATGAGGCGGCAGATGTGGAGCGCGCGCGAAGCCTGAGATTGATTGATTAGCGGTCGCCACTTGCGCGCCGCCACGTCGCCCCACTAAACTTGGTGAATGTTTGCAAACTTCGCCCTCCAGCGCATCCACACCAACGGCATCACCATCAATGCCCGCGTCAGCAACGAACGCAGCAAGCCGCCGTTGTTGCTGCTGCACGGGCATCCGCAAACGCACCTGATCTGGCACAAGGTCGAGCCGACGCTCAGTGAGCACTTCAGTGTCGTAGCCGCTGATCTGCGCGGCTATGGCGACAGCGACAAACCGCCGTCTGACGCCAGCGTGAACCACGCGCCCTACAGCAAGCGTGAGATGGCAAAAGACATGGTGCAACTCATGCATTCGCTCGGGTTCTCGCGCTTTATGGTGCTAGCGCATGATCGAGGGGCGCGAGTAACGCATCGAATGCTTGTTGATCATCCCGGCAGCGTGGAGCGTGCATCATTACTCGACATTGCGCCCACGCTCGCGATGTACGAGCAGACAACGATGGACTTTGCCAAAGCCTACTGGCACTGGTTTTTCCTGATTCAACGCGAGCCGTTGCCCGAAACCATGATCAAAGCTGATCCGGAATTTTTCATTGAAAAAATGATGGGCAACCGTCACGCCGGGTTGTCTGCGTTCACTCCTGAAGTGCTCGCTGAATACCGTCGCTGCGTGCATTTGCCGGGCATCGCGCACGCGATTTGCGAGGACTATCGCGCGGCGGCTACGATCGATTTGGTTCATGATCGCGCAGACCGTGATGTGGGCAGCAAAGTGACGCAGCCGCTGCAAATTCTGTGGGGCGAAAACGGCGTCATCGGCAAGTGTTTCGACCCGCTTGCTGAATGGAATCGCGTCGCGCTCAATGTTCGCGGATGCGCCACCCCATGTGGTCACTACATTCCGGAAGAAGCACCGGACGCGCTGCTGGCTCTGGCATTACCGTTCTTGCGCGGCGATTGAATCGAAGTCAGGTGCGTCGCTCTGCGAGGCTGATTGCCCGATGCATCACACACTCGTCGGTTTCCGCATCCAGCTCGACATGCTGCGCGGCGGACGCCCGCGTGAATCCAAGTCGATCCAGCAGGCGCATCGAGCGATGATTCGCGCGCTTGAGTACCGCCCACAGTTGTCGCATATCGTAGTGATCACCCAGCTCTGAAATCACCGCAGACGTCGCCTGATACGCGAGTCCTTTCCCCCAGAAAGCGCTGCCCAATTCGTAGGCAAGCAGCGCGCTACCATCGGCGCGAACCGTGGCTTGAACGTAGCCGATTATTTGATCACCTGGCAGTCGGATCACCCAGTTCAACCACTGCTCCTGCGCGTCCGCCGAGAGCCTTGTTTCAAGCTTCGTGAACCGGGTGCGCAACCATTCGAGCGACGCAGGAGGCGCGTTTTCAAACTCATAAATCGCAGGATCGCTAAGCACCACGAACATTGCGTCGGCGTGCCCGGCAAGTTGCGGTACCAGCGCCAGTGTGGAGGTTTCAATGGTGCGCATCAGCCTATTGTCCAGCTTAACGGCCGTCTTTTCTGCCTACAAACCAGGCCCAGCATGTCAACGCGCGGTGAAAACCATCGTCTTCGTTAATCAGCTTTATGCTGAAACGTCCATTTAATCAGGGCAGGACCTTGAAAATCGCAAAAGTCAATATCTAGAATATTGCGGCTGTGAGCCCAATAGAAGAGCCGCTTGCAGCACAAAGCTGATCACGAAAACCACGTAACTGTGCTGCTTGACCCGAACACGGATTTGAGTCGCTCGACAGCTTTGACATTCTGCGGCAGCTAGACTGTGACCCAGGCAGAAAAGGAACAATCATGACCCACAGAATCGCAGTCATCCCCGGCGACGGAATCGGAAAAGAGACCATGCCCGAGGGCATTCGCGTGATGCAAGCGGCGGCGAAAAAATTCAACATTCCGTTGCAGTTTGATCACTTCGATTTTTCGTCTTGGGACTACTACGAGAAGCACGGTCAGATGATGCCCGACGACTGGAAGGCGCAGATTGGTGGCCTTGACGCAATCTACTTCGGCGCGGTCGGCTGGCCGGAGAAAATTGCCGATCACGTATCGCTGTGGGGCTCGCTGATTCTGTTCCGTCGCGAGTTTGACCAGTACGTGAATTTGCGTCCCGCGCGACTGATGCCCGGCGTTACCGCACCCGTGGTGAAGAGGGATGGTTCGCCGTACAAGGCGGGGGACATCGATTTCTACATCGTGCGTGAAAACACCGAGGGCGAATATTCGTCGGTAGGCGGGCGTATGTTTCCGGGCACCGATCGCGAGTTCGTGTTGCAGGAAAGCGTGTTCACGCGAACCGGCGTGGATCGCATTCTCAAATTCGCGTTCGATCTCGCGCAGAGCCGCCCGAAAAAACATCTCACCAGCGCCACCAAATCAAACGGCATTTCGATCTCCATGCCGTACTGGGACGAACGCGTGGTCGAGATGGCAAAGCTTTATCCCGACCTGACTTGGGACAAATTCCACATCGATATTTTGAGTGCGCATTTTGTGCAGCGCCCAAGCTTCTTTGACGTGGTGGTTGCCAGCAATTTGTTCGGCGACATCCTGTCCGACTTGGGCCCCGCCTGTACCGGCACCATCGGCATCGCGCCCTCCGCCAACATCAACCCCGAGCGCAAATTTCCGAGTTTGTTTGAGCCGGTACACGGCAGCGCCCCGGACATCGCAGGCAAAGGCATCGCCAACCCCATCGGCCAGATCTGGTGCGGCGCGATGATGCTGGAATGGCTCGGCTACAAGGCGGCGCACGATGCGGTGCTAGCTGCATGTGAACGCTGCACCGAGGTTGGGCCGCGCACGGGCGATTTGGGCGGCACCGCAAAGACTGAGGATGTTGGCCGGTTTATTGCCGAGGCTTTACGCTGAAAGTCTCCATTGCGCAGCAGAGCCGCTCCTACAAGTAACAAAAAGTAACTGAGGGTAAAACGATGAGCAATGTTCACCTGATCGATCACCCCCTCGTGCAACACAAGCTCACGCTGCTGCGTTGCAAGAACGCGAGCACCAATAGTTTTCGTCGTTTGCTCAACGAGCTTGCGATGCTCATGGCCTATGAGGTGACGCGCGACGTGGGCATGCAGGAGATCGACATCGAGACCCCGCTGGAGTCGATGAAGGCGAAAGTGATCGACGGCAAGAAGCTCGTCTTTGTCTCGATCCTTCGCGCTGGTACAGGTATTCTCGAAGGGATGCTGAGCGTGGTTCCTGGGGCGCGCGTGGGACACATCGGCCTATATCGTGACCCGAAAACACTGCAAGCGGTGGAATACTATTTCAAGCTGCCCAGCGAGATGCAAGAGCGCGACGTGATCGTCGTCGACCCGATGCTCGCGACCGGAAACACGGCGATTGCTGCCATCACCCGGATCAAGGCGACGCGACCAAAGTCGATCAAATTTGTATGCCTGCTGACCTGCCCGGAGGGTGTCAAAGCGCTGCAACACGAGCACCCGGATGTGGCCATCTACACCGCTGCAATCGACCGTGAATTGAACGATCACGGCTATATCTTGCCCGGCCTGGGCGATGCCGGTGACCGGATTTTTGGCACGAAATAGGGCGCTGTCTCCGCTCGTAAACCAGCGTGTACAAGAGGGCAGTGCGGGCATGCCAAGTCACTTCGGCGATGCGCTTGGAGGTATACGCAGTTATCGGCTATGTGCGCCATCAAACAGACCGCGCGCGCCGTTCTCCATAAGCTTTGAGTCAGTCGCGGCAACGTTCACGTGCGCAACGTCTGCGCCATAGCAATGCGTTCATGCGTTAAGCGCGACCATTCGCAATACGATTAACTAGCAACAGGAGTTTCAACATGATGAAGTACGTTTTTTTAGTCGCCGCAATGATGCTCAGCGCACCGACTCTCGCCGTTGACGGCATTACCCTCGGCGAGCCCGGATACGGTGGAACAGGATGTCCTTCCGGCTCGGTATCCGCGACACTGAGCCCAGATGCCACATCTTTGAGCTTGTTATTCGACAAATACCAGGTGGCCGTTGGTGGCACAACCGGGAAAAGCTTTGACCGCAAGAGCTGCAACATCGCAATCCCCGTCCGTGTGCCCCAAGGATTCAGCGTATCGATCTTAAAAATCGACTACCGTGGCTTTAATCAACTGCCGCAATCGGCAAGCTCGCAGTTCAACGTCGAATACTTCTTCGCTGGCACGCGCGGTCCGGCTTTTCAAAGAAAATTTGTCGGCCCCCTTCAAGCAGATTATTTGATCAATAACGAGCTCACCGTTCAGGCGATTGTCTGGTCAGCTTGCGGCGCTGACGTTAACTTGCGCACCAACTCAAGCATGAGAGTGCAAACGATTGCGAACCAAGAAGCCATGTCGTCAATCGACACGCAGGACGTCAGTGCGGGCATCATCTACCAACTGCAATGGCGTCCATGCGTCTAAGGTGCAACTAGGCACCTTCAGGGCGACTATCGCGCGGCACCGAGACGCCGCCGTC
Organism: Burkholderiales bacterium; assembly: GCA_043719085.1. Lineage (GTDB taxonomy): Bacteria > Pseudomonadota > Gammaproteobacteria > Burkholderiales > Casimicrobiaceae > Casimicrobium. The sequence continues at coordinate 7,912 of JAYSUK010000289.1, read as the reverse complement.
GTCCTGTTTATGAGAGCGGATTGATAAGTAAGGTTTCAAAGTTGATGATGAAGAATATTTTTCTGTGCGCTTGCCTTGCTAGCCTGCCAGCGGGGGCTCAAGACGCCGATGGCTGCCCCGCGGGGAGCTACTCGATCATCATGGCTCCCGATGGCACAACCTTGAGCCTTTTGTTCGACCAATTCACGGTCGAAAGCGCGGGCAGTCTTGGCAGCACGAAGCTAAGAAAGATTTGTCGCATATCGGCTCCACTTAATTTGCCGGCAAATCAATCCATCGGCGTCTACAAGGTCGATTACCGGGGTTTTGCAAAACTCGTTGCGAAACAGGAAACCAATCTTGAGGTTCAATATTTTTTGGGACCACACGACAACGAACAGGGTCGCGTTTTCAAACGCAAAGTCAAAGGTCCACATGTGGGCGACTATTTGTTTACCGAAACCATCGGCGCCGGACAAATGAAGCGGGTAGGGTGCGGCACCGCCGCCGCCCTCAAAGTGAGCATTACACTCAGCCTCAGCGGCGCCACCCCAGCCGACGAGGCATTGACGTCTTTAGACACCACCGATGGCATCTCGCGAGGCGCTCTGATCTATCACCTGGATTTAAAAAAATGTCCGTGAAAGACGCGCGGCACCGAACTGAGTTGGCCGACGATTCGAATCCTTAGTAGCCGAAGGATGAATGCAGGGCGCAAATCCGTTCTTAAACGCCCGGACATTCGATTTGGGCGCCCGTACGCGAACGATGGTGGACAGCGGTAAACCGTCGCGTGCGGGGCCATATCCGTCGAATGACCACAGTGGCAACGCGCCACGCCAGACCAAAAATGCAATCTCGTCAATCTCAACGAAAGTGCCGTGTGGCAATTCACCCACGGGCGCTTCGTACGTAACTTTTTCTTCGCCTTTCGCGGTGCGATCAGCGTGAATTATCTTGTCTACCTCTTCAATGCCGGGCCGCGCCTTGGACTTGTCCCGGCGGCATTGCGCGCATGGCCGGTGACCTGTAGCAAATGCCATCGCCTCGTCCAAAAAGAAGCGCTTGGTGTACTTGCACGCCTTAACTGGCACCCCGTTCAATGCCCGGAAATGTCAGAGTGCAAGTAATCCACCGCTTTTCCTCCCATTGTTGGCCGGCGCGCTGCAGGTTGCCCCGATTACCCATCAGCACGCCTCTTGGATTGACTTTTTGACGAAGTCCCCAAGGATCGACTCCATTTTTCGCGGCATGAGTAACGCTCCGTTGATCTACAAACCCGGTTGATACTACTCAATTTCGCCTTGGCGTTCCTGTGGAGGGAAATGCCAATTCAATCGTTAGCAAAGAATTGATTGAACGCATGCGCAGTAGCCTTGCTTGGTTTGTGATGCGCGTATACTTACTTTTATAGCAACGATAGAGTCAACGTAAATGTCAACGTCAACCGCTACGCTGTCGAGCAAGTACCAGATCGTGGTTCCGAAGGATATTCGTGACGCTCTGGAGCTTGAGCCGGGTCATAAGTTGGCGTTTTTTCGCGTCGGCAAGAGCGTCAAAATCGTTCGTCAACGCACGATGGAGGAGCTGTTTGGCATGGCCAGCCACGTCACGGAGCCGTTCGAGCGGGACAGGAGCGATATCGATGATGATCCTGAATTTGCGGCGGAGGTGGTCGCAGCGCGACAACGTCGTCTTGCGAAATGATTTTGATCGACACCTGCTTGTGGATTGAGTCCATTTGTCAGACACTGACTGGAAAACAGCATCAAGGCCTATGGTCGCGGCCCGACCAAATCATCGTGCCGACGCTGTTGCAGTTTGAGCTGCGAAGATGGGCAAATCGCGCGCTGCGCGAGGACGAAAATGCCGAGGTGCTAGTTACGACGCGGAACTGCCAAATCGTGGGCCTGACGGAAGCTATCGCACTGCTCGGAGCCGACTATTCAACGCAATACAAGCTGCCAGCGATTGACGCCATGATGTACGCGACAGCGATCGAACACAACGCAACGCTCATCACGTGCGATTCGCACTTTGAAGGATTACCATTCGTGGACTATCACGCCAAACTGACGCAATAATCGAACTCGTTCATTGGAGCCATCATGACCGCCCGCCCAGACACGTTTCCTTTCAATTCTGATCAATCGTCTGCGATCCTGCGTCGTGTGACCAGGCAGTGGGACGACGACATCGTTCCGCAGTTGATTGACTACGTGAAGCTGCCGTCGAAGTCGCCTGCATTTGAGGCGGACTGGAAGCGCGCAGGGCAAATTCAGCTCGCGATTGAGCAGGCGCAGAAGTTCGTGGCGGCGCAGCCGGTGAAGAACATGACGCTTGAGATCATCACGCTGGAAGGCCGCACGCCGGTGTTGTTCTTTGACATTCCAGGCACCGGCACCAAGGCCACGGGCAGAACCGTTCTGCTTTACGGCCATCTCGACAAGCAGCCTGAAATGACCGGTTGGCGCGACGATTCCGGCCCGTGGACGCCGCTGGTTGAGGACGGAAAGCTCTACGGTCGTGGCAGCGCCGATGATGGTTACGCGGTGTTCGCAACGCTGGCCGCTGTGCTCGCGCTGGATGCTGAAAATATTTCGCGTCCGCGTTGCTTTGGGTTGATCGAAACTTGCGAAGAATCGGGTTCGTTTGACTTGCCGCCGTATCTCGATGCGCTGTCTCCACGCATGGGAGACGTCGGTCTGGTCGTTGCTCTGGATTCCGGGGCTGGCAGTTATGAAGAACTGTGGGCAACCACGTCGCTACGCGGCCTTGTCAACGGAACGATGACCGTACGCATGTTGACTGAAGGCGTGCATTCGGGTGACGCGGGTGGCGCGGTGCCGTCGACCTTCCGCATCGCACGGCAACTGCTGGATCGTATTGATGATTCGGCGACGGGCGTGACCCATTCACCGGTGTTTGTTGCACCAATTCCTGACGAACGAATCCGGCAGGCGCAACAGGCGGCCGATATTCTGGGTGATGTCGTGTGGAAGCGTTTCCCGTGGCAAAGCTGCGGCGGTGCGCATGAGTTCACGCTGCCAACGAGCAAAGATCCGGTTGAGCTGATTCTGAATCGGACGTGGCGCGCGTCGCTGTCGATTGTCGGCGCTGATGGTTTGCCGCCGACTGCGGCTGCGGGCAATGTCTTGCGTCCTTACACAGCGCTTAAATTGTCGCTACGCATTCCACCCACAGTTGACGGCGCAGCGGCTGCGGCTGAGGTGAAATCGCTGGTCGAAAAAAACACGCCGTACAACGCGCAGGTCACCTTCGCGGCCGATAGTGCCGCTACCGGCTGGAACGCGCCTGCGTTCGCGCCGTGGCTGACCGTCGCGCTGGATGTCGCGTCAATGGCCTATTTCGGAAAACCCGCGGCCTACATGGGCGAAGGCGGCACCATTCCGTTCATGGCCATGCTCGGCGACACATTTCCGCATGCGCAAATGTTGGTCACGGGTGTGCTGGGGCCGAAGTCAAATGCGCATGGTCCGAACGAGTTTCTGCATATTGAATATGCAAAAAAAGTGACCGCCGCAACGGCGCTGGTGATTTCAGCGGTTTAGTTCCATCGTACGGCTGCGCTAACAAGGGCAGCGCCGGAGCATCGCATTGCCCGTGCGCGCCAAGCGCGCCCGTTCGATGTGGCACGGGCTACGACTTTGCCTGCCCCTTAAACCAGTGCTCTACAGGCGCTGGATTTCGGTCGAAGAAGCCGGGCTTGGGGAGCATGACGAACGTGCCCTCAATCTGCCCGGCACGCACCGTGCCCTTCCACTGCAATCGGCCGTATTTCTCACTCTGCGTTTCGACGTCAAAGGTGGTGGCATCACCCTGGGTCGCGGCTTTGTAATCGCCTTTGTTGTAGCCGTATTGATCACAAGTCGCTGAGTGAAACTTGCCATCCTTGAAGGTGATGATGTCGTTTTTGTCGTGGGCATCCTTGCCCTTGTAGCCGATGTCGGCAACGAAAACTTTGCCATCCAGCGGCAGCGCCTGAGCAGCGACCGGCGTGACGGGCAACACCATGAGGGCAGCGAAAAGTGCGTGTGCAATTAGCGTTTGACGAGTCCGTAGCATGTTTAACTCCTTGAAAGATTGAAGTACGATCAGGGTCAGCGTTGCTTCATTACTCGGGATAGAAACACGTTCGACGACGCACGCTCGAATGAGCTGCGGGATCGGAAGTAGTGTTCAGCAATTCACTGTAAAACCATTCTCCCAAGCATCGAATCGTTCACTGCGAGTGAACGAAAAAGCATACTACTGCTAATTAGCGTCGTGCGCGCATCGTCGATGCTAAAAATTTGGCAGCTATCGGCGCTAATTCGGCGGACGCAAGTTCTCGTTAAAAAGTGGCAATTTCCGCGAGCGTTGGCTGCAGACGGTTCCGGCGATTTTTGTTAACAACTTCAAGCACTAGCCCATATTTTAATTGGGCTAAAGGCAATATTAGCATAAAGTCGACTTATGTTTATTTGCGCCTGTAGCCCCTATAAAATATGGCATTCCGCTAAAAGATGTACATGAGCAGGCACATGCTTAACGCTTGACCCACTAACTTCGACGGATCGCCAACCAATTGCAAGGCAAACTAGCGACAATGGCGTGGTAGGCACAGCGATTGCTCCTCGCGAATACATTTTGAAACTTCACTTTTCGACCGCCCTATGACCATTCACGTCGCGCTCAACCACATTACCCACTACCGATACGACCGCCCCGTGTTACTTGGACCGCAGATTGTGCGGTTGCGCCCTGCGCCGCATTGCCGCACGCGCATCCTGTCGTACAGCCAGCGGGTGGAGCCGGTCGATCACTTCTGCAACTGGCAGCAAGATCCGTTTGCCAATTACATGGCGCGGCTGGTGTTCGCCAAGCCGACGCGTGAGTTCAAAGTGACCGTGGATTTAGTGGCCGAAATGTCGGTGCTGAATCCGTTTGATTTTTTTCTTGAGCCCGCAGCCGAAAAATTTCCGTTCACTTACACGCCCCAGGCGAAGGCCGAACTCGCGCCGTACCTGATCACAGCACCCATGACGCCGCTGGTTGATGAGTACCTGAAAAAAGTAGACAAGAGCAAGCGGCGCACCATTGACTTTTTGGTCGACATCAATGCGATGCTCTACAACGACATTCGCTACCTGATCCGCATGGAGCCAGGCGTGCAGACGCCGGAGCAAACGCTGACGTTGAAGAGCGGTTCATGTCGCGATTCTGGCTGGTTGCTGGTGCAGTTGATGCGTCATCTCGGGCTCGCCGCGCGCTTTGTTTCGGGCTATCTGATTCAGCTCACGGCCGACGTCAAATCCATTGATGGGCCGAGCGGGCCGACTGAAGATTTCACCGATTTGCACGCTTGGTGCGAGGTGTATTTGCCCGGTGCTGGCTGGATCGGCCTTGACGCAACGTCTGGCCTGCTTGCGGGCGAAGGCCACATTCCGCTCGCCTGCACGCCGCAGCCCTCGTCCGCCGCGCCCATTGAAGGCGGCGTCGACAAAAGCGAGGTGGAGTTTGAGCACCACATGGGCGTCACGCGGATTTACGAATCGCCGCGCGTCACCAAGCCATACACCGAAGATCAGTGGGAATGCGTGCTTGATCTCGGCGAAAAGGTGGATCGCGATTTGGCAGCGGGCGACGTGCGCTTGACGATGGGCGGCGAGCCTACGTTTGTCGCCGATAAAGATCGCGACGCCGCCGAGTGGAACACCGCAGCGCAGGGCCCGACCAAGCGCGGTTACGCCAACGCACTCGTTCAAAAGCTGCGCGCTGAGTACGGTCAGGGCGGCTTCCTGCATTTTGGGCAGGGCAAGTGGTATCCCGGCGAGCAATTGCCACGCTGGGCGCTGTCGATTTTTTGGCGTAAAGACGGACAGGCGATCTGGAACAACCCGGAGCGTTTCACCGACGAGCGAAAACCCACCACGTACGCAAGCGTTGACGCGGAACGCTTCGTCAAGACGCTCACGAAAAAGCTCGGCCTGCCTGACAAAACGATAACGCCGGGTTATGAGGACAGTTGGTATTACTTGTGGCGCGAGCATCGCTTGCCGGTCAACGTCGATCCGTTCGATGCGCGACTCGGCGACGAGATGGAACGTGATCGGTTGCGCAAAGTGTTCGATCAGGGTTTGACCCATGTGGTGGGCTACGTATTGCCACTCTCCGCGAACGATGGCGTTGCTTTGAGTGGCCCGCGCTGGAAAACCGGCCCGTGGTTCTTCCGCGATGAACGCATGTATCTGATTCCCGGCGATTCGGCGATGGGCTACCGCCTGCCGCTCGATTCGTTGCCTTGGGCCAAAGAAGCGGACGCGCCGCAAGTGTTCGACCGCGATCCGTTCGATCCGCGCGGTGACTTGCCGGCGTCGCGGACGTTTGCGGAGCGGTATGGTGTGTCGCCTTCGGCGACGAGCACGACGACGGTTGCCATGCAGCCTCGGCCCGCAGGGTTTGGCCCCCTCTCCCCGGGGGAGCGGGTTGGGGTGAGGGAGGCAGCGTCCGATCCAAGTGTGGCCGGAACGCATAGTTCCCCTCTCCCTAACCCTCCCCCCCGGGGGGAGGGGACAGTACAGCCGCTCCCCCCCCAGGAGGAGGGAACAAAACGGTCCTACATCCCCGCCGCAGCCACCCTCATGCCCGCCCGCTTCGAGTCCGCTGCATGGCTCACGCGCACGGCGTTGTGCGTGGAAGTGCGCAAGGGCAATCTGTACATTTTCATGCCACCGGTCGCCGCGCTTGAAGACTATTTGGAACTCCTCGCTGCTGTTGAAGCAACGGCCGAAACCTGCGACATGAGTCTCGTGCTCGAAGGCTATCCGCCGCCGCGCGACCCGCGTTTGACGATGCTGCAAGTGACGCCCGACCCAGGCGTGATCGAGGTGAATATTCATCCGGCACACAATTGGAGCGATCTGGTTGAGCACACCGAGTTTCTGTATCAAGCCGCGTTTGAAGAGCATCTCTGCGCCGAGAAATTTGCACTCGATGGTCGTCACACCGGCACTGGAGGCGGCAATCACTTTGTGATGGGCGGAGCGACACCTGCTGATTCACCGTTCCTGCGCAAACCGGAATTGCTCGCGAGCCTCGTCGCGTATTGGCACAACCATCCGAGCCTGTCGTACCTGTTCAGCGGCCTGTTCATCGGGCCGACGAGTCAAGCACCGCGCATTGATGAGGCGCGCAACGATCAACTATTTGAACTAGAAATCGCCATCGAACAGATCGAGAAAAATCGCAGCGTTTACGGCGAAAGCATGCCGCCGTGGATCGTGGATCGCACGCTGCGCAACATCCTGGTTGACGTTACCGGCAACACCCATCGCAGTGAGTTTTGCATCGACAAACTGTATTCACCGGACGGCGCAACCGGTCGTCTGGGACTGCTGGAATTGCGCGCCTTCGAAATGCCGCCGCATGCACGCATGAGCATCGTGCAGCAGCTTTTGCTGCGTGCGTTGGTGGCACGATTCTGGAAGACGCCGATGCACAACAAGCTGACGCGTTGGGGCACAGCACTTCATGATCGTTTCATGCTGCCGACCTTCATCAAGATGGATTTCGACGATGTGCTCGAAGACCTCGGCGTGCCCGAAAACGGCGGCTACAAATTTGACCCGGCGTGGTTCGCGCCGCACTTTGAATTCCGCTTCCCGCTGTTCGGCGAAATCGCGGTGCGCGGAATCGAGGTTGCCGTTCGCGGCGCGTTGGAGCCGTGGCATGTGATGGGAGAAGAAGGTTCAAGCGGCGGCAACGTACGCTACGTCGACTCCTCCCTCGAACGCTTGGAAGTCAAAGTCACCGGGCTCAACGACGCCCGCTACGTCATCACCGCAAACGGAAAAGCCCTGCCATTGCAACCCACCGGCACCGTCGGCGAATTCGTCTCCGGTGTGCGCTACAAAGCTTGGAATCCACCGTC
>JAYSUK010000288.1:0-30785 GCA_043719085.1 Burkholderiales bacterium | reverse complement strand
GCAACGATTGCCACCGCGCAGGAACTGGCCAAAGCGCTCGGCAAAACGCCGATCACGGTAAAAAATTCGCCCGGTTTCGTGGTCAACCGCATCCTGTGCCCGATGATCAACGAAGCGATTTTTTGCTTGCAAGAAGGCCTCGCAACGGCAGAAGACATCGACGCCGGGATGAAGCTCGGCACCAACCAGCCCATCGGCCCACTCGCGCTCGCCGACATGATCGGTCTCGACATCATGATCGCGGTGATGAACGTGTTTTATGAAGGCTTCAACGATCCGAAATATCGCCCTGCACCGTTGTTGAAGGAGATGGTTGCGGCAGGTTATCTGGGGCGAAAGACGGGCCGGGGTTTTTACCAGTATCCGTAGCGAGATCAATACAGCTTTTTACGGCTTTACCCAAGAAAGCTTGGGGATACAAGCACTAAATGCTGTATGTCGACTTGTGCACTAAATTGCGCTTAGCCCACGTATTTAAACGATCTGCGCCACAAGTTGATACGCCAACAGAGTGCCCACTAATGCGCGGAGTGCTGCGCATATTGAGGTGCGCCTGAAGACGAGGGCAGCGGCTCGCTCAGCGTACCCACTGCATCTCTTCCTGCTTCTGCATCCACTCTTCTTCGAGCAGCGCGATTTTTGCAGCAAGCTCGCCGCGTTGTCGAGTCTTGTCGCCGAGCGTTGGGGCCTCAGCAGCAGCGTAGGCGTTTTCGGAGGCAAGCCACGCATCTAACTGGTCTCGGGTGGCGGTGAATTTAGCGAGCTCTCTTTCAATGACGTCGATGCGTTTTTGCATCGGGCGTCGGGCGTTGGACAGGCGCGTGCGCTCCTCGGCGTCGATGCGTTTTTCGTCAGACTTATTGACGACCAGCGGCGCGGCGGCTACAGCCTTCGCTTTGGATGGCTTGGCGGGCTTCACGCGCTGCTCGCGCAGCCAGTCGCGGTAGTCATCCAGATCGCCGTCAAATGGTTTGACGGTGCCGTCCGCCACCAACCACAATTCGTCGCAACATGCGCGCAGAATGTGCCGGTCATGGGCAACCACGACCAGCGCGCCTTCGTAGTCCTGCAACGCGAGCGTGAGCGCCTGGCGCATCTCCATATCGAGGTGGTTGGTCGGCTCATCGAGCAGCAGCAAGTTGGGGCGCTCGTACACCAAGAGCGCGAGCACCAAACGTGCGCGTTCGCCGCCGGAAAACACGCCCACTTTTTCAGTAACGCGATCACCGCGAAAATCGAATCCGCCTAGAAAATTGCGCTGCTCCTGCTCGCGTGCTCGCGGGTAGCCACGCGTCTCCGAGAGCATTTTGTCGAGCTGATCAAGATGCCACAGTGCGGACTCGTCGTTCCTCAATTGCTCAAGCTGATGCTGTGCGAAATACGCAATTTTCAGGTGCTGGCCTTCAATGCGTTCGCCCGTGCGTTCGCTGAGTTCACCGGCAATCGCCTTGACCAGCGTGGATTTGCCCGCGCCGTTTTTTCCGAGCAAACCGATGCGTGAATTCGGCAGCAGCGAAAAGCTCACATCGGTGAGAATATTTTTGTCGTCGTACCCAAGCGAAACGTCGGCAAACTTGAGCAACTGACGCGGTTCGCCCTCTGGTTTTTTGAAGCCGAAGGTAAAAGGAGAATCCACGTGCGCCGCAGAAATTCGCTCCAGTTTTTCTAACGCTTTCACCCGGCTTTGCGCCTGCGCAGCCTTGGTGGCCTTGGCCTTGAAGCGGGTGATGAACGATTCAAGATGCTTGATCGTGCGCTGTTGCTTTTCAAACGCGCCCTGCTGCACTGAGAGCTCGACGGTGCGCTGATCCTCGAAGCTCGAATAGTTGCCGGTGTAGAGCTTGAGCTTGGCCGGCCCCTTGGGATTACTCGTATCAAAGTACAAAATTTGATCTGACACCCGATCAATAAAATCGCGATCATGGGTGATTACCAGCAACGTGCCGGCGTAGCGCGACAGCCAGTCCTCAATCCACATCACAGCGTCGAGATCCAGGTGATTGGTCGGCTCATCGAGCAGTAACAAATCACTGCGACACATCAGCGCCTGCGCCAGATTTAAGCGCATCCGCCAGCCGCCCGAGAAGGTAGCAACCGCGCGGCTCTGCATCTCGTTTTCAAAGCCCAGGCCCGCTAACAATTCCGCCGCCCGCGCGGGCGCTGCATAGCCGCCGACATGCTCCATCTGTTCATATAAATGAGCCAGGATTTCGCCATGTTTGGCCGGGTCTGGATTTGGCGTTTCCGTTTCGGCGGTGAGCGCTGCTTCAATCGTGCGCAGCTCGACGTCCCCATCCAGTGCATACTCAAGTGCGGTCAGCTCAGAGGGCGGTGTTTCCTGCGCGACGTGGGCAATTACCCAGCCATTGGGCATGGAAATATCACCGCGCTCGGCAATCAACAATCCGCGCAACGCCGCGAACAAAGTCGATTTGCCCGCACCGTTCGCACCGACAATACCAACCTTGCGGCCGGGATTAATGGTGAGCGTGGCGCGCTCGATCAGCGGCACCGAGCCTTGGGCGAGAGTTAAGTCAATTAAACGAAGCATGGCTCTATTTTGCCGTGGTGCAGCAAAAAAATGTGCGGAGCGCGTAAATCCCGGCCCGAGGGCCGATCAGACTAGCACCCGCTCAATGCCACCATTGTTTGCCCGCGCCACATACTCCGGCATCCACTGGTCGCCGAGCAGATGCCTGGCGAGTTCGACCACGATGTAGTCCGCCTTGGTCTCACTGTCGTCATCAAAGCGCGACAGCCCTTGCAGGCACGACGGGCATGAGGTCAAAATTTTCACTTTGCCTTCAAATTTTTCGACCGCACCAGATGCAGATTTCACGGAGATCGCGCGCAGCTTGTCCGCGCCTTTTTTCATCTCTGCTTCTTTGCGGAACCGCACCTGCGTTGAGATGTCAGGTCGGGTGACGGCCAGCGTGCCCGACTCGCCGCAGCAGCGCTCATTGAGATCGACCGTTTGGTTCATCAACTCGTTGACGACTTGCATCGGTTGGTAGGTCTTCATCGGCGAATGGCAAGGGTCGTGATACATGTATCGGGTGCCCGTGACCTCGCCGAGTTTCACGCCTTTTTCGAGCAGATATTCGTGAATATCCAGCAGCCGTGAGCCCGGAAATATTTTCTCGAACTGATACTTCTCGAGTTGATCCATGCAGGTGCCGCAACTCACGATCACCGTCTTGATATCCAGATAATTGAGCGTGTTGGCCATGCGGTGAAACAGCACCCGATTGTCGGTGATGATTTCCTGACCTTTATCGTGATTGCCGCTGGCCGTTTGCGGATAGCCACAGCACAGATAGCCGGGTGGCAACACGGTTTGCGCACCGACGTGCCAAAGCATCGCCTGCGTGGCCAGGCCCACTTGCGAGAACAGTCGCTCGGAACCGCAACCGGGGAAATAAAACACCGCTTCCTGTTCGTCCGAATTCAGCTTCGGATTGCGGATGATCGGCACCACTTTGTCGTCCTCAATATCGAGCAGTTTGCGCGCGGTTTGCTTCGGCAATCCTCCGGGCATGGGCTTATTGATAAAGTGAATTACCTGTGCCTTGATCGCGGGCGCTCCACCGGTGGTGCTCGGAGGGCGTTTGGTCTGTGAACCGATCAATCCGAAGCGCTTGGCCAGCTTGTGTGCGAGGCGTTGAGCACCATAGCCCATGTTGACAACCGTGCGCTTGAGCATGTTCACGGTCGCCGGATCGCGTGCGTTGAGCAGCACCATTGCAATCGCGGTGCCGGGGTTGAATTTTCTCTTGCCTTCTTTGCGCAGCAGATTACGCATCGCCATCGACACGTCTCCGAAGTCAATGTCCACCGGGCACGGGTTTACGCACTTGTGACACACGGTGCAGTGGTCCGCAACATCGGCCAATTCATCCCAATGCCTAAGCGAAATGCCGCGCCGCGTTTGCTCTTCGTACAGGAATGCCTCGACCAACAATCCAGTTGCAAGAATTTTGTTTCGCGGCGAATAAAGCAGATTGGCACGCGGTACGTGGGTGGCGCACACGGGTTTGCATTTTCCACAACGCAGGCAGTCTTTTACCGAGTCGCTGATAGCTCCGATGTCACTGGCTTCAAGAATCAGCGACTCGCTGCCGAGCAGACCGAATGACGGCGTGTAGGCGTATCGCAAGTCGGCACCGGGCAACAGTTTGCCTTTGTTGAAACGGCCTTCCGGGTCAACGCGCTCCTTATAGCGCTGAAATGGGCCGATCTCTTCGTCGGTCAAAAACTCGAGCTTGGTGAGGCCGATACCATGCTCACCCGAGATCACGCCATCGAGCGAACGCGCAAGCTTCATGATGCGTGCCACGGCGGCATTCGCCTCGTGCAGCATCTCGTAGTTGTCACTGTTCACGGGCAGGTTAGTGTGTACGTTGCCGTCACCCGCATGCATGTGCAACGCGACCCATACGCGACCGCGCAAAACTTCCTTGTGAATCGCAATGAATCGCTCGACGATGGGCTTTAGCGCCTCGCCCGCGAAGATGTCTTCGAGAGGGGACTTGATCTCTGTACGCCACGACACGCGGATTTCGTGCGATTGCAGCTGCCGGAACAGGGCTTCACTCCCTCCCCCTGGGGGGGAGGGCTGGGGAGAGGGACTGCCGGTAGCGCGGATCGTGGCTACGCCGCCACCCTCTCCCGCCCCCCGGGCACCCTCCCCCGCGGGGGGAGGGGACAAAGCCGCAAGGTATCCGGCCCAAGTCGCCTGAACCTCTGCAATAAGCGTCCGCGCTTCGCTCACCTTTTCAGCGAGCAATTCTGCGGAAACCCCGTATTCTTCGTAGCGGTGATGCGGCATCGCACCGCCAAAAAATTTGTCGAGCTCAACGCATAGCGCCAGCTTGTTCTTGGTCGACAGCTCGATATTGATGCGCTCAATGCCATCACAATACTCACCCATACGCGGCAGCGGAATCACCACGTCTTCGTTCAGTTTGAACGCGTTGGTGTGCTTGGCAATGGCCGCCGTGCGCGCCCGATCCAGCCAGAATTTTTTTCGAGCGTCACTGCTAACAGCAACGAAACCCTCGGCACCGCGCGCATTGCAGATGCGCACGACCTCGGACGCTGCTTTGGCGACCTCGTTCTCGTCGTCACCCACGATGTCACCAATGAGCACCATCTTCGGCCGACCGTGGCGCTTGGCCTTGGTGGCGTAGCCGACCGCTTTCACGTAGCGCTCGTCAAGATGTTCGAGTCCGGAGAGCATCACCCGTGCACCACCGTGCTTCGGCAGCGCGTCAAGAAAATCTTTGACTTCAACAATCGCTGGCACGGAATCACGCACTTGGCCGAAGAACTCCATGCACACCGTGCGAGTATGCGGTGGCATTTTGTGCAGCACCCATTTCGACCACGTAATCAGGCCGTCGCAGCCTTCTTTTTGCACGCCAGGCAGGCCGCTCAAAAATTTGTCGGTGACGTCCTTGCCCAGACCAATTTTGCGGAAACTTGGCCCCGGAATGATCAGCGTTTCTTCTCGCAGCAGTTTGCTGCGATCCAGCTTCGCATCAAAATATTGCAGGCGGAACGTGGCGTGATTGGCGTCGTGAATCTTGCCGAGGTTGTGATCCATGCGCGTGACTTCCAACCACTCACCCGCCGGAGTCACCATGCGCCATTGCAGCAGATTATCGAGCGCTGTGCCCCATAGCACGGCCTTCTTGCCGCCCGCGTTCATCGCGATATTGCCGCCAATGCAGCTTGCATCCGCACTAGTCGGATCGCACGCCCACACGAGGCCTGCTTGCTCAGCAGCTTCCATCGCGCGACGAGTAACCACACCCGCCTCACACTCGATTACGCCGTACGGCGCGCCATTGCTGGCGTTACCCGGCAACACTTCAAACCTGACCGCGCTTTGCGTTTCGAGCTTCTCGGTGTTGATGACCGCCGAGGTCTTGGTTAGCGGAATCGCACCGCCGGTATAGCCGGTGCCGCCGCCGCGGGGAATGATGGTTAACCCGAGTTCAATGCAGCCCTTGACCAGGCCAACCACTTCTTCTTCGTTGTCCGGGTGCAGCACCACAAACGGATACTCGACCCGCCAGTCAGTCGCGTCAGTCACATGTGAAACGCGGGCCAAACCGTCAAACGTAATGTTGTCTTTGTGCGTGACTTTGCCAAGCACTTTGAGCACCCGTTTACGCAAATCCCAGGTTTCGCGAAACTGAGCTTCGAAGCGATCAACGGCAGTGGCAGCGCGGCGAACCAGCTCGCCAACCTTCTCTTTTCGGGTTTCGCCTTCAGCGTCAGCTACATCAACATTGCGACGCTTTTCAACCTCACGCAGGCGATGCCGCAACGCCTCAATCAGCATGGCTCGGCGGCGCGGATTGTCGATCAGGTCATCTTGCAAATACGGGTTGCGTTCGACGACCCATATATCGCCCAGCACCTCAAACAACATGCGTGCACTGCGGCCCGTTTTGCGCTCACCGCGCAGCGATTGCAGAATGTCCCAAGCATCATCCCCGAGCAGGCGAATGACAATCTCGCGATCCGAAAAACTGGTGTAGTTGTACGGGATTTCGCGAATGCGCGAACCTGATTCACCCGCGTCATCAGCTGAGTTCGCCGCCTCAAGCTGCGACGCTTTCTGCGCAATTGTGCTTGGGCTAGGCACAGTTTCGGTGCTGGAGGCCGAGGCTGGCATCGCGCTGGTGTGAAACATCTTGTACAGCGACGGCAGTGAAAAAGCCTTCATTCGCTTTCGCCAAGGGTTGCACGCACGTGCACCCAGAGTGGATAGAGGCGAAGTATATCGCGGTGCAGCAATTTCGATTTTGCCGCACAAGCCCCGTAAAGCCTTGCTTCCAGCGCGGTTTTATCTTGCCAATAGCGGCGTTATTGCGTCGGCAACGTCAACCGAAAGTGCCCACCGCCGCCCTCCCGCACCAGACATTCGAGCGTGCCGCCGTGCTCGCTGGCAATTTGTCGCGCCAGCGACAAGCCCAGACCAACGCTTCCGGTTAGTTCGCTAGCGCCGGGCGCTGGATAAATCAGCTCAAAAATGCGCTCAAGTTTCGGTTTGATTAACTCCCCGGTCTACGATGTAGCACGTCTAGCTGTGCCGCACTACCGACCAGACTCATCTGCACGCCGACACAGTGGCTGCCGCCGCGGTAGCGCGCGGTTTTGGCCGCAGCTACTTGGCCGTAGCAGCCGACGTGGTGCAGAAGGCGATGCCTTCATTAGTCCAGCCAAGCGCGGTCATGCTGTCGCGCGTTGCCGTAGAAGTTGTATAGCGATGATTGGGCGTTTTGCCGCCTGCGGCCGCACGCAAACTGCGATACACCGGTACTGGCGCTACAGCTGGGCAGGTCGTGCTGCTGGTCGGTTTGAAGGCCGCGAAGTCGTAGCCCTCGTTACTAAAGCCCGTGACCGAACCATTGGCGACTGCAGCGGCGATGATGGCGCAATCGGTGGCTTTAAAGCCGTAAAAATGCGAACTGGCAAACGGGGTGGTGGTGGTGATGTAGTAACGGCACACCGCGTCTTCGGCCACCGTCAGATCGGTCGCCAGCGCTGATTTGCTCTGAAAGGTTGCGCCGGTGCGCGTGAACAGAGCAGGATACCCGTCAAGCGAGTACTGCTCGTCGGCGCGCCCGGTCACCACGAAGGCGTCTAGTGCGGCGTTATAGAACTCTGTTGCTGTAACAATCAGTGGGTTATGTTCAAACGCACCAACGTCAATCGTTGCGCCGTAGCTGCGCGCAAACCCGGTGCCGCGCTGGTCGCTGGTGAGCGCAAGCAGATTGCCGCCCGCGTCGAGGGCCGGACTGGTCGGGGCCAGCGCATGGGTACGTGTGCTGCCGCCGTTGAACGCAAGGGCAAGCAGTTGCGGGTCGACCCCGCTTTGATTGCCTGCGCCAGTCGCAGTGGCGTCCAAGCGTCGAATCAGGCTGGTATTAGCGGGCCATGCATTAGCAAACGTCGCACCCGCATTACCCAGATCGAAAAACGCAGTCGCCCCGGCATTGGTCATGGCGATGATCGAACTATCAATGCTGTGCGTCGTCGGCTCCCGCGTGACCGTAGAACTGCCGCTCACAGTGCATGCTGAACGCGTGACAGCTGCGCCGCTGGTTGCACTGCTGAACGCGTTGAAGGCAACCGTGCTGTTGTCAAGCGACAATGCGGCATTGCCCGCCACGTTGATTGCGGCAGCATCGCCCGTGCTGCTGGTCACGCGATTGCCCGACACTGTGGTGCTAACCAATGCGAGTGCGGACTCCGTCGCTTGCGTTTGCGCCGATGCACTATTGTTGACAAGATTTGCGCCGCCACCTGCGAGCGCCGCCACATTGTCGGCGATTTCTGAGTACAAAACGACCGCGGACGCAGTGGTCAGTCCTGCTTTACTTGGACTCGCGATATACAGGCCGCCACCGTAGGCATTGGTTGCTGTGTTGCTGACGATTCGGCTGCCGTTGATGACTACCGTGGCAGGCGCGCCAATCGCGACACCACCGCCGGATCGCACGGCTGTGTTGCCGCTGAACGTGCTGTTTGAAATAGAGACGACCGCGCCCGCGCCTGCAAGGAGGGTGGCTTCGTAGCCGACGTAAAGGCCGCCGCCTTGCGCAAGGCTGGTTGCGGCGGCGCATCCCACCGTATTGCCCGTGAAATGGGTGTTGGCTACCGTCAATTTTTGACCGCTGCGGCGCAGGGCCCACGCTAGTCCCCCGCCATTTCTAGCCGCGGCATTGCCACTTAACACCACGTCGGTCAACGTCAACGATTCGGTGGCGATGATGGCCCCCCCGGAGCCCGTGGTCGGTGTTGGGCAGGTGCCCGTGGCGCTGCCTTTGCTCAAGGTCAACCCGCTTAAAGTGACCGGTGCATCAGCCCCGTTGCTGGTGTCAATGATGCTGAAAATGCGCGATGTGTTGTTGGCGCTGAGTGTGAGGTTGGTCGAACCCGGCCCTACGATATTCAGGCTTTTGTTGATGGCTATTTCGCCGCTGGTGAGGGTGAGCGTGCCAGTAGCAGCGAGTTCAATGGTGTCTCCTGCAGCTGCGGTTGCAACCGCAGCTCGAAGGCTTCCGGTGCCGCTGTCGGCCAGGGAGCTGACGTTAATGGTGGCGGCATGCGCCAGTGTGACGCCACACATCAACACGCAAAACGGAAGGGAAAGATAAGGCTTCATGGGTAGTTGCACTTTAGTTTGGGCCTATAGCGATCAGGATGCAATGCCAACGGTTAACGCCGAGGTGTACCCAGCCGCGACGCTGCCTGTCAACGTTGCGAGCTGGGTGCTGTGGCCATCGCTGAACACGTTGTCGCCGCTCAAACTGCTGTTGGCGTGATTGTTGACACTGGCGCTGTACGCCGCTCCGGCGGCTGCATAGAAAGCGGTGAGCGTGGCGCGTTCATAAGTGAGCTGTGACGTTTTTAAGGCGCTTGCACCGGTGGTTGCGGCAGCCGAGAGCGTGCGGTAGATCTCAAAGTGCATGTGCGTGACGCGGCCTGAGTAGCAGCCCGGCATGATGGTGGTGAAGGTAACCGAACCGTTGGCGTCAGTTTGCTGCACCCCACGCAGAAAATTCTCATTGCTCACGCCGCTTGAGTACATCGAATAAAGCCCATTGGCCGTACAGTGCCACAGGTAAATTGCGTAATTCGCCAAAGCGCCACAACTGCTATTGGTGTTGACCAACTTGATAGTTTGGGTAAGTTGCACGCCAGCGGCCACGTTGCTGCCCGCCGCGCCGAAGCTTGATCGCATGTCGCTTCGCACAATGCCCGAGGCGGTAAGCACGTTCGGCCCGTTGGTGCCATCGCCCGGATACGGGCCGCCGGTTTCGCTGGGAATAACGCTGCATGAGGTCACCACCGGTGTCGTTGACAACAATGATTCGCCTTCAACCGCATCGCCACAGCCCACCGCCGACCAGGCCAGCGGCGACATCAACAAGCTTGCTCCGCCGAGTCGGCGCAACGCCATGCGGCGCGAGACGCGCTCGCGCGCCTGAATGTCGGCCAAAATCTGTGGTAACGGTTTGTCGTGATCGTCGTTGCGATGGGGCGCATGTGACATGCAAGTATCTCCAAACAATTTTTGTAATGGTGCCATTTTGACAACGCGTGGCAACTAGACCCTCTCGGCTGTGTAAAGTTTTGTTGAGGCCACCAACGATGTCAAGTCAGGCACGTCCTACAATCCCCAATTAATTAAACGCAGCTGCTTGCCACCATGAAATTTCGTTTCCCTGTCATCATCATCGACGAAGACTGGCGCGCTGAATCCGCCTCGGGGCTGGGCATTCGCGCGCTGGCCAAGGCGCTCGAAGAGCAGGACATGGAGGTCGTCGGTGGCTTCACCTATGTTGACGTCGGTATGGTGGCCAATCAGGCAGCGCGCGCATCAGCCTTCGTGGTGTCGATCGACGATGAAGAGGTCAACGAAGACGGCATCGAGAGTCAGGCCGTTCATGACCTGCGCAAATTTATTGAAGCCACGCGAAAGCGCAATGCCGATGTGCCGATCTTCCTGTTCGGCGAAACGCGCACGTCGCAGCATTTGCCCAACGACATCTTGCGTGAGCTACACGGCTTCATTCATATGTTTGAAGATACGCCGGAGTTCGTCGCCCGCAACATTCTGCGTGAAGCCAACAAGTATCTCGGTTCGTTGGCCCCGCCATTTTTCAAAGAGCTGCTGGACTACGCCAACGACGGTTCGTACTCATGGCATTGCCCCGGTCATTCGGGTGGTGTCGCATTTTTAAAGAGCCCTGTCGGGCAGATGTTCCACCAGTTTTTTGGTGAAAATATGCTGCGTGCGGACGTGTGTAACGCGGTGGAAGAGCTGGGACAATTGCTTGATCACACCGGGCCGGTAGCGGCGTCGGAGCGCAACGCCGCGCGCATCTTCGGCGCGGATCATCTGTTCTTTGTCACCAACGGCACCAGCACGTCAAACAAGATCGTGTGGCATGCCAACGTCGCGCGCGACGACATCGTGCTGGTTGATCGCAACTGCCACAAGAGCATCTTGCACGCGATCATGATGACCGGCACCATACCGATCTTTTTGCAGCCGACGCGCAATCATTTCGGCATCATCGGCCCGATCACGCGCGACCAGTTTTCGATTGAATCGATCCAGAAAAAAATCGACGCACATCCGCTGGTGAAAGACAAAACCGCAAAGCCACGCGTGATGACCATCACACAGAGCACCTATGACGGCGTGCTCTACAACGTGGAGACAATAAAGCAGGAACTAGAGGGCTACGTCGAGAATCTGCACTTCGACGAAGCGTGGTTGCCGCATGCGGCGTTTCATCCGTTCTATCAGGACATGCACGCCATCGGGCCAGGCCGCAAGCCGTGCAAGGACTCCACCGTGTTTGCCACGCAAAGCACGCATAAGCTGCTCGCCGGTTTGTCGCAGGCGTCACAGATTCTGGTGCAGGATGCCGAGAATCTGAAGCTTGATTTCACGCGCTTCAACGAGGCGTATCTGATGCACACCAGCACCTCGCCGCAGTACGCCATCATCGCCAGTTGCGATGTGGCCGCGGCGATGATGGAGCAGCCCGGTGGTGGCGCGCTGGTGGAAGAAAGCATTTCGGAAGCGCTCGATTTCCGTCGCGCGATGGCCAAGGTGGATAACGAATTCGGTCAGGACTGGTGGTTCACGACGTGGGGCCCGTCCGGGTTTGACCATGTTGGCGTGGGCCAGCGCGACGAATGGTTTTTGAAGCCGGATGACGAGTGGCACGGCTTCGGCCAGATTGAGGCGGGCTTCAACATGCTTGACCCGATCAAGGCAACGATTGTCACGCCGGGGCTCGACATCAACGGCAAGTTTTCCGAACAGGGCATACCCGCGTCGCTGGTCACCAAATACCTCGCCGAGCATGGTGTGGTGGTTGAAAAAACGGGGCTGTACAGCTTCTTCGTGATGTTCACCATCGGTATCACCAAGGGTCGATGGAACACGCTGGTCACCGAGCTGCAACAGTTCAAGACCGACTACGACCAGAACCAGCCGCTGTGGAAAGTGATGCCCGAATTCATCGGAAAGTACCCTGAGTACGAACGCGTGGGCTTACGTGATTTGGCGCAACGCATTCACGGCGTCTACCGCAAGTTCGACATCGCTCGCGTGACCACCGAGATGTATCTGTCCCCGATGGAAGCCGCGATGAAACCGTCCGATGCGTTTGAGCATTTGGCGCATCGCACGGTGGATCGCGTACCGATTGACGAGCTGGAAGGCCGCATCACCGCGATGCTGGTGACGCCGTATCCGCCGGGCATTCCGCTGCTGATTCCGGGTGAGCGCTTCAACAAAACTATTGTGCAATATTTGCAGTTTGCGCGAGAGTTCAACACGTTGCTGCCGGGGTTTGATACTGATGTCCATGGACTTGTGATGGAGCATGACAAGGCGGGTGAGCATTATTTTGTGGATTGTGTGCGGGTGTAGAGCGTCGTGGCAAAAATTTGCGTAGAAACCCTCGTCGCGGCTTTGAGGCAGCACGGGTTCAAAGTAGTCTCGTTGAGCGCTTCAACGTTGCAATGCAGTTCTTCTGTTTTCAATTCACGGGCGGTAACGCTCTACATTGACGACGACGAGGTGACTGTGATGAACGCGCGCATTTGCGGTCACGTTCACGTAGGGCTTTTCGTCGACGAGTTGGCTATAACAAGCGATAGTGTCGCGACGCGACTTCTCGTTCCGCGTTTGATTGAACATGTACCGCTTTTGTAGCGCCGTTGCACGTAGGATGGGTTGAGCGCAGCGATACCCATCAACCCGGAGGCAGGCGCGCAACCATCAGCGACCGGCGGGTTACGCGGCACGCGCGGATCGCTGTTGCTCAACGTCGGCTGCGAACGTGCCGCGTAACCCGCCCTACGAAAGTCCGGCTTAACCCGCGAACGCGCGCCGTATTATTCAACCCATCATCGGTCAAGGCAAACTAGCGCGTAGGATGGGTTGAGCGAAGCGATACCCATCAAAACCGGTGTCGGGCGGCAACCGTTGGCGAGCGGCGGGTTACGCGGCACGCATGGATCGGCGTTGATCAACGTGCTCTGCGAACGTGCCGTTAACACACCCTACGATTGGCCAATTGATTGTTACGCTTTAACCACCTGCAATTGAAGATGCCGTTCATACGCGTCAAAATCGGCGTCGCTGTGCAGCAGCGACACGCCTTCACGAATGCAAAAACTGGCGATAAACGAGTCTGCCAGTTTGCTGACGGTGAACCCGAGTTGTCGCAGTTTTCGGTAATGTGTGGTGGCGAGAATCGCCATATCAGCGCCTGCCAACGGCATCAAAGGAAACGCAGCCAAAGCGTTGCTAACTTTGCGCGCTTGGGCGTCTGTCGGCACACCGCGCAGCACTTCGTAAAGCACCAGATCAGCAAGCAAAATTTCCGCTCCTCCGTCAACTAGGCGCGCGCGCAGCCATTTGACTTGCAGCGTGAGCGTGCCGCGCAAATGATCGATCCATACGCTGCTGTCTACGAGGACTTCAACGGTCACGCGGCACGCTTTTGCGCAGCGGCGGGACTTGCTGCATCGCTCCACATGATCTGCCCGCCGAGCGCGAGAATGCGGGCGTAATTTTTACGACGCGCGATCAATTTGAGTCCTTCTTCAACCGCCTCGCGCTTGGTTGAAAAACCACCGGCCAGCATCGCAGCGGTCATTAATTTATCGTCAATTTCGATATTGGTGCGCATATCTTCGCCTTTCCTAAAGTAGTGATGTGTATTTTTTTCATTTTAGTACACATCAACTCGCGCCCTACGGGTAACTGGGCGAAACGACATTGAGCCTTGGAAAGTACGTTCGATACCGAGCATCATCGCGCGTCAACAGCCGATAGCCACGAATGGTCGCGTGTGCACCCACATAAAAGTCCGGCAGCGGCGAGCGCTTTTCCCCCATGCGTGTTCGATACGCCTTGAAGGCTTGCCCTGCGAAATACGCGGCATCCCACGGCAGTGCCTCACGTTTGCAAGGCAACAGGCCGAGGACATGCTCAAACTCGGCTGCGGTGCGGTACTGCGGTGAGATTTCAGCGGCAATGATCGGGTTGATGATGAGGTCTGCGTGCTGCCCCAGCGCATCAAGTTGGCCAACAGACCACTCGTACCATGTGGGGTCTTGCGTGAGGATGTCGAGCCAAATGTTGCTGTCGACCAAGGTTGGCGAGGCAGGCGCTTCAGGACGATCAAGAAAGCGCGCGTCAGGCTCGCGCACGGTCAGGTGCGTGGCCGCCGGGACGGCCATCCGATAGGGCGCGCTCATTCCCCGCGTACGAATCGCAGGTAGTCATCGGTGGTCATGCCCTTGAATTCCGGTGCGTTGGCGCTGCCTGCGACGCGGGCCAGCGCCGCGCGAATCGGCGACACCGAGGCTAGTTTCTTGAGCACCACCTCGCCGCGATCATTGATGCTGAATTCGACTTCGCTGTGCGGTTGAATGCCAGCGGCGGCGCGGATGTGCTGCGGCACGGTAACCTGACTTTTGCTGGTGAGTTTCATAAATAGGTTGGCGGCGCATTAGTAATGAGTATGTATAGTAATGCGTAATACTGGCTTGCACAAGCTGCTGATCGCCCTACAATTGCGCCCTCACCAACGCACCGCCGGATAAAGCCGCGCGCCCTGCACACCATGCAAGACACCCTTTCTGCGGCAATCACGCTCGCTCCCGCCACTGTAGCCGCACCCAAGAAAAAACTTTTCATCCGCACCTTTGGTTGCCAGATGAACGAATACGACTCCGACAAGATGGCTGACATTCTTGACGCGGGAACTGCCGAAGGTTTCGAGAAAACCGACACGCCGGACAACGCCGACGTGATCCTGTTCAACACCTGTTCGGTGCGCGAAAAGGCGCAGGAAAAAGTGTTTCACGATCTCGGTCGGGTTAAGGATTTGAAGAAACTGAACCCTAATCTGGTGATCGGTGTTGGCGGTTGTGTTGCGTCGCAGGAGGGCGCGGCCATTGTTGAACGTGCGCCATTTGTGGATATCGTTTTCGGCCCGCAGACATTGCATCGTTTGCCTGCACTGATCGCCAAACGGCGCGAGACGGGACGCTCACAGGTGGACATCTCGTTCCCGGAGATCGAGAAGTTCGACAACATGCCGCCAGCGCGCGTCGAGGCCGCGAGCGCGTTCGTCTCGATCATGGAGGGGTGCAGCAAATATTGCAGCTTTTGCGTGGTGCCGTACACCCGCGGCGAAGAGGTTTCGCGTCCGTTTGAAGCGGTGCTGACCGAGGTCGCCGAGCTCGCGATCAAGGGCGTGAAAGAGGTGACGCTGCTCGGGCAAAACGTGAACGCTTATCGAGGAAAAATGGGCGACACGACGGATATCGCTGACTTCGCGATGCTGATCGAATTCATTGATGAGATCCCCGGTATCGAGCGCATCCGCTACACCACCAGCCATCCGCGCGAAATGAGCACGTCGCTGATCGAGGTGTATGGCAAGGTGCCAAAGCTCGTGTCGCAATTGCATTTACCGGTGCAGCACGGCTCAGATCGCATCCTGGCCGCCATGAAGCGCGGCTACACGGCGATTGAATACAAAAGCACAATTCGCAAACTTCGCGCAGTGCGCCCGAACATCTCGATCACGTCGGATTTCATCGTTGGCTTTCCCGGTGAAACGCAAAAAGATCATGACCTTACGATGAAACTAATCGACGACGTCGCGTTCGATGGCGCGTTCAGTTTTGTCTACTCAGCGCGTCCCGGCACGCCTGCCGCTGACCTGGTGGACGACACGCCCGCGGCCGAAAAATCGCAGCGTTTGTATCAATTGCAGAAGCGCATTGATGTGCTGTTTTTCGGCTACAGTCAGGCGATGGTCGGCACGGTTGAGCGTGTGCTAATCGAGGGTGTTTCGAAGAAGAGCACCACCGAATTGGCGGGACGCTGCGAAAACATGCGCGTGGTGAACTTTCCCGCTGGACCTCAAGGGACGCGACTAATTGGTCAATACGTCGACGTGAAAATCACCGAAGCAGCAGCGCACAGTTTGCGCGGTGAAATCGTGACCGGTGACTGAATCAATTTAAGGCGCTTCTACAAATTCGTTTTCGGAATGAAGTGCTAGGCGCGCGGCGCGAAGCGACCGGAACGTACACCCTGACACATGAGAATTACGAGCACCACGTAACGACATTACGGCGCGCCGGGATCCCGGAATTCACAATCGACCATCCACGTCGCCGCGAGCGAACAATGCTTTTGCATCGTAGAGAATGCCTTGCGGCTGGCACAAATTTCGAATACGCGCAGGTCCTGCGGCTCGGTACTCATTGTGGCTAACAGCAATAACTACTGCATCGTATGAGCCCGTTGCGGGTAGGTCGGGTGCGACGTTTATGGCGTATTCTCTGAAAGCTTCCTCGGGGTCCACGCATGGATCGCAAACGTCCACGTGCGCGCCGTATTCAACGAATTGTCGAACCAGATCGACAACGCGGGTGTTGCGCAAATCGGGGCAATTTTCTTTAAACGAAAATCCAAGCATCAACACTTTGCTGTTTTTGATGGCCATGCCTCGTTGAATCATCAGCTTGACGACCTCACTGGCCACGTAGCCACCCATCGCGTCATTCACGCGGCGAGCGGCTATCAGCAAGTCCGGGTAATACCCTGCGGCCTGCGCTTTTTGAATCAGGTAGTAGGGGTCCACGCCAATACAATGACCGCCTACCAAACCGGGTTTAAACGGCAAAAAGTTCCACTTGGTGCTGGCCGCTGCGAGCACATCTTGTGTATCGATGCCAAGGCGGTTGAATACATGCGCGAACTCGTTCATCAGGGCGATATTCACATCGCGCTGAGTATTCTCAATCACTTTTGATGCCTCGGCTGTTTTGATGCTCGGGGCCTTGTGTGTGCCCGCGGTGATGATCTCCCGATACAGCGCGTCCACCACATCGGCCGTTTCGGGCGTTGAGCCGGAGGTTACTTTCTTGATCGTGGTGAGGCGGTGCACTTTGTCGCCAGGGTTGATGCGCTCTGGACTGTAGCCCGCGAAAAAATCCACGTTGTACTTCAAACCGGATGTGCGCTCAAGCACCGGCACACAATCGTCTTCGGTGGCACCTGGGTATACCGTTGACTCATAAATGACGATGTCACCACGCTTGAGCACGCCGCCGATCGTTTCGCTTGCGTGGATGAGCGGCGTCAAGTCGGGGCGCTTGTGCTGGTCAATCGGGGTGGGCACAGTGACGATGTAGACGGTGCAATCGGCTATTGCCGCGACTTCGGTCGAAAAGGTCAGCCATTTAGCTTGGGCCAGTTCACCGGCATCGGTCTCGCCGGTGTAGTCGTGCCCCGCTTTGAGCTCGGCTACGCGCTTCGCATTAATGTCAAAGCCGACTACAGTTCGCTTTTTGCCAAATTCAACGGCAAGCGGCAAGCCAACATAGCCGAGGCCGACGATGGCTAACTTGCCACCAGACCTTACTGCTGAGTTGTCAACTTCATTAGTCACTGACGACACCCCAATTTTGCGTTCTTGTATCAGTGCTGAGAAATCTATCATGATCGAGCAACACTCATTCCGCAATTTCGCGTATTTTCTTTCGTTGCGTAGTGATCAGTTTGCGACATGATCCTGATTGTTCCGCGGCTGAAGTCCCGCGAATCCTGCAGATCACTTTCTGATCCGATGATGACAATGAGCGTTCAATAGTCGAGCGTCCCTCTGTGGGAGCGGCTCCGGCGCGACCCACGGTGGCGCTCGCTATTTGGGTCGGGGTAGAGCCAAGTTTTTGAAGCGCGACCAACGCAAATAAATGTAGCCGCGGCCACGCCTATCCTTGCCTTCTAAGAAGACGCTGTTTTCTATCGGCTTGCCGAGGCGAAAGGATTTGTTTTTTCAAACCTGTGCAGGTCGTCGAGACGGCGCAGGAGAGCAAGTAGGTGATCTGTTCGATGACCCCCAACATACCGAAAAGAGTAACCCGTTTGTTACCCGCGCTGCAAGGGGGCAGTACGGGACGGATAGAACCATTGAAACGCTTGTAAGTCCTTGTTTATTATTTCTTATTTGGACTTACTGGGACTCAATGGAACAGTGTGTTGGTGGGCTTCAGGCCTTCACATGTTGCGCTAAAACAACGCCTTTATGAGCCTTCTAGCAATATGACTTTAACTGTTACCCGCAAAGTTACCCGTCTCAGTACGCGATGACACTTGTTTGCGATACCCGTTTCAGGTGCCACAATCGATCCACGACAATCCATTTTGCTCACTTGCGCGTATGACATCTCAATGGGCTTGTGACCATCAACCGTAAGCTTTACACGGGTCGCCAGGCGTGCCGCAACGTCTCGCATGAAGTCATGCATCGCGACCGCCTACGAGCCACCATACGATCAGTTGGAATCGGCGTCGATAGGTGTCCACGTCCACGCGTCGCCCATGCCGTCTTTCTTCGCTGCCTTGGTTGTGTTCTTTTGTTTCGAGCCGACGGACGAGCAGATTTCATCGCATTGCACGCGCTCGCAGTTCGGGTACGCAACACGCGATCTTGATACTGGTAGCACGCCTCGCCCACTTCAAGCAACAGCTTGATGACCGCGTTCTTAGCTGCGCCCGTGATACGGCACGTACCGGCAATGCTGTTGCCCTCGAACAGGAGGGAGAGGATTGCGGCTTTCGCTTTGATGTTCAGCGAGTTCATCATGAACATTACGCTTCAGCGACAAACCAGAGTCAAGCATTTTGGACAAAAATGAACGCGCCGAAGCGGACTGTTGAACGCACGCGCACTTTACGCGTTAGTCAATTCCAGACTATGTTTTGCAGCAACCAACATTCTTTGCATGTAATCCGCCATGTCCAGCGAACTGTCAATATTAAACATCTCATCAACGTAGTTACCGAGCAGCTTTACTGATGCTGTGGCGTCACCACCCTTCGGGGTTCCGACTACCGCATAACGAATCACGTTCTTGCGTTTGAAGACTTTCAAAGCTCGATCCAGCTTGACCGCTGCCTCAGACGCGATGCGCCTTTTGTCGCCGCCAGAGCCGCTTTCCGCGCGAAAATCAGCCGTCTCGGTGACTCGATACACGCCATTTTTCAGAACGAAATCGGCAAACAAGTCCTCGTCCGCAGCGAGCGGATAGTTAGCAACTACCAAATGCTTGGAAATATCAGCGTGAACCCGCCCCAAGATACCGCTGACCTTGAATCTAGCGCGCAAATGCGAAGTAATTTTCGTGCTACCCAGTGAAGGTTTTGGCGGCGCCAATCGAGGAACCACTAGCTTGTCCATAAGCCGGGCTAGTGTCGATTCATATTCCTCATTGTCACGCGTCTTGAACCACCCAAGGTCGCTGACCGAAACTAACCCCGAACTCTTCAACATCTTGTACTTCGCATCGGCCCCCCGCGTAGAGGAAAGCCAATCTTTGATCATCTGGGGCAACGAAAAAATTTGAGCGATATCAATGGTTCCGTCGACAGCAGAAACCTTGCTCATCGATCCGACAAGACGTACGTCGATTGACCTGTCCTTGAGGACAATCAGCCCAATGTTTACACGCTCTCCGCGCCGCTCATCAGGAACAACGCGTAGGACGGCGTATTTATTTGTAACGTCCATTTTTTAACTCCAGCGCGACTTGATCCAATCGCTGAATTCTTGTTTGAGTAGACCACCAATTGGTTACGTCGTTCCGCAAATTTTTATCGCACCATTTTGATGGCATGTTCGCATAAATTGCCTTTATTTG
The DNA here is from genome assembly GCA_043719085.1 of Burkholderiales bacterium. Classification (GTDB taxonomy): domain Bacteria; phylum Pseudomonadota; class Gammaproteobacteria; order Burkholderiales; family Casimicrobiaceae; genus Casimicrobium. Next base: position 11,009 of record JAYSUK010000288.1, on the reverse strand, counting down.
CTCGGGAGTGGTTGAGGCTATGCGCTGCAAAACTGCGGTAGCTGCAACGTGGTCAAACTTATGGTGCATTAGCAGCCGTTCTATGTATTTCATCGTGTTGCAATCACTCGGCAACGGCAAAGGCGGTATCGGCCAACCGCGCTCAGTCCACGCCCTTCCAAAGTCGAACGCCTGCACCGCGTGCGCTCTAATGCTCTTGACGAAAAGGTAGTTACCGAGATGACGATCATCGTTGCCAACAAAGAGATCAAATGCGTGGATGGCAGATAGCCGATCCGCAAACAACGACACTGGTAACGACCCCTGCAAAAGTTGAAGGATGACCGTTTTATCAGTGATCGCCGACCCGTCGAATCGCGACCCAAACGCGGGTGTTGCGCTAGGCATCTTTAGCTCGCAGTAGTGCGGAACCGCGATGCCACACAATTCAGCGAGTTCGTGGCAAAACCATTCGGCTGCGGGGCCGTCGGGAGTTTTTTCTATCGTCTTGATTACATAGTCTTGACCATCGTCGCCCGTACCGATGTAGGAGGCGTCTGCGCTCCCCATGTTGGCAGGTTCAAGCGATCGTATGGTGATCGGCAATAGACTACGGGACGCCATCCCAACTAAACGCTTTTGGACTTGCTACGCTTCCATGGAACTTGAGCAGCGGCTTTGGCAATATCACTTCGCTGCGTTGGTGTCAGGCTTTTGGCGCGAGCCGCGCCGCCATTTGTGCCCCTGATCTTACCAGCTCAACTGCACCCTGGTTTTTGGTGCTCAAGGACGCAATTGATTCGCCAATCGCTTGCTGTACAACTGCGAACGCAATTTGAGAAAAGTCCTTTTTGGCCATCGCTCAAGGTTAGCAAATTCTGCGTCCCACCGCTACCGAGTAGTAACAAAGTCTCCGTCAAACTGACCCACTACCGACGACTGCCGTCTCCAAACTCACCGCACAACTTGTGGCCGAACAGCGGACATGGCAAGTTGCAATCGCGCACGTCGAGAAAGTGCACAGTGAGCAAACAGAACTGCCCGCTAGGGCGAAAGCGTTGTATCGCTCCTACGCGGGCAATGAAGAGCGGCGTACATCCGGTGAAAGCGTGACACGCGGCGGCCGCAGCTACGGAGGCGCGGTCCTTCGCGGCGTCTACAGCGACAAAGCCAGGCCTTCTCAGGGCAGGCCCAACGTGCTCAGGTAGTTGATTGTTCTCAGCTACGTAGATATGCTGCATTACCGTTTACACCGTGACGGCAACCAATTCAATTTATCGGGGAAATCATGATTAGAAAAGCAACCTTCGCTAGCGCGCTCGCGATCTCGCTCCTATCGGGCTGCGCATCAATCGTCAGCGGCACCAATCAATCTATTACGGTAGATACGCCGGGTTGCACCGCTGCATCGTGCAAGCTGACCAACGACAAAGGAGTGTGGGCAGTGACGACGCCCGGCTCCGTAGTTGTAAATCGTGCATATGGGTCACTAACAATTGTCTGCACGAAAGAAGGCGCGCCAACCGCAACAACAACAGCCAACAGCACCACAAAGGGCATGGCATTCGGTAACATCCTGTTCGGCGGCATTATTGGTGCGGGCGTGGACATTGGCACGGGTGCGGCTTACGACTATCCGACTTCGATCATGGTGCCGATGACCTGTGTGAAGTAAGGCAGATAAGGCAATGCGATGCGCGCGCACGGTTGCCTTGCCCGCCCCTCCGTCATTTAAACTATCTAAAGCGCTGAATTACAGGGCTTTTTCGCTTCTGAGGCTGATGAACCCCTCAAAATATCCCACAAAGCGGATGACACTTAAACCGCATTGAGCGAAATTAATAAGTCCTGAAGTGCCCGTTTCTACGCCACTCGTTTAATCCGGCGTTACCATACGTCGCTAGATCAAACTCTCGGGACTGTGGCGATCATGACGCGAACGCTAATCAACACGATCGTTCTTTCTGTCGCCATGGTGGCGGGCAACGCAAACGCCGTGTTCTTCTTCTTTCTTCCAGGATCGGTGACCGGGAAAATTACGGACGCGATCACCGGAGCGGAAGGAGAAAACTGCGTTTCATCCGGTGCGAAAGTTGGCGACACCATTCGTATGCCCACCGGCGAAGTTAGGAATATTAAATCGTTGTCGGGTACATCGATTCGATGTACGAAGCCCGAGTTTCCCGTTCGGGCGTTGTTGGAGGTAACTCCGTTTGCGCCTTCCAGGCAACAGCACAGCACCAAGGTCGGAATTGATCTTCCCTCAGGATGGGTTTCGAGTCCGCTTAGCGACGCAGCCAAAAATGGAGGCGGGCAGTTAATGGCGATCAATCGTACGACTGATACCGGGCTGTTCCTTTCTGCCGTGCCGCGCAAAGGGATAACTGACATGATGACTTTCGTGATGACCAAACGAGCAGGTCAAGCAAATAGCTTGACTGAACCCGAGCAGTCTGAGGTCGTCGAAACGAGAGCAAGCGGCGTTAGAGCATGGCGGTTTCGCGTGACAGGCAAAATCAAGAGCGGAACGAAGATAACTTACCTTCAAACCATCCTTGAGACGGACGAGGAAATTGTCGGCCTAAATGCGTGGACAACCGCTGCAGCGTTTGACCAGCAACGGCAGGAAATGGAAAAACTTTCAGAAGGCATAACTGGTTTTGTGCCCCCTTCGCGATCAGCCGTGGACTCAGGTGTTCCAATTCGAGCTGAGTCTGCGCAGGAGTCGCAAGGCACCATTCCGAACAAGGACTCACCCGCGAGTTCTGCCGCGTCGAAGGTGGCCCCGGCACTTTCGAGTACTACCGACAAACCGGCGAACGTTGATACAGGCGTTGCACAACGTCTGAGAGAGCTAAATGCTCTGCTGAAAGAAGCGTTAATAACTTCGGAAGAATTCGAGAGCATGAGGAAGGAAATCTTGAAATCGATGCCTTTATCCGCAAATACGCTTCTCAGTTCTGCACCCAGCGACGTGCCAGAGGCGGGATACTTCATAACGATCTGTCGCTATGTCGATAGCCCCACAATTGTTCGAGTGCAAAAGGGTTATCCGTGTCCCCCTACTGTTCCGCAGTAAGAAACGCAATTGATGTGCCGCTTTATTTTAAAGGCGGAAATCACGTTGCCAAGACTGCTATCTCACTGTGGGACACGACGCAACGCTCCGCGCTGTTGCAATTCTCTTGTGAGGTCCAAAGCTCGAAGGGTTCGACCCGATGCAGATTCGGTTAATTTCCTTCGAGAATCCAGCCCGTCTAATTTGCCGCGAGAAATTTGGTTCTCGACATCAGCACGATACACGTTCTGTTCATTTCTAAATAGCATGTTCTGCCCCGCTGCGGCCCCCACATAAGCCGCACCTTTACTGCCTGTGATGGTGAATCCTTGAGGTGACGGGGCGTTGTCCTGCGCCGATTTAGCCGCTGCGTCGCTTCTGCCTGACTTCGTCGGCGCGAATATCTGCTATGGATTGCCCGGCTAAGTCGAGCGCTGGGCGGGCTTCTGGTTGCGCCATCGCTCGCACGGCAACCGCTGCGCTTTCAAGCGCTTTGGCTGCGGCTTCGAGGGGTGACGGTGAGCACGCTAGGGGGCTAGCTGTCGGACTAGCTTCTGGTGGCGCAGGCGGGTCGGCCTCGCGCGCCGCCCGCGCATCTATTTCTGCGTTTTCTCGGTCTCTTCCTGCTCGAAGCGCGCTTGGATGTGCTTCCTCTTGGCTGCGGCTAACACTGTCGCTCTGGTCGAGGGATTCAAGGCGTTGAGCACTTTCAGCAATTCCGCTTTCGATCTTTTCCCGGTAGGCGATGCTGAATTCTGCATTGAGATTTCCTCGTCGGTGTATGCGTCTAGGTAGTGCATCGAATCTGTAATCGGATTACAGATAGCCGAGCGAACCGTGTCTATAGGTGCATTGAACTTTTCCAACCATACTCTGTGGCACCCCGCTGCGGTCGCAAGCTATTTTGAGGTCAACGCCGTAACGTTACGGTTTTGAATTTCCTGCGTATGCAAACCGCTTCCGGCGTGCGTTTCGCTGGTTACGAGCGCGTGAGCACCCCATCACGCTCGGTCTCGGGCGTATCGGCAACAGAGCGCTCGACGTTGATGCCACTCATGCCAGCGGCTACCACATCAGCCGCTGTGTGCTGTGCGTCGTCGCGGTTGAATCGACCTACGTTGTGGCTGTCTCCGCGCTTGTAGCGGACTCACTCATTTCCGTCGGTGCCAAGTCCAAGTTGACGCACCACATCGCGTCCGAGCGAGTACAGATCGGATGGTGCCCCGCCGCCCGCCTACCAGAAACATGCAGAGTTTGTAGCGTACCTGCTAAGCGCGCGCGACAGCGCGCGCGACAGCGCGCGCATTAACAGCCTCTCCCCGCCCTTGTAGGCGTTTCGGGAGGATTTCACCTTACCCATCTCCGTGCGAGGCCCTGTGGCGTGTTTCCATGGCTTCCACGCGTGGACTGCTTTTGCCTGCTTTGCCCGTCGCTCTGCCGTCCATTGGTTTGACATCCTTTGTCCTTTCATCGCTCAATAGTTCGTTTGGCCGCTCTCCCATTTTCTCGTGCGGGTGGCATTCAATCGAGGCGGGCGTCGCACCGTTGTTGTTGATTTGCTGATTCCCACCCGAAACGTTCGCCTGATTGATGAATGTCGCGGTGCGTGGATTCTTTACTTCTGCCAGCGTCTCCAATGTTGCGCGGCACTGTGATTGCGCTTTGAATGCCAGCCGCAAACATGCCTCGGTCGCTACAGCGTTCGTGCTCAAGTTCTGAGCAGCTCGGGTCGATAGCGTGGTGAAAGTCGCTTGCAGCGTCAACGCTTGGCCGAACAGCATCGCCTCCACGTCCGACATGTCCCCGCTTTGAACTGCTGCGGTTTGCGCCTCAATCTTTTCGAGCAATGTCATCAGGTTCGTGTCAGCGCCGAATGAATGCTTCGACCACGCTTGAACGCCAGCCACCGCGTGTATCTCTGCGACCGTCACGACTCGCTTTGCTTTGCTCTCGGCTTGTGTTTCGTTCAAATCGGCGGAGTCAACTTTTAAGGTCAACACGTTGGATGACGTGTTTGGGCTGCCCGGTTTATTTGTCTTCACTTTGGTCATTGCTGTTCTGCCACATTGCCACGACGATTTGAATCAACTTGATTTTTTTCAAGTTTCCAGCGCATCACTTACCGCCACCGGCCAACCTTTGGCGCGCTATGTTCATGCGATTTGCTCCACTGACAACAACGTCGCCCGGTCGCCACGAAACGCGCGATCCAAGCACTCCGGAATGATCTCGCCCGTCTCCATGTCGTACTGATTACTTGAAAACTCGTCATCCCGTACGCGAACAAAATCCGTTGGATCAACGGGTAGAGCTGCGGTGGAGATTGGGCGAACCCTACAGAGCATAGGGTTCGGTGTTTGCGGACGAACGAACCCTATAGGCTTTCTGTCCTCGCTGGTCTTCTTGCCTGTACCTGTGAAGATTGCCACCACCGATTTGAATTTCTCCGTCGGCGAGGGTAGTTTGACATTCAAAGCCAACGCAAACGGGGCGGGATCGCGCGCTATCGTGTCGCGGACAAGTTGCCACAGCGGCGAACGCGTAATCGGATCGGAACCGCTCAGAAGGCGTTTGGTGACCGCTATCGCTAACGCAGTCTTTCCAGCGCCGCGCAGTCGGGGCTCCAGACTCAAACCATATAGGGTTGCGACGTTGTCGTGAAAGTGCTTGCGCGTCGCTATAAGCTGCGCCCGTCCGCCCACCATGTCGCTACCCATCATGCGCCCATCTCGCAGTGGCAGTATCAGCACATGGCAATGCGGGCAAGCTTCGTCTAGGTGAACGTCGCTCGAAAGCAGGTTGTCGTGTCCGAACCGTTCGCCCGCCCATTGCGTACAGCGCTCAAAGTATTGGCGTTGGTCGATGGATGATGCAAACGGAAGCGAGAACAGCACTTCGATGCACCGCACTGCGTCTTTGCGCAGCTTGACGATACCGGCGTCGTTCATCCTGCGTTTTGCGAGTGCGCTGATAGCTTCGGGCGTGGGTTCACCGCAGAGCGAATAATTCAAGCGCGAGTGTAGGGAGTTGATGTGACTGTCTGCCCCTTGCTCCGCCTGAATCTTTCGCTTGTTGTGGCGAGCAGCGGCTAAAACGTGGCCGCTGCCGTCGTTCAATTTCTTGATAGACAAGAACGATGCGTGCGTCATGCGCAACCCTCAGCCAACTCGTCGCCGTTGACGAACAACAGAACGAGTCTCGTTAGCTCTGAGGCGCTCAGGCTGTCTACGTGGTGCACGGCAGTCGTGCCGACGCAAAGCTGGCGCACCCACTCCGCTAGATACGCGCGGCTCATGTCTTCACCGTCGTCAAAACGTACATGCCAACTTTGTGCCACGTACCGGCCTCAGTTTGTATGTGCTTCCAAACGGTGGTGATCAGGTGGCCCTGCTTGCGCAGTTGGAGCACACGCGCGGGACAGTGATAAATGTCGAGTTCGCGTATGGCCTCAAACGTAGTGACCGGGCCTTCCTGCATTCGCTTCAACAATCTCGCACATTGCGCGCCCAGACTGTTACCATTCGTTTTTTGCCTCTTGGTCGTTGCAGTCAACTCGCCGGGCTCCACCCCGGCGATTTCGTTTGTGAGGTCTTGAACGGCGTTCATTAGCGAGCTCCCTTCGCCGCGCGGTCAGCAAGATACTTGCTGATTCCGCCCGCAATCCAGCGCGAACAGCGCGGCCCGTGTCGTAAGGGTTGCGGCGCTTCGCCTTTAGCGACTAGTCGATACCACTCTGATCGTGAAATGCCCGTGACGGCGAGCACCACGTCGATACGCAAGTGAGCGTCCGGGTAATTAATTGCATCTAGTGACTGCGACACCTTGCGGCGCGCTGCGCGGTTTGTGGCCTCCGCGGACTCGATTGTGGTTTGCATTCATTATCCTTATGACGAGCCGGAAGCGAGAAAGCTTGCTGCGGCGTCATGAGGACATGATTCATGTGAAGCAATTGGAATTCCAATACTTCATTGAGGCGAAATGCAAATAGTCGTGAAGCAATTCCGATTCGATTACTTCACTTGCTACACAAACGGCACGCGGAAGTTGTCGCGAATCAAACGCTTCAACATCGAATCGTAGGAGTCAAACTTACTCAACGGTCGCCCCGCTTTTTGACGCTCATATTTTCGACTGGCAAAGTCTGGAGTTTTGCCTTTTGCGGTTGTGTACAGTCGGCGTAATGTTTCGGCTCGCTCATCTTCACCATCTCCTTGCTTGTCGTGGCTCGTCATTGCACAGATCGTTTTCCAAGGGTCTTGCTTGGCCAGAATTCGGGCGGCTGCAAGCTCGGTTCTGGGAATAGTAGTTTGCGAAATGCACCTACGCATTTCGCAAACAAGGAAGCTCAAGCGAACAACGTTCCATACTTGTTTTCGGCCCACACCCTTGTTTGGGTCGGCGACCTGAAATCCCGGCACAAAATCGCGAAGCAAGCAATGCGCGAGCGCCTCCATTTGGTATCCCGAGTCACGCTCGGCTATGCCATAGTGTTTCAGGATCAAGGCAAGTTTTTCGTTCAATAGAGGCTGTCGTTGTGATCTCGCCTCCTGTTCAGTAATCAGACCAAGGAGTATCGGCTCAAACGGCTCATTGAGACCTCCTGTGAATTTTTTCGCGCCCATCACGCACCTTTGCAGCTACCCCTACAAAGAATCGCCACACCAACCGAGTAGGGTGCTCGGTGTTCGCCCGCGCGGGCTAGATGTTGCGATAGTTCTACGCTGCTTTCGAGGCAAATTGAATGATGTTCGCGCCCGCTTCCAGCGTGTCCAGAAAGTCTGCCCACGCCTGCATCATCGTCTTGCGCTGCGGTAGGTACGTAGTGCGGTTGTAGGCGCGTCCGAGCGGGTCACGTACAGCGTGTGCGAGCTGGGCTTCGATGACGTTCGGGTCAATGTTCAGCGCCTCCGCCATGATCGTGCGCGCCGTGGCGCGGAATCCGTGCGCTGTCATCTGGTCGCTGGCGTACCCAAGCGAGCGCAGCGCGGCATTGATGGTGTTCTCGCTCATCGGGCGGTCATGATCGCGCTGGCCGGGGAAGCAAAGTTTGCCGTGGCCGGTGACGGGGTGCAGGTAGCGCAGCAATGCAATGGCCTGCTTCGGCAACGGCACAAGGTGCGGTTGGCCGTTCAGCTTGTCCTGCTTGCGGCGCTTCATCCGGTCAGCGGGGATCGTCCACATCGCCGCGTCAAGGTCGAGCTCGTCCCACGCCATGCCGCGTATCTCGCCGGGTCGCTGGAACAGCATCGCTGACATTCTCAAGGCGACGCGAACAGCGGGCGAACCTTTGTGGCCTTCAATGGCGCGCAACAGCGCCCCCACCTCTTTCGGCTCAATTAGGGCCGCCATGTGCTCCGCCTGCACCGGGGCAAGCGCACCCTTCAAATCGGCGCACGGATTGCGTGTGGCCTTTCCTATCGCGATTGCGTAGCGAAAAACTTGGCCGAGACTTTCAAGGACACGGTGTGCGGTTTCGTTGATGCCGCGCTTTTCGAGCGGGCGAAGGATTTGCAGCACGTCAGGCGGCTCGATGGTGGCGATGTCACGACTACCAAGCCACGGAAAAACTTCGCGCTCAAACCGACGCTTGATGCGTTCAGCGTGCGATGCGCTCCACTTCACGGTTTGTAGCTGATGCCATTCGCGCGCAACCGACTCCAGCGCGTTGGCAGTCAGCGCAACGCTTGCCGCGCGCTCGCGCTTTCGCTCCGCACCGGGGTCGATGCCTTCACGCAGCAGCGCCCGCAGTTCGTCGCGACGTTCGCCCGCTGCCTTCAACGTCACGTCGGGATACACGCCGAGCGACAACATCTTTTCGGTTGCCTGAAACGAATACCGAAAGCGCCACCACTTTGAGCCGTCCGCATTTACCTGAAGCAGCAAGCCTTGGCCAACGCTGATTTTTCGGAAACGCTTGTCTGACGGGCATTTGGCCGCTTTGAGCAGTTTGTCTGTGATGACTGGCACGGGTAACTTTCCACCCGAAAACGGGTATCGAAAAGAGTTACCCGTAAAGTTACCCGTTTGTTACCCGCGCTGCAAGGGGGCAGTACGGGACGGACAGAACCATCGAAACGCTTGTAAGTCCTTGTTTGTTCTTGCTTATTTGGACTTACTGGGACTCAATGGAACAGTGTGTTGGTGGCGCTTCAGGGACTCGAACCCCGGACCTGTGGATTATGATTCCATCGCTCTAACCAGCTGAGCTAAAGCGCCGTGTTCACTACTCCCGAATTTTCGTGTTTTCGTAGCGAAGCCGACTATTGTTGCGGATTGCGCGCAGTTTGTCAAAAATCGGGGGCGATTTTTGTGGCCTAGCAACTACAGCTTTATTACGAAGTTGTTTCTGCATGCGGGCTACAGGCGATAAATGCTATCAATCGACTTCTGGCAAAAGCGCTTGGTTGCCCACGTTAATAAAAGCGTTTCTGCAAAAGCTGTTAGCCTGCCGCGAACTTTTCGCGAATCATTTCGACGCGGGCGCGATTCACGCCCATATCGCGGCGACCCAGGCGCGACGCGGATCGCACGTGGATCGCGTTGGTTGCAGCGTCAACACGCGCTTCAAAATCATCTACATAGCCGAGCGTTTTGCTGCGGAATTCGGCGTACAGGTAGGTCTCGTCCACCTTGATGAGGGTCACGCGATCCAGCGCCTGCAACACGGCACCCAGCTTGGCCAAAGCGACCCTCGGGTCGCCCGTGAATGCGATGGGTGGCACATAGGCTGCGTCAGTCGATTCAACCCCTTCGCTCACTACGCTATTAGGCGTTGGGCGCGGAGCGGATAGCTTTCCGTCCTTAACGCCGAGCGTGGAGGGCCGACCGCCAAACCACATGGAATTCTCGCGACCTGTGAGATTGACGAACGTGAGCCACACGCCAAACAAGATCAACACGGCGAGAAGCAGCAGGCCAAATACTCGAATTAGAACCATCATGTGTTTCTCCTGAAACTTGGGGTGTGACTATCCGCGCGCAGCAATCAACGCGGTGACGAACTCAGTGAAACCTGCGCCGCGTTCCGCGCTGCAAACGTAAGCCGGTGGTGTGGCAATTTTGCCGAGACTCGCACGCACGTTAGCGACACCCACCGACATCGGGATGGCGGCGAACATTGATGCGTCGTTCGGTGAATCCCCGATGAACGCGGCGCGCGCATGCACCTCGTCCATGCCCATTGCGAACGCGACCTGCATCAACGGATACACGCCGTCCGCCTTTTCGTTGGTGGGTTTGTACGCGTGAATGTGGATGCTGCTGACGGCGGTTTGGTAGCCCTCCGTACGCATCCAGTCGACGATGTCCGCGATAGTTGTTTCGCTAACACCCTGCGATTGTTCGGCGTAGTCAATGGCGAGATCGGTGAGTCGATACGGCTGATCAGCGCTGACTCTGACTTGAGGATAACGCGCGGCAATAGCGTTGCCTAGCGCGCGTAGTTTTTCGATGTAGCCTTCGCCGCGATGCTCATGATGAATGACTTGCTGTCGTGCAATGCCGGTCGCATCTTTCCACGAAATAACGCCGCCGTTTTCGGTGACGCAGGCCTTGATCGGCCAGGTGGAGAGCATGACATTGCCCCAGCCGGAAGGGCGACCGGTGACCGGTACAGCGGTGATGCCAGCGTCACGTAGCGAGAACAGCGAAGCGTAGGTTTCAGGACGAAGCAGTCCGTGGGTGGTGAAGGTTTCGTCGACGTCGAACAGGAGGAAATCTATGTGGCGCAGCGCGGCGTTGGGGATTGCGCTGAGAGGAAGCATGCGTTGCGCCAAGCTCATCGTAGCGCCGCTTCAATGGCCGCATTGATACGCGGCAGCGATTCGGGCGACGCGAGCAAATTGGTCTTGGTGCGTCGTTGCAGCATGGCCTGTGCGGAGTGTGCCCATTCGTGATCGCGCAAATACGGTATCTCAGCTTCGGAAAAAGTTTCGTCGAAGATTTCGCCCATGTCTTTTGATGCAATCGTTGC
>JAYSUK010000287.1:0-9569 GCA_043719085.1 Burkholderiales bacterium | reverse complement strand
TGGAAGAAGTGTTTGAAGACACCTCGATTGATCCGTGGTTTCTGACACAGATCAAGGAGATCGTCGATCTCGAACTGGCGATTGAAAAGCGCTCGCTGGACAGCATCACCGTCGATGAAATGCGCCACCTCAAACGCAAAGGTTTCTCGGATCGTCGACTGGGGTATCTGCTCAAATCCACGCAAGATCAAGTGCGCGAAGCTCGCCATGCGCAGGGCGTGCGTCCCGTGTACAAGCGCGTGGACACCTGCGCCGCCGAGTTCGCGACCAAGACTGCGTACATGTACTCGACCTACGAAGACGAGTGCGAAGCACAGCCTTCAACCAAGAAAAAAATCATGGTGCTCGGTGGCGGCCCGAACCGCATTGGGCAAGGCATTGAGTTTGACTACTGCTGCGTGCATGCCGCGCAGGCGTTGCGCGAAGATGGTTACGAGACCATCATGGTCAACTGCAACCCGGAAACCGTGTCGACTGACTACGACACCTCGGATCGTTTGTACTTTGAGCCGGTGACGCTCGAAGACGTGCTCGAAATTGTTCACGTCGAGAAACCCATCGGTGTGATCGTGCAGTACGGTGGTCAGACGCCACTCAAACTTGCGCGTGATTTGGAGCGCTACGGTGTGCCGATCATCGGCACTACGCCGGACGCGATTGACGTGGCCGAAGACCGCGAGCGTTTCCAGAAACTACTGGTTGAAATCGGCCTCAAACAGCCGCCCAACCGCACCGCACGTGATGAGGCCAGCGCGCTGCGTCTCGCCGCCGAAATTGGTTATCCACTCGTCGTACGCCCAAGCTACGTGCTCGGAGGTCGCGCCATGGAAATCGTGCATGCGCCGGAAGACCTGGAGCGCTACATGCGCGAAGCGGTCAAGGTGTCGAATGATTCGCCGGTACTGCTGGATCGCTATCTGAATGACGCCATTGAAGTTGACGTTGATGCGTTGTGCGACGGCACCGACGTCGTGATCGGGGGCATCATGGAGCACATCGAGCAGGCGGGCGTGCATTCGGGTGACTCGGCGTGTTCATTGCCGCCTTATTCGCTGTCTAACGCGTTGCAAGATGAGTTACGTCGGCAGACCGTTTTGATGGCGATGGCGCTGAAAGTCGTGGGCCTGATGAACGTGCAGTTTGCCGTCAAACAGGAAGACGGCGTGGACGTGGTCTACGTGCTCGAAGTGAACCCACGCGCGTCGCGCACGGTGCCGTTCGTGTCCAAGGCCACGGGGCGTTCGCTCGCCAAGATTGCTGCGCGTTGCATGGCCGGCCAGTCGCTCAAATCGCAAGGCATCACGGGCGAGGCGCTGCCACCGTATTTTTCGGTAAAAGAAGCCGTATTCCCGTTCAACAAATTCCCCGGTGTCGACACTATTCTCGGCCCGGAAATGAAGAGCACGGGTGAGGTGATGGGCGTGGGCTACAGCTTCGCCGAAGCGTTCGAGAAATCGCAGCTTGCCGCGGGTATCGTATTGCCAACGGCAGGCAAAGTTTTCCTTTCGGTCAAAAGCGGCGACAAGCCGAAGGTGGCCGAAGTCGCGCGAATCCTCCACGAAGTCGGCTTCGTATTGACTGCGACCAAAGGCACGGCGAGCGCGATTGCTGCTGCTGGCTTGCCTTGCGAAACGGTAAAAAAAGTTCAGGAAGGTCGCCCGAATATCGTCGACATGATCAAGGACGGGCAGATCGCGCTGGTGATCAACACGGTGGAGGAAAAGCGTGGCGCAGTGGCCGACAGCTCCTACATTCGCCGCGCTGCGCTCGCCGCCAGAATGCCGATGTACACCACGATGGCCGGGGCCAAAGCCGCCGCCATGGGCATTCAGGATGGCCCCGAGTTAACCCCCTATTCGCTACAGTCGCTTTTGAAAGAAGTTGTAGTACAGTAGAACTGTTAACGCACTTATTTAGCCCGCCGAGAGCGAAACCGGCGGGCTTTGTTTTTTCTCCTCGCTCCGACCGCCCATTGATAAGCGCCGGGACGGACCGTAAATCGAGATCGCTATGGCACTTTTTCCCCTCACCAGAATTGGCGCAGAACAGCTCAAGGCCGAACTGCATCGCCTGAAAACCGTCGACCGTATCGAGACCTCGCGCGCCATTGGTGAAGCGCGGCTGCAGGGCGACATCAGCGAGAACGCCGAGTACGAGGCCGCCAAGGAAAAGCAGTCGTTCATCGAAGGCCGCATTCAAGAAATTGAAGGCAAGCTGGGTAACGCGCAGGTGATCGATCCGACGACTACCAACGCGGACGGCAAAGTGGTTTTCGGCGCGACGGTTGAGTTTGAAGACCTCGACAACGAGAAAAAATCCACCTACCAAATCGTTGGCGAAGACGAAGCCGATTTCAAGATCGGCAAAATTTCTATCGGCTCACCCATCGCGCGCGCGCTGATCGGCAAGATGGCCGGCGACGTGGTCGAAGTGCTGGCACCGGGCGGTGCCCGCGAAGTGGAGATCGTTAGCGTTCGCTACCTCTGAGCTGACTATTGGGTGACGCGGCCTCGCGTATCGCGAGGCACTACGCAAGGTCGCAGGCGATCTAAAAGAGCGCACTGCGGGCAGAATTTGATTCACGACTTCTCAAGAAGGGATCAACATGACACCTGACCCTTCGTCTGAATCAACGCCCCCCCCTAAATCACAGTATCTCGCGCCGCAACTTTCTGTGTTGTGGCACGCTGCTTTTTGCGGGGCTGTGGGGCTTCACTACACCGTGCTCAGCGCTCACCTTTAAGGACGGTCTGTCTAACCCGTGCCAACCGCAGCGTCCGTGGACGGCTGCTGAACGGGATCTGATTGACGCAGGTTTCGCCGGTCTCAATGCAGCGGCCATACTGGACGTGCACGCGCATTTGCTTGGCACGGGTGACAGCGGAAGTGGCTGCCACGTCAACGCGTCGCTCTACTCATTGTGGCGGCCGATTGAAGTGCTGCGGCGAAAAAATATTCTCGGCGCAGCCTGTGTCGACGAAACCACAAGTGACGTGGATCGGCAGTATCTCGGAACGCTCTCGCGGCTGATGGCCGACTTTCCGGCGGGCGCAAAAGCCGCGCTGCTGGCTTTTGAATGCGCCTACGATGATCGCGGCAAGCGTGATCTTGCGCAGAGCACGTTTCATGTGCCCAACGAATACGCGGCAGCGGCGGTTGCCGCCCACCGCGAACGTTTTGAATGGGTCGCTTCGGTGCATCCGTATCGCGAGGACGCCGTGCCCCGGATTGCTGCAGCACGCGCGAAAGGTGCCATCGCGCTCAAGTGGTTGCCGTCCGCGACGAACATCAACTGGCGTGACGCGCGGTTGAATCCGGTGTACGAGTATCTGGCCCGCACCCGCATGCCGCTGATTGCGCATTTTGGCGAGGAGAAGGCGGTGCCCGGCGCAGGACGCGACGAATTTCTGAACCCACTTTTGGCGCGTATACCGCTGGAGCGCGGCGTGCGCCTGATCATGGCCCATTGCGCCTCTCTGGGCCACGCTGCGGATCTGGATCGCACATCCAAATCGACCGTGCCATGCTTTGAGTTGTTCGCGCGACTGATGGGCGAGCGCACCTTCGAGCCCCTTTTACTGGCTGACACGTCGGCGGTGTTTCAGGACAACCGGAGTGCGGTCGTTTGGCAGCGCATCATCGCGGAGACGGCGTGGCACCCGCGGCTGGTGCACGGCTCAGACTACCCGTTGCCGGGCGTCTGGCCGCTCTACAACCTGGAGGCACTGACCTACGCCAACGTGCTTGATCCGACGCTCGTACCGACGTTGCAAAGCATCCGCCGTCGCAATGTGCTGCTGTTTGATTTTGTGCTCAAACGACAGTTGCGGTTTGGCGGGACGACGCTGGCGAGCTCGGTGTTTATGGCGCGCAATACCTTGGGGGCACTCCTGTAAATTCATTGTTCAGGCGAACTGCCGCGTTGCACGGTGCTCGCAATCCTCATGTACCAGGGCGTACATTCCAGTTGCTCCGTGCCATGCGCCCCTTTTCCTCTTAAGCCGGTCACGTTAATATCGTAGTCACCCCTAAATCGCAGGATCACACCATGCACTCTCAACTACTGCCTCACGCCCTGAATCGAGAATTCCCCGAGCTCGCCGTGGTCATCGCGCGCCTGAAAGAAACAGATTTGCACTTTGCGCATTTGCTCAAGCAGCATGATGCCGTGGACGATCAAATCACCAAAGATGAAATGGGCGTGGCGCCGATGGGCGACACCACACTGGAAGACCTGAAGAAGCGGCGACTGCATTTAAAAGACGAGCTCTATCACATGGCCACAATGGCCAAGCGCGCAGGCTAACGAATGTCGTTTGCCGACAAGGTGATCGTCATCACCGGTGCGTCGGATGGCATCGGTGCCGAGCTTGCGCGCCAGTTGTCGCGTGAACGGCCAAAGCTCGTCCTTGCTGCTCGACGACTTGACGCGTTGAAGAGCGTTGCGGCGCAATGCGAGGCGCTGGGTGCCACCACCTTTGTGATGGCCACCGACGTGTCGATTGAGGCGAATTGCCGTTCGCTGATTGCCCATGCGGTCGACAAGTTCGGCGGCATCGATGTGCTGGTCAACAACGCGGGCGTTTCCATGCACGCAAACTTCGACGAGATCACCGACACCGACGTTTACGAACGGCTGATGCGCATTAATTTGATGGGCAGCGTATGGCCGACTCACGCCGCACTTCCGCACCTGAAGCTGAGTAAAGGTATCGTCGTTGCTATCTCAAGTTTGGCGGGGCTCATCGGCGTGCCCGGACGAACCACGTATTGCGCCAGCAAATTCGCCCAGACCGGATTTTTTGAAGCGCTGCGTATTGAGCTTGCGCCCGAGGGTGTCGACGTGTGCATTGCCTACCCCGGCGTGGTGGCCACTGAGATCCGCCGCAACGGCTGGAACGCGCAGGGCAAAACGGCGGGTGTATCGGGATTGAACGAGGCAGGCGCGATGAGCGTTGCAGAATGCGCTGAGCTCATTGCATCAATGATGCGCACGCGAGCCCGCGACGTGGTGATGAGCGTGAGGGGCAAGCTTGGCCGCTGGCTCAAGTTAATCGCACCTGCAAAGCTCGATGCGATGGCACGTGCGGCGTTGGCCAGGCATCGCTAACGCGGCGTCTCGCCTCCCCCGTTGTTCGAGGGGAGCCACCCGGAATCAGGCCGCCCGCATCATTCGCTTGTGCGTCTTCGCCAGCGCTTGCAGATATTCCATCTGATCGGCAAGAATGTGGCGGTTGGCAAGAATCATCTTCTCGCTTTTCACCGGGCGATACGGCACGTAGAGCAGGCGAATGCCCGCTTGTTCCGGCGTGCGGCCGGCTTTGCTCAGGTTGCAATCGCGGCAGGCAGTGACGCAGTTTTCCCAAGTGTCCTTGCCGTTTTGTGAACGCGGAATGATGTGGTCTCGCGTTAACTCACCCTCGGCAAATTCGTCACCGCAGTAGCCACAAAGATGACGGTCGCGCGAAAAAAGCAACCGGTTGTCGCGACCGGGCAACGCCGAGACGGGGCTCCAGGTGCTGTGTTTGTGTTCACCGTCGCAAGCGATGATGGAGGCCACTTCGATCACGCTGCGCTCGCCGCTTTTGCGTTGAATGCCGCCACGAAACGTAAAAATAACCTGGCCCAACGACCACACCACGCCGCCGCGCGCGTACTGGGAAACTGCATTTTCGGGCGTCATCCAGCCCTTCGGCTGGCCGCCGGAATCAAGTGCCAAAATCGCTAACGACATCGGTTTCCTGCTCCCCGAAGCGACATGTACAACATTGTGAATGACAACGTGACCGCGCTTTGAAGCCGTAACTTACCATGAATCGCCTACGGGCGTGTTACGGAGCGGTATTCACCCAAACGTGCCCGGGGGGACAGCAAGGCGGGTGCCGTAGCCACACCGCCTTGCGACCCACCTATTGCATCAGACTACGAATGTAGGTTTCGATGTCGGTCGCCAACACCCGAGTAGGTGTTCGAGGCGCAATGGCGACTGCGCTATTGATCAGCGCAGGCCCCCGGAAACCAAGCAGGTATCGAAGGATCAACACGCCGTCAGTCGCAGCTTCAACCACCGTGTCGCCGTCAACGTCGAGCTTGCTGCGAATCGCGTCTAGATACGCCTTGACCGCCACCGGATCGCCGCGAGTAGGTGCGTCACCGAGCGCGCCAGCGGTCAGCGCCGTGCCTTGCATGCCGAGCAGATAACGCATTACCAGCATGCCGTCGGTGGTGGCGTGAAATTGGCTGGCCACCTGCGCACGATCTACGTCAAGGGAGGCCACAATCGCCACCGTCCGGGTAACCGGAGTGGCCGCTGCGTGAGTCGCGTCGCCGCCTTGATTGGCCGAAATTGCACAGTCGCCGATGCCTGCCATAGTGACCACTGCGGTATTTGCCGCGACAACGCACACCCCGCTCGGGGCCGCCGTGTAGACCACCGCCGAGCTCGACGCGCCTGCCACCGCCAGCGGATTGACAGGGAAAGTGCCGCCGATGATGAGCGGCTGGAAGGTGGGCGTTTGCGCAGCGAAGGTAACGACCGTTTGCGGCAACCCAGAGGCGTTAATCACGATGTTGGCCGTGACCTGTGCCGCTGCCAACGCGCCGCCGCCTGCGGCTTGATTGGCGGTCAGCGCACAGGTGCCAGCGCCAACAAAAGTCACGGTGCTACCGGCAACTGTGCAAACGGTGTTGGCGCTGGTGGTGGCGAACGCTATGGGGCTGCCCGACAGGCCACCCGTGGCGGTGAGCGTCGCGGGTGCTGCCCCCACGGTAACCGACGTGGCCGGATTGAACGCCGTAATGGTTTGAGTGATCGCGTCGACCGCTGCTTTGGCATCCAAAATGCCGTAGCCCCAGTGGTCGTTTTCAACCGTAGGCACTAGCTGCGAGGTTTCGCTGAAAGTGGGCAGATTGGTGGTGAACGCATTGGTTTGCCGGGTGATGGCCAACAGCCGCAGCACTTGCTCAGGCGTCAACGCCGGGTTTTTTTGCAGCATCAGGGCAATGGCGCCGGTGACGTGCGGCGTCGCCATGCTGGTGCCGTTGTAAGCAACACGCACGCCGTCCTGCTCCACCGTGTCGTTACCGGGATTGGGCGCATCAGCTCCGAGCGAGGCCATGATGAACGCGCCAGGCGCGGTGATGCTTGGCTTCATCACGCGCGGGCATTTGGCGAGGTTGGAGCAATCGCGGCGTGGCCCGCGACTGGAAAAATTCCCCACGTCGTTCAACGGGCCGGTGTTCGAAGGGTTGTTGGCGGCACCGCCGGTGGTGAGCCAGGTGTAATTGGTGTTGTAGGCACCCACCGCGATCACCTTATTGGCGCTGGATGCGTTGGTAAGAATCGCACGGGTCACCGTCTCGGCGTTACTGGTAAACAGGAGGCCGCCCGAATCTTCGCCGCAGATTATCGAGAACGGCGTATTAGCTGCGGCCACCGTATCGCCGCGGACATCGATAGTCCACGCGCCTACAAATCCGGAGGGGATGGCTGCGCTCGGTTTAAAGGTGATCAATATCTGGCGATCATCGTTGCTGATCTGTGCCTCGGTGGAAGTGACTACCAATTCGCCACCACAAACGGGGTTAAACGTTTGCGGCGAACCGGGGCTGATGAAGACAGAGGTACCGCAATTTGCACCTGGGCCAGTCACCTTCACCGAGTACACGTTAGCGCCGGGATACCACATCTCCATGCGTTTTTCACCCGTGACGGTCGCTGCCCAGTTGAAGTTGACTGTCTTAATTTCGCCTTGTGAAAGCGTGCCAATGGCGCGAATTTTGTCGCCGCCCTCGTTGCCCGCCGCGCCGGTGATGATCACGCCAGCGCCAGAGGCGTTGCTCAGCGCGGTTTCAAAGTTCGACGTGCCGTCGCGGGCACCAAAATACGAGCCCAAGCTCAGGTTGATCACCAGCGGCTTGCCCAACGCGGTAGCTCGATCTTTCATCCACGCGACGGCGTTGACCAGCTCCGAGCCGCTCACGCCCGCACCAATCGAATTGGCAGCAAGAATGTCGGCGTTCGGCGCCATGCCCACAAAGCGATACGCCGCTTGGCTGTTGCCCGTGGCCTGCCCGTTGCCCGCCGCAATGCCACCCACGTGCGTGCCGTGATTGCCGGTGGACGGCTGGGTGCAAGAGGCAGCGTTGCCGCCTATGGCCGCATTGATCATTGCACTGGTGCACACGCCACCTGCGGTGTAGCCCGTCGGCGGCGTGCCTGCAGCACCGGTAGTGCGCTGATCCCACAGCTCAATGATGCGCGTGGTGCCATCGGGGTTGCGAAAATCTTGGTGGCGAAAGGCGATGCCATCGTCAATGATGCCTACGATCACCCCGGCACCGGTGCCGACGTTGCCCGTCCAGTTGGGCGCGGTGCCACTGCGCAGCTGCGAGGCACGTGTGGCAGGCACGCTGATGTTTAGCCGCTTCACTGGCGCTGGCGGCACTTCGAGATAGATCACCTCGGGCAGCGCCACCACTGCCGCAAGCGCGCTGGCGGGCAGCGTAACCGAGGCGATATTGCCCAGCACCGAGCGCACCTTGCCGCCCGCCGCGCGGATTTTGGCCACGCCATCACCCTCAAACCGAATCAACACTTCAAGGTCGGCCACTGCGGCTGCGGCTGCAATGCGCTCGGCGGGTTTCAGGGCGCTGATTCGCTGCTGCTCCGCAGCGGATTGAAGCAAATTCGCGTCGAGCTTGGGATTGGCGGTCGCGGTGACCGCTGCCAACATGGTTGCAGCGATCAACGTAGACAAGCGCAACCGACTAACGGGGGTAGACATACCGAATTCCTAAAAACAAACAAATTTCAACACGGCGATTCTAGGATTTTTCGTAGGGTCGTTGAGTAATTCCTCCCAAACGACACGGAGGGCCCACGCTGCCTAGCACCTTCAGAGTCAGAGCACGCGAGATCGCGATAAAACTATTTCCTAGATGCGCTGGCCCGACATCCGCACCCAGCCCTCGCGCTCGGCGGTGACGGTCATGGCGATCCACGGCGCGTAGGCCGCTTGAATGCGCTCAATTTGCGGCGCTAGGATGCCCGCGAGTGCGAGCTGTCCGCCCGGTTTGACGTGCGCGCAAATCGCAGGGGCGAGCACGGTCAGTGGCCCCGCGAGAATGTTGGCCACGACCACGTCGTATTGCTGATTCAACTCACGGTCAGATACGGCGTAGGTCACCTGAAGGCCGTTGGCTTCGGTATTGAAACGCGCCGTTTCAACCGCCTGTGGATCGATGTCGACCCCGAACACGCTGCTAGCGCCGAGTGCCGAGGCTGCCATGGCCAAAATGCCGGAGCCGCAACCGTAATCGAGCACGGTTTTGCCCGCGAGCGGCACATCGCTCAACCACTGCAAACAAAGGCGCGTGGTCGGATGCGTGCCCGTGCCGAACGCGAGGCCGGGATCAACGCGCAGGTTGATTGCCGTCGGATTGGGCGGCTGGCACCAGGTCGGCACGATCCACAGGTTCGGAGTGATTTCAATGGGCTCAAATTGCGCTTGGGTGGCGCGCACCCAGTCGGTTTCGGGCACCACACGAAATTCGTGCGGGCCTAAACT